>CAJUAC010000017.1 GCA_910583885.1 uncultured Oscillospiraceae bacterium | reverse complement strand
GTAGCCGATTAGAAAAGTGTAACACAAACGGGGAGCCATATTTGCAAACGTACGCTTTTGCAAATATAGCTCCCCTCTGTTTTTCCCGTAAAATCACAGTTGTAATTTCACGCAGGATTTGCTATCCTTATAAAATAGGGAAATATGTTGGCGTAATCCCCGATCCTGCTGTCCTCTGCCGCAGAAAACGCGGCAAAAAAGGAGAAACAAATGATTAAGATTTTAATAGTGGAGGATGAGAAACCCATTGCTGACCTGCTGGATATGAGCCTGACAGCGGCCGGTTACAGCTGTGACTGCCTGGACAACGGCGCTGCGGCAGCAGACGCTGTGGAAGCAAGGCGTTACGACCTGGTTTTGCTGGATGTGATGCTGCCGGGGATCAACGGCTTTGACCTGATGGAGTATCTGGCCCCCATGGAGATCCCGGTCATCTTCATCACTGCCCGTAGCGCGGTAAAGGACCGGATCAAGGGGCTGAAGCTGGGGGCGGATGACTACATTGTCAAGCCCTTCGAGATTGCAGAGCTGCTGGCCAGGGTGGAGACCGTCCTGCGCCGCTACCACAAGACCGAGAGCCGTGTGACGGTGGGTGACGTCGTGGTGGACACCCAGTCCCGGGTCGTGACCAAGGCGGGCGAGCCCGTGCCCCTTACTGCTAAGGAGTACAGCCTGCTGATCCTCTTCCTGCAAAATAAGAATATCGCCCTGTTCCGGGAGACAATCTACGAACGGGTATGGGAAAATGACTACATGGGCGACAGCCGCACTGTGGATCTCCACGTCCAGCGGCTGCGCAAAAAGCTGGGCTGGCAGGAGCGCATCGCCGCTGTCTATAAGGTGGGATACCGCCTGGAGGTCAAGGAATGAAATTCGCCTGGAAGGTGACATTGGCCGCCCTGAGCATCCTGCTGCTGTCCACGGGGGTGGGAAGCTATCTGCTCATCTCCCTCTCCTTCCGCTCCACCCTGGACCGGGAGGTGGACGTTGCCCAGGAGGAGATGCAGATGCTGCGGATCACCTATGAGGCGGTTTGCTCCGCCCGGGGCATCACCCTGGAGAACCTGGAGAACCTCAGCGGCAGCCTCACCCGCACACTCAGTGAAAACGCCTATTTTTCTGACCACCAGTTCCGGGTGAGCACCCAGGCCGGGGTAGAGGTCTATTCCACCCTCAACTCCGCCGGGGACCAGGAGCTGCGGGAGAGCATCAGTGAGTATGCCGCTGGCTACATCCTCCGCCGGGACGGGAAAACCGGCCGCTATCTGATCCACAGCGCAGGGCCGCTGGCCCTGCCGGATGGGGTGCTGTATCTGGAGACGATCCGGGACATCACCAGCCTGTTTTCTGACCGGGAGATCCACTACCAGGTCTACCGCTGGATTGTGCTGCTGGTGGTGGGTGTGAGCAGCGCGGTGATGTTCGCCTTTTCCTACTGGCTGACCACGCCAATCCGCAGCCTGGGCCGGGTGGCGACCCAGCTGTCCCAGGGGGATTACACCCCCAGGGCCCGGGTGACGGGCCGGGACGAGATCAGTGAGCTGGCCGCCAGCTTCAACCACATGGCAGACGCCATTGAAAAAAATGTCCAGGAGCTGGAGGATGCCGCCCGGCGGCAGGAGGATTTTACCGCCAGCTTTGTCCACGAGCTGAAAACGCCCCTGACCTCCATCATTGGCTACGCGGACATGCTCCGCAGCCGGGATTTGGGGGAGGACAAGCGCTTCAAGGCCGCCAGCTACATCTTTTCTGAGGGGAAGCGGCTGGAAAACCTGTCCCTGGCCCTGATGAGCCTGCTGGTGGTGGGCCACGCCACGGCGGATGTGCGCAGCATAAATATGCAGCGGCTGTGCCTGGAGGCGGAGCGCATCAGCCTGCCGGCCATCCGGGGGAAGGGCCTGTCTCTGGTGGTACAGGCGGAGGAGGGCAGCTTGCAGGGGGATCCCGCCCTGCTGCAAATGCTGCTGCAAAACCTGCTGGACAACGCCCGGAAGGCATCAGAACCCGGCGGCCTGCTGATCCTGGAGGGCAGGCGTGTGGGGGCTGGCTACTGCCTGACCGTTTCAGACCAGGGGCGGGGCATCCCGGAGGAGGAGCTGAGCAAAATTACGGAGGCCTTCTACATGGTAGATAAATCCAGGTCCCGGGCCGAGGGGGGCGCGGGGCTGGGCCTGGCCCTATGCAAGGAGATCGCGGCACTCCACCAGGGGAGCCTGCGCTTTGAGAGCCAGCTGGATCTGGGGACAAAGGTGACTGTGGAGCTGGGAGGGATCGCCCTTGCGTAAGATGATTGTGATTGTTCTGACGGCCCTGCTGGTGGCAGCCGCCTTTTTCCTGCCCGCAGAGCTCTCCGCGTGGAATGACCAGCAGCTGCTGGACGAGCCCCATATCACCCAGGAGGATGGGCGGGAGGGCTTTGCCGAGAGCGTGCAGCTGACGGTGGCGGAGAAGCTGCTTTTGCTGCAAAGCGGGACGCTCAGCAGCATGGTGCTGGGGGATCTGGCCATCCAAGGCGGGATGAACGCCAGCGCATTTGTCACCAGCGGGGAGATATCGAGCGAGATATCCTTCTATCTTGAGGAGGCCTCCTTCGGCGATGAGGCCGCTCTTGCCATAGAGGCCGAAGCGGCAGATATGGAGCTGGAAAAAACGCGCCAGAAGTGGGACGAACGCCTGACGGCGGTGCGGTCGGAGGTGCGCACCCTCCAGGCCATGGGGGCCATGCCCCAGCTGTGGGACGCAGACAGTGAGCTGGAGTTTTATGGCTACGGGGAGACCCTCTATGTGGATTCCTCCACCCGGATGAGCTTCCAGGCCTACCGGATGCGCCTGGATGGCGCCCCCTTTTCCCTGGACGTGCTGGTAGACGCCCAGTCCCAGCGCATTCTGGCCTTTAACCTGGACTGGTACAGCGGCACCCCCCTCAACTGGGGGTTCCGCGGTGCGGCCAATTTCGGCACGGCCTGGCGGGACTACTGGGGCCTGGACAGCGTCAATGACAGCTGGTATAGCGACTATGTCAAGAGTATCCTGGAGAATACGGATGCCATGCTGCATTCCAACGGCGAGTACAACGCCAATGGGCAGATTATCTTTTCCTACGGCGGGCAGTCCCTGAAAATTCCGCTGGCCAACTGGGCCTTTTACGACAGGAACCGTTCCCTGTGGTGGAACTACCTGTGAGGCCCGCCAATTTTTTACAAAAAGGATGCAAGAGGGATGCAGGGCGGATGCCTGGCAGCGTTAGTCTCAATCCAGGCCGCCAGCAGGGCGGTACCGATGAACGCATAAGGAGGAACAGCAAACAAGATGAGAAGGAATACCCGTTACCGCCGCAGGCGCCGTGCGCGCCTCCGTCCCGCGCACGTGGTCCTGCTGCTGGCAGCGGTCATATTGTGCGTGTTTGGCTCCAGCCGGCTCGCCGGCGGGAGGGAACCGCCGCCCGCTGTCAAGGTTGACGGGGAACCGGGCGGCGAGCCCGCAGAGCCGTCCAGCCAGGAGCCCCTGCCGGCAAACGTCGTCACCGCGTCGGGGATCGCCTGCACCCGGACGACGCTGGCGGACGACGCACTCTACACCGGGGATCTGATCCTTGTAAACAATATGGTCTTTTACCACTTTCCGGAGGACCAGGAGCTGGAATGCATCTTTGACAAGAAGACATCCAGCTACTACGTCCGGGACCGGGAGGTGTTCCTGGCCCCCGTGGCGATGGAAGCCCTCAACGAGATGCTGGATGCGTTTATGAACCAGGGGGGCAGCAAATCGATCAATGTGGTTGCCGGTTTTCGTACAGAGGAATTCCAGCAGCATCTCTTTGACCAGAGCGCGGAGCGCAACGGCCTCTCCCATGCGGAGAAGTACGTAGCCAAGCCCGGAGGCAGCGAGCACCACACGGGCCTGGTGGTGGATCTGTCTGTCCTGCGCAGCGACGGCTCCAGTGCGGACTACGATGGCACCGGGGAGTATGCGTGGATCAACAGCAACTGCCACGATTACGGCTATATCGTCCGCTACGAGACCGGGAAGGAGTCGCTGACCGGCATCTGGGACGAGCCCTGGCATTTCCGCTATGTGGGCATCCCCCACGCCACGGAGATTGCCCGGCTGGATATGTGCCTGGAGGAATACATGGATTATCTCCGGCAGTTCCCCTTTGAGGGGAAGCATCTGACCATTGAATGCGTAAGCGGGACCTATGAGGTGTGGTACTCCAGCGGGACAACAGCCTATCTGCCTGACAGCGGGGAGTACGAGGTCTCCGGCAACAACGTGGACGGGGTGATTGTCACCTGTAAAATCAAATAACCGGATCAAAAGAGGCTGTCCCGGACGATTTCAAATCGTCCGGGACAGCCTCTTTCGTCGTGGAATCATATTCTTTTTGATCCTTTTTCTTTTAAGAAAAAGGATAGCTGCCTATAGCGCCGCCTCCACCGTGAGCCCATGCCCGTCCCACCGGCAGAGATAGCCACCGCCGTTGGGGGCCTGCCATTGGTAGAACTGGCCGCTCCCCTCCAGCGCCTCCAGCAGGGACATGATGGTCCCGCCATGGACCACCAGGGCGACTGCCCCTTGTGGATGGCGGGCGGCGATTCCCTGGAACGCCCTGACCGTCCGCGCCTGCTGGCTGGCCTTCCCCTCCCCGCCGGGAGGTGCGGCAGTGCCGCCGCTGTCCAGCCACGCCTGATAGGCGGCATCCCCTTGGAGCTCCTCATAGGTATGCAGCTCAAACGCGCCGAAGCTGCACTCCCGCAGATCCGGGATCACCTCCTGGGGCTGGCCCGGGTAGAGGATTTCCGCTGTCTCCCGGCAGCGCAGCAGGGGCGAGACGTAGACACGGTCCACCGGCGGCAGGGCCCGTCCAGCCAAGGCTGCGCGTCCCTGGGGGCAGAGGGGCTGGTCTGTGGAGCCGATATAACGGCGCTCCAGGTTCCCCTGGGTCTGGCCGTGCCGGATCAGATATATTTTCGTCATTATTTCAGGCGCACCCCCATGCCGCAGCCCACCCGGTAGACCGCCGCGGCCTGCTCCGCCAGCTCGCAGCAGATGCGGCCCACCAGCTCCCGCCAGGCCCGCTCATCCCGGTCAAGGGGCACCACGCCGCAGCCCACCTCGTCGCAGATGACCACGCCATCCGGGTGTGCCGCCAGCCAGGACGCCAGGGCTTCCCGGGGCTCCGGCAGAGCCCGGATGGCCCGGTGGAGGCCATACACGCAGCCTGCCTCCCCCAGCGTGCCATCACTCCATGCGGCAACACCCAGTTCCCGCCGGGCAAAGGCCAGCTTCCCCTGGGCCGAGCCGCCGACAATCAGGACCACAGCGCACACACCCTTTCCGTCAAAACCACTGCCATCAGGATCAGCAGCTCACACACCTGTAAAAACCAGCCCGCCAGATCCCCGGTGAACCCGCCGAACTGCCCCAGGGCAATGGAGCGGTAGACGAAGTAAAACACAGCCGACACCGCCAGGGCCGCCAAGGCTGCCAGGGGTTCCCCCCATAGCCAGGCCGCCCCGCCATAGAGGGCCAGGTATCCCGCCAGTACCCACCAGGGGAAGCGGCTGCCTGCCTTCAGAGACGCGCCCATACCCGCCCGTGCGGAGGGCAGGCGCTCCACCGCCAGGGCGCTCAGGCTCCGGCTGAGGACAAATCCCGCGGCCAGGGTGGGCGCGCTCCCCAGCTCCGTGAGCAGGGCAAAATATACGAGGAACCACACACAGCACCAGATGACCGCAAAGGCGCCAGCACTGGAATCCTTTAAAATTTCCAGCTTCCTCTCCCTGGGGGCGTGGGAGGCCAGGGCGTCTACCGTGTCGCAGTAGCCGTCCAGATGGATGCCGCCGGTGACAACAGCAGGGACTGCCGTGAGCAGCGCTGCCCGCAGGATCGCACCAACCCCCAGCAGGCCGCACAGTCCGTCCACCGCCCAGAATACCGCCCCCACGGCCGCCCCCACCAGCGGGAAGAACGCCAGGGTGTAGCGCATGTTCTCCTCTGTCCATGCCGCCTGGGGCATGGGGATGCGGGAGTAGGTGGAAAAGGCGATGATGCAGGAGGCGGCCAGGCGGCCTGCCTGTTGTTTCTGTCCCATACTACCCGATATCCACCATCAGCTCCAGCAGCCGGGTGAAATCCTGCTTGACCCGGGCGGCAGTCTCCACCACCTCCGCATGGCTGAGGGGCTGGGGGAGGATCCCGGCGGCCATGTTGGTGATACAGCTCACACCCATGACCTGCAAGCCGGCATGGCGGGCCACGATGGCCTCGGGGACGGTGGACATGCCCACTGCGTCGCCGCCCATGGCCCGGAAGCAGCGGATTTCTGCCGGCGTCTCATAGCTGGGGCCGCTGTACATGACATACACGCCCTCCCGCAGTTGGATACCCGCCTGGGCGGCCAGGGGCCGCAGCTTCTCCCGCAGGGCCTTTGTATAGACGTCGCCCATGTCGGGGAAGCGGGCGCCGAAGCTGTCCAGATTGGGCCCGATCAGCGGGTTTGTGCCGGAGAGGTTGATGTGGTCGCTGATCAGCATCAGGTTGCCGGGCTGGAAGTTCAGGTTCACCCCTCCGGCGGCGTTGGTCAGTACCAGGGTCTTGACACCCAGCTTCGCCATCACTCGGACCGGGATGGTGATCTCCTGCTGGGTATAGCCCTCATAGTAGTGGACCCGCCCCCGCAGGGCGGCCACGGTACGCCCCCGGCAGGTGCCGAGAACCAGCGCCCCCTCATGGCCCTCCACCGTGGGGAGGGGGAAGCCGGGCAGGCTGGAAAAGGGGATCACGGTTGGGCTTTCCAGCCGGTCACAGAAATCCCCCAGCCCGCTGCCTAAAATCAGCCCCAGCTCCGGCCTTGCGCCGGTCTGGGCGCGGACGGCCTCCACCGCGCTGTCAATCCGCTCTTGGATGGTCATACAGTACCTCCTTGTGATTGGTGGACAGCCTTTTTCCTGCAAGAAAAAGGCTGTCATAGAATTTTTCCACTGTTTGTATTCCGATTTACTCCCGTAACAGGGCCTGCCGCTCCCGCCAGTCCGGCAGCACCTGGGCGACACAGTCGTAGAAGGCCCGGCTGTGGTCCTTGTGGCGGATGTGGGCCAGCTCGTGGACCACCACATAATCGATTGCCGCCTCCGGGTACAGCATCAGCCGCCAGGAGAAGCAGATGCGGTTTTTGCCGCTGCAGCTGCCAAAGCGTTTTTTTGCGCCAGTAATGGTGATCCCTGTGGGATGCAGGCCCATCACGGCCCCATAGTGGGCCACCTTGCCGGGCAGCTCCTCCGTAGCCCGGCGGATGCAGGCCTCCCGCTCCGCACTGGTGGGCTCAGGGTGGTTGGCCTGGCGGCGGCGCTGGCGCGCCATATGCTCCTCCAGCCAGCCTGTGTGGCTGGAGACAAACTCGTCAATCTGCTTCTGGGAGATCCGCATGGGGGCCCGGACCAGGATCCGGCAGTCCGGCGTGATCTCCAGGGACAGGGTGCGCCGGTTGGAGCGGATCAGCTCGTAGGACGGGACGGATGTGCTCACGGGATGTCGCCTCCCTATTCCAGAATCACTGCTTCCCAGGGCTGGAGAACCCCCTCGAAGCGTTCCCGGCGGTAGTTTGAGCGCAGCAACTGTCCGCCCTGGGAGACCCGGGCGGGGTCGTCGCTGAAATTCAGGATCACGGTCAGCTGCTCCTCCCCCAGCTCCCTCCGGTAGGCAAAGACCTGGGCCCCGGCCTCCAGCGGCACAAAGTCCCCCCGGCGCAGGACCTCCCGCTCCCGGCGCAGGGCGGCCAAATCCTTATACCAGTTCCAGATGGAGTCCGCATCCCCCTCCTGGTCCGCCAGGTTGATGGCTGCACAGTTGTGGTTGATCCCCAGCCAGGGGCGCCCGCTGGTGAAGCCGGCCCCCTCGCCGCCCTCCCACTGGAAGGGGGTGCGGGCGTTGTCCCGGCTGGTTTTGGCGATGATCCTCCAGCGCAGCCTCTGGGGGATGTGGAAGCTGCGGAGGACCTTGTCCACGTTTTTACTCTCCACATCGTTGAGCTGGCGCATACGGGTAAAGTCGAAGTTGGTCATGCCGATCTCCTGGCCCTGGTAGAGGAAGGGGGTGCCCCGGAGGGTGAGTACCAGGGTGGCCAGGAGCTTGCCGCTCTCCTTCCAGAACCGCCCGCTGCCAAAGCGGGAGACGGAGCGGGGCTGGTCATGGTTTTCCAGGTAGATGGCGTTCCACTCCAGCTCCCTCTGCCACTTGACCAGGCAGTCAAAAAACACCTTGGGCCGGAACTTCCGCTTGAACCACTTGAGCTGAATCTGGTCACACTCCATGTGCTCGAAGGCAAACACCAGATCCAGCTCCCTGCGCCCCTTCCCGCACAGGTCGCGGGCGCTCTGGGGGGTGACAAACACGCTCTCCCCCACAGTAAATGCGTCGTACTCATCCCACACCTCCCGGAGCTGGCGGAGGATCTCATGGGTGCCCTCCAGGGAGAGGTAGTGCTCACTGCCGGTGAGGGCCAGACGCTTCTTGGCGCTCTCCAGGCTGTCCTTCCAGAGGATATTGATCACGTCGCAGCGGAACCCGGCCACCCCCTTGCCCAGCCAGAAGCGGAGGATATCCTTCACCTCCTCCAGCACAGCGGGGTTGTGGTAATTGAGGTCCGCCTGGCTCTTGGCGAACAGATGCAGGTAATATTCGCACCGCTGGGGGTCGAACTCCCAGCAATCCCCGCCGAAAAAGCCGGTCCAGTTGTTGGGCAGGGCCCCGTCCGCGCCGCCGTGGGACCAGTAGTAGTAGTCCGCGTAGGGGCTGGTCTTGTCCCGGCTCTGCTTAAACCAGTAGTGCTCTGTGGAGGTGTGGTTGATGACCAGATCCATGAGGATGCGGATCCCCCGCTTCCCGGCCTGGTCAATTAACTCCTCCATGTCCTCCATGGTGCCATACTCCGGGTTAATCTCCCGGTAGTCGCTGATATCATAGCCATTGTCCGCGTTGGGGGAGCAGTACACAGGGCTCAGCCAGATGGCCCCCACCCCCAGCTCCTGAAGGTGGTCCAGGCGGCTGATGATACCGGGGATGTCCCCGATGCCGTCACCGTTGGAGTCCTGGAAGCTGCGGGGGTAGATCTGGTAGATGAGCGCGTCCTTCCACCACTCCATTTCAGGCCCCCTCCCCGCGGGTGGGGTAGGGGACATCGCAGAAGCGGCTGTAGAGCTCCTCGCTGACGCCGCCCTGGGCGATCACCTGGCGGTAGAATTCCCCGCTGGCCTTGACTGTGCGCGCCTGGGTCCCGTAGTCCACATGGACCAGGCCAAAACGGGCAGAATTGCCCTCCAGCCACTCCCAGTTGTCACAGAAGCACCAGTGGTAGTAGCGCACAATGGGCAGCCCGCTCTCACAGATGGCCTGTAAATGCTCAGCAATATACCGGGCGCGGAAGCGGTCATCGTTGTCACAGGTCCCGTTTTCGGTGATATAGATGGGGCGCGGCAGGAGGCTGTATACCTTCTGGGCCATCTCCACAATGCCCTGGGGGTAGATCTCCCACCCCAGGCCGTTGACTGGGCAGCCCTCCGCCGTGCCGTCGGACAGTGCGCTGACGGTGGAGCGGGAGTAGTAGTTGATGGCATGGAAGTCACAGTATTGGCCAGGGACAATGGAGGGGTGGCGGCCAATGGGGAAGGCGGTCCGGCCGGTACACATGGCCCGGGTCAGGCTGCCCTGGAACAGCTGCTCCGTCCGGGAGGCCCAGAAGCGGTGGACCGGATCCGCCGGGTTTTTGGGGGCAAACGCCCGCAGATGGTTAGCAAAGCTGACCTTGGTATCCGGATACCCCATTTGCAGCCGGGTCTTGCGGATCAGGCCGTAGGCCTCGATATGGGCGGCAGCCAGGTTGGTCATGACCCGGGAGGCCTCCAGCAGGTTCCGCCTGCCCGGCGGCCAGGCGCCCTCAAAATAGCCTTTGTAGGCGTAGACATTGGGCTCATTGATGGTGATATACTCGCTGACCAGGTCGCCCACGCTCTCCACCATCTTGCGGACAAAGCGGAGGAAATAGGTAATGTTATCCCTCTTGGCGAACGCGCCCTTCTCCTCCAGCCAGAGGGGGTTGCTGAAGTGGTGGAGGGTGAGCAGGGGGCGGATCCCCCGGTCCACCAGGGCTTGCAGCTCCTCGCGGTAGTGGGCAATCGCGGCATCGTCAAACACGCCGTCCTCCGGCTCAATCCGGCTCCACTCCACCCCTATCCGGCAGCACTGGATCCCCATACCCCCCATCAGCTCCAGATCCTCCCGCCAGCGTGCGTAGTGGTCCGTCGCTATGGAGGGGTCGCTGCCGTCCTTGATGCGGCCCTGCCGGTACCATGCGTACCAGTTGTTATTTTGGACGCCGCCCTCAATCTGGGTGGCAGAGGATGCCGCGCCCAGCAGCAGGCCCGGCTTGAGTTGAAAATTCATGGTGCCTCCTTTTTTCTCTTCTTTTCTTTGTGTACAAAGAAAAGAAGCAAAAGAAAAACTCGATCCCTTTACTGTTTTCACGGGAACATATGATAACCGTTTCCGGCAAAATACCCGCCACCTTATTGTACGCCGGAACGCTTGACATTTCAACCATTTCTTTACAGAGGGTAGGGAAAGCCCCCGCTGCCTCAGCAGCGGGGGCGGTCTGGCTTATTGCAGCACATCCCGGATGTTATCCTGCACGCGCTGGTTCCACTGGCTGTACTGCTCCCGCTCCTCCGGGGTGAACCCGGTGAGCCGGGCGGCAGTGAAGTCCTTCCAGGCGTCCTCCAAGCCGGCCAGTACCGGCCCGGCCGCGTCGGGAAAGGAGACTTGCAGGCGCTTCCCTCTCCCGCCGGGGATCCGGGATTCGCTGGCCACAAGCAGCCCCCTGCTTCCCAGGTGCTGGAGCACCATAGACAGCACCCCCCGGGACAGGCCGGTGAACTCCGCCAGGCCGCCCCTGGTCCCGCCCTCCCAGTGGCGCAGGTAGAGCAGCAGGCGGGTTTCCTGGAGGGACAAGCTGTGTTTCAGGGCCACAGGCTCCAGATAGTAGTCCAAGAGCTTCCGCTCCCGGAAGCGGTCGTACAAAGGGCCCTGCCCCGACAATGCGCCGGCCTGGATGCGGGTACGTTCGCTGCCCAGGCGGATGGAGCCGGGCAGAGGCAGGGCCGCGCCGTCCTGGGCGGCGTCAAACAGGAACCGGTAGACCTTCAGCCGGCATTTCTCGTACTCCGCCTCGTCCAGGACGGACTTGTAAAACTGGTTGTAGTACTCAAACACGGTCAGCTTCATCCGCACAGTCCTGGAGATGCTCATCGCCTGGGAGACCAGGGAGCCCTTGGTCTTGACGTAGTAGTAGACCGGCACCTGGAGGGCAACGAAGGTCTCCGCATGGCGGATGTACTCCAGGTTGAACATGAAATCCTCGCACCAGCTGATATCCGGATCCATCCGCAGCCGGTGGGCCTCAATCAGATCCCGGCGGTAGAGCTTGTTCCACAGTACGCCGTAATAGAAATCAGCGGGATTCTCCATCATATGGGCGGCATACTCCTCCCGGGAGAGCACGGTGTCCTCGTCGATGTCCCCCTTGCGGGAGACCCGCCCGCCCACCACCCGGTAGAAGTCGGCCACCACCATGTCGCACTGGTGCTCCTCGGCCGCCCGCACCAGCAGCTTGGTGGCGTCAGCGGTAATCCAGTCGTCACTGTCCAGGAATTGGAGATATCGTCCCCGGGCCTGGCTGATGGCCTGGTTCCGGGTGTCGGAAACGCCGGAGTTCTCCTTGTGGATGACCCGCACCCGGCTGTCCGCACTGGCAAAGCTGTCACAGATACTGCCGGAGCTGTCCCGGCTGCCGTCGTCTGCCAGGATCAGCTCGAAGTCGGCATACTCCTGGCCAAGGACGCTCTCTATGCAGCGCCGGAGGGTGGCCTCCGCTTGATATACAGGGACGATGATACTGACACAGGGTTCCATAGGCATACTCCTACATTGCTTCATCATTTTCTGTATTGAGGGGGAGCTCCTCCTGCGCCGTATCCAGCGGCTCCTCCGCCGGGTCCAGCAGGATCTCCACGACCTCCGCCGTATCCTGATCCGGGTAGAAGCGCACGGTCCAGGGGCAGACAGGCAGCGCCTCCTCCGGAGGCGGCCCCAGTACCTCTGCCGTCAGATCTGTCCCCTCCTCCGGCGGCGTCTCCGCCGGCGCCTCGCCCTCCGGGGGGATCCCCCCGGCAAGATCCCCATCCTCCGGGGCAATGATCTCCTCGGCGGCGGCATCCGCCGGTTCTGCCTCCCCCAGGCACAGCTCCTGCCACAGCCCCTCCACGACGGCAGTGACCTCCTCCCGGGGGGTGTCATAGACAAAACGGGCGGTCATCTTCTCGTGCTCCTCCCGGACCGCCAGGCGCAGCAGATCCACCAAGGACTGGCTGTCGGAGATTGTCATGATAGAGCCAACCTCCTCCGCATCCTCCCGGTAGGTCATCTGGTAGGTCAGGGTGCTGTAGCTGGCGCTGTACTGGTAGGTGAAGTCCAGCTTTTCCAGCAGATAGGAGCCCAGCATTGTCTCCCGCCGGACCTCGGCGCGGGCCCGCTGGGCCTGGATATAGGAGTTGGCCTCCTTGTAGCAGCGGATAGTCCCCTCCTCTGCCTGCTGCTCCACCAGCATCAGCAGGGAGTTGACCAGATCCTGGTAGCTCTCCGCCCGCAGGGTGTCCTCGGCACTGGAGTCCCAATAGCGGTTGGTGTAGGGCTCCACGGTGCTGTAGGAGCGCTCCAGCAGGGAGGCGCAGCCACACAGCAGCAGGCAGGCCGCCAGGGCAAGCGGCAGGAGCCCTCTCAATAGCCCAGCTCCTGGTCGATGAGCACAACCTCCATATCCATACGGTTCATCTTCCGGTAGAGGACCGTCAGCCCCCGGCAGATGCGCTCGGGGCTGTCGCAGTCGTAGCAGCGGTCCGCCTTGACGGCGCAGGGGGTCTTCCGGCCCAGCCGCTGGGCGTTTTTGGGGGCCACCACGTTGCGCACCCGGTGGAGGGCACTGTGGAAGTCCGGGGAGACCTTGTTCTTCCCCGCCACGAGATAGATCTTCTGGTGGCCGTAGAGGGAGGAGGAGACCCGGTTGCCGGTGCCGTCGATGTTGATGATCTCGCCGGTGTCCCCGGCAATACCGTTGGCGGAGAGGAGGTATACCTCCGCCCCGGCGGCCTGGCGCATGACCTCCTGGGGGTCGCCGGGGGTGAAGCCGTGGCTGTAGAGGGTGTTGTGGGTGCTGAGGGACTCCTTGAGCCCCAGCTCCGTCAGGGTCACGGACCCGCCCATGCCCACGCTCCTGCCGTCGATTTCCCGGTTGAGGTAGGCGGCCGCCTCCTCGCCGGTGGAGAAGACAGAGACGGCAAAGCCGTTTTTCTCCAGTGTTTGCTTCAATTCCTCAAATGCCATCGTTTGTTCTTCCTTTCGTCCAGTATGTTTTGGGGTTCTATCAATGATCTAAATAAATAGTTTGGTCAGGATAACATTCCATAGGATCCGCCTTAAACCACGCACCCTCCCGGCAAATAGTCGCTCCGGTTGACGGCTAACTCGATGATGTTCCACATCTCCCCCAACACCTCGCATTCCCTCGGCTGCTCCGTCGGAACCGGGCGGAACCCCAGGGCTTGGTAACAGGCATAAGCAGGCTTGTTATTCTCAAATACGCCCAGGGTCACTCGTTCGGCCCCCGCAATGCGGAAGGCGGATTCCAACGCAAGCCGGATCATTTCCCTGCCATAGCCGCGTCCCCGCTTCTGATCGTCCACAATCACAAAACTGATTCGCAGGATGCGATGGCTGCCGCCGACAGTTTTCATGATGAAATGCCCCGCAATGCCGTTTTCATCGCAGGCTGTCAGGGGACAAAAGGTATCCGTCTCCGCGCAATCGCCATTACAATCAAAATATTTGTGATTCATGTCGTCTGCCGTGATGGGGTAGGAGGGATATCTGTCCCCCGTCCATTTTCTAAAAAGGGCTTCATCCCTGCACCATGAAATAATAACCTCCGCGTCCCCTTTTTTATATGGCCTTAGATATAACATTCCCGAAATCCCCTACTGCCGCAGCTCTACCACCGTCACGCCGTCCTCGCCTTCGCCGTAGCGGCCCAAACGGAAGCCCTTTACCGACGGGTGGCGCTTGAGCTGCTGATGGACGGCCTTGCGCAGTGCGCCGGTGCCCTTGCCGTGGATGATGGTGACGACGTTCAGCTTGCCCATGACGGCGTTGTCCAAAAACTGGTCCACCGCCAAGTCCGCCTCGTCGGTCATCAGCCCCCGGATATCCAGCTCGTTCACCGCTGCCCGGGCCCCGGCCAGGCGGATGTTGGTCTGAACCTGCCGCTTGGCCTCCTTCTTCTCCCGGACCTCGGCCTCCTCCACCAGCCGGACCTCCCCGGCCTTGACGGTGAGCTTCATGTTCCCAGCCAGCAGCTGGAGCTTTTCCCCGTTCACAGCGGTGACAACCGCCTGCTTCCGGGTGCCCCCCAGCTCCACCAGATCCCCCTCCCGGATGGGGCGGCTGGGGGCGGGGATGGGCTCCCGCTCCTCCTGGAAATGGAGCTGCTCCTCCGCCTGGTTGAGCTGGCCGCGGATAGCGGCCCGGGCGTCGTTGATGTTCTGCCAGCCTGCCGCCTTCTCCTGCTGGCGGCGCAGCCGGTCCAGCTCCTCGAACACCGCGTCCGCCTGGGCACGGGCCTCCCGGACAATCCGCCGGGCCTCGGCCTCACCCCTGGTGCGGGCGTTCTCCTTGGCCCGCTCCATCTGCTCGCGGAACTCCCTGGCCCGCTTGGCGTCCGCCTCCCGCTGTACGCGCAGCCGCTCCGCCTCAGACTGGTCCTTCTCCAGCCGCTGCCGCTTCTCCTCCAGCTGGGTGAGCACATCCTCAAAGCGGATGGACTCGCTGTCCATCTGGGCGCGGGCGGTCTCGATCACCGCCGGATCCAGCCCCAGCCGCTGGGAGATGGCAAAGGCGTTGGATTTGCCGGGGATGCCGGTGAGCAGCTTATAGGTGGGCCGCAGGGTCTCCACGTCAAACTCGCAGCTGGCGTTCTCCACCCCCGCCGTGGTCATGGCGAAGGTTTTCAGCTCCGCATAGTGGGTGGTAGCGGCTACCCGGGCCCCCTGGCCGCGTACATGCTGGATGATGGCAATGGCCAGGGCCGCGCCCTCGATGGGGTCGGTGCCGGCCCCCAGCTCGTCGAAGAGGATCAGGCTGTGGCCGTCCGCCTCTTCCAGGATCCGGACAATGTTGACCATGTGGGCGGAAAAGGTGGATAGGCTCTGCTCGATGCTCTGCTCGTCGCCGATATCCGCCAGGACCCGGTCAAAGACACTCACCACACTGCCGCTGCCGGTGGGGATATGGAGGCCGCACTGGGCCATCAGGGTCAGCAGGCCCAGGGTTTTCAGGCTGACTGTCTTACCGCCGGTGTTGGGGCCGGTAATGACCAGGGTGTCAAACCCCCGGCCCAGCTCCACGTCGATGGGCACAGCCTTGCCGCTGTCCAGCAGCGGGTGGCGGGCCCGGCGCAGGTATACACCCCCGTCCCGGCGGATCTCGGGGCGGCTGGCATCCATGCGGTAGCTGAGCTGGCCCCGGGCAAAAATCAGGTCCAGCCGCACCAGGATGTCGTAATCAGACAGGATATCGTTATGGCTGTCCGCCGCCATGGCGGACAGCTCCCGCAAAATCCGCTCAATCTCCTTTTTCTCCTTGGCCTCCAGCTCCTTGAGCTCATTGTTGGCCTGCACCACCCCCATGGGCTCCACAAAGAGGGTGGCCCCGCTGGAGGACACGTCGTGGACCAGCCCCGGCAGGCTCCCCCGGAACTCCGCCTTGACCGGCACCACGAACCGGCCGTCCCGCTGGGTGATGATGGCCTCCTGCAACACCTTGCTGTAGCTCTGGGAGGAGATGATTTTCTGCAAAATCTGCCGGCCCTTGGTGGCCGCCACCCGCTTGTGGCGGCGGATGTCCGCCAATTCCGGGCTGGCGGTGTCGGCAATCACGTCCTCCTCCAGGATGGCGCCGGTGATCCGCTCCTCCAGGAAACGGTTGCCCCGCAGGGCGCAGAAGAGGTAGTCGAGAGGGCCCTTTTTGCCCTCGTCGCTGAAGTAGTCCCGCACCCGCCGGGCGCAGCGCAGGACCAGTGCAATATCCATCAGCTCCCGGGTGTTCAGCGCGCCGCCGTGGTCGGCCCGGTAGAGGCTCTCCGCCACCGGCTTGATGCTGGAGAAGGCGGGGCTGCCCTTGGTGCCCAGCATGTCCCGGGCGGCGTCCGTCTCGTCCTGGAGGCGCGATACGTCCTCCCGGTCCGTCAGCGGCACAACAGCCAGGGCCCGTTCCCGGGCCTCCGCGCTGTTGGTCTGGTCTGCCAGCATCCGCAAAACCGCCGGGAGCTCCAGGGTGCGGATGGATTTATCAAATAATTCGCTCATTGTTACGCTCCGTGTCAATCGTCGTTCTAAAGGGATGTATGCGCCATCGGGCATACATCCCGCTGGTTTTTAAAAACTCTTTGTTATATCCTTGAAGAAGAATACTTATCGTCCCTTGTCCTGCCGGGGATCTGCTGGCCGCATGAGGCTCTTGTAAAAATCCAGCGTCTGGAACCCGCGCTCCAGTGTGGCGTGGACGTAGGCCTCTGCTGCGTCCCCCAGCCGTTTGAGATCCCCCGGGGCCAGGGTGAAGCTGTACAGCCGCTTGACATCCCCATAGAGCACCCGCCGCAGGGCGGCCAGGGCCCCAGGGGAGAGCGGCATCCCACTCTCCCCCCTCCCGCACCGTTTGCAGCGCAGCACGCCCTCCCGCACATCCAGCAGCGGCTCCTCCGGCTCTGCCGCGCCGCAGTAGGCGCAGGCATCCGCCAGGGGTTCAAAGCCGGCTTGGCTCATGAGCTTCAGCTCAAAGGCCGCCTTGACCAGCGCCGGGGGCTTTTTCAGCGTCCCCAGGGCGTACAGGGCGTTGAGCAGCAGGGACAGCAGTCCCCCGCTCTCCGCCTCCTCCACCGCCGCCGCCTCCGCCAGCTCTGCAAAGTAGCTGGCCAGGCTCAACAGCTCAATGTCCTCCCGGACCCCGGCAAACAGCTCGATGGTGCTCCCCTCGCTGAGATACTGCCATCCCCGGCTCTCGCTGAGGGTGAGCTCGGAGTAAGCCAGCAGCTGGGTGCAGGCGGTGACGCGGCTCTTCCGCCCCCGGGCCCCCTTGGCGATGACTGGCAGCTTCCCATGGGGCGTCAGGACGGTCAATATTTTGTCGCTCTCCTTGGTATCCACGCCGCGCAGGACGATCCCTTTTACCACCGTGCGTTCTCCCGCCATGTGCGCTCCTTCTATGTAGGCGGCGGCAGGGCGCCGCCGCCGTCATTTAACCAGCCTGTATGCCGTCCTCCTGCCGCCTGCGCAGCATATAGAACTCCGGCGCGCCGGTCTCCCAAAACAGATCCCAATATCCATCAGCCATAGCTCCCGTCCTCCCGCTTTTATGGTGGGCAGAAGGCGGCCGGATATGAGTGGCAAGTTGTGGGGGAACCTACAGATTTTTCAACATGAACAGCAGGTCCGCATAGCTCCCGTCCTGGTACTTGATGGCCTGGGGTATCGTCCCCGTGGCAGCGAAGCCCAGCTTCCAGTACAGGCTGATGGCCGGGTTGTTGGTGGAGACGACCTCCAGCTCCGCCTGCTCGTACCCCGCGGCCTGGGCGGCGGCAAGGAGCTCCTCCATCATCGCCGTGCCGATCCCCATGCCGCAGAATGCCTGGTATAAGGCAACAGCCACATCGCACCGGTGGCGCGTCCTGCTGTTGGCGGACACGGCGCTGACAGAACAGTTCCCTGCGAGCTCCCCGTCCACAAAGGCCAGCAGCAGCAGCTCGCCGCCGGCCTCCCTCTTCTGCCGGATGAATTCCCGCTCCATTTCCGGGGTGATCGTGATCTCCTCCGGCTCCCGCATCAAATAGGGCGTCTCCCTGGCAACTGTCTTCAAATAGGAAATCATCAGCTCCGCGTCCGCCTCTTCCGCCCGGCGGATCGTGCAGGATTTCCCGTTCCCCAGCAGGATGGTTTTACTTATATAGTCCATTGTTTGCTCCTCTTATTGCTCGTCGTAGCCGAAGGAGCGGACATAATTGAGATTGTCCCGCCAGTTCTCCTTCACCTTTACCCAGGTCTCCATGTAGACCTTCGCGCCCATGAAGCGCTCGATGTCCTCCCGGGCGTGGGAGGCGATTTTCTTCAGTGCAGCCCCATTTTTGCCGATGATAATGCCCTTGTGGCTGGCCTTCTCACAATAGATGGTCACATCCAGGTCGATGATGCCGCTGTCCCGCTCAGAGAACCTCGTCACCTCGATGGCTGTGCCGTGGGGGACCTCCTTGTCCAGGTTGCGCAGCAGCTTCTCCCGCACGATCTCCGCCACAATCTGCCGTTCCGGCTGGTCAGTGGTCATGCCGTCCGGGAAGAGCTGGGGGCCGGGGGCGGCATACTTGGCCAGCTGCTCCATGAGCACGTCCAGGCCGTCCTTCTCCTGGGCGGAGATCGGGATCATGGCGTCAAAGGCATAGGCCGCGCTGTAGGCGGCCATGACCTCCAGCAGGTGGGGCTTCTCCACGGTATCGATCTTGTTAATGACCAGTACGGCGGGAAGCTGCTCCTCCCGGATGCGGTCAATGAGGGCCAGCTCCGGCGCGCCCACCTTGGCGATGGGCTCTACCATCAGGCACACCCCGTCCACATCCGCCACGGATTCCCGCACGACCTTCACCATATAGTCCCCCAGCCGTGTCCTGGCCCGGTGGAAGCCGGGGGTGTCCAGCAGGATAAACTGGGTGTCCCCCCGGTTGACCACGCCGCAGATGCGGTTGCGGGTAGTCTGTGGCTTGGAGGAGACAATGGCGATCTTTTCGCCCACCAGGGCGTTGGTCAGGGTGGACTTGCCCACATTGGGCCGGCCGGCAATGGTGATCATAGCTGTCTGTTTGATGTCATTCATGGGAGGTAATCCTCAACTTTCTTTTGATCCGGCATTGAGCGTGCCGGTTTATTTTATTCGCCCCTGCCGGGGCTGGTCTCCTTGGATGGGGCACGGGAAAGCCCCAGCTCCGCCATGATGGCCTCCTCGCGCCCGCGCATCCGGGCTTTCTGGGGTCCCTCGTCCAGGTGGTCGTACCCCAGCAGGTGGAGGACGGAGTGAACCGTGAGATAGGCCAGCTCCCGGCGGTTGCTGTGGCCGTACTCCTTGGCCTGGACCTGCACCCGCTCCATGGAGATCACCATGTCCCCCAGCGGCACCAGCCCTGTGCCGGGGTCGGCGTCCTCCGGCCCGGGCAGGATGCCCGGCGAGAGGTCGAACTCCGGGAAGCTGAGCACGTCCGTGGGCCTGTCCACCTGGCGCATATCGCGGTTGATCTGGTGGATGCCCAGGTCACTTGTGAGCAGGACATCCACCTCGCAGGGGAATGCCACCCCCTCTGCCGCTAAGGCGGTACGGATGGCCTTGCGGAGAAAGGCCCGCAGGCCGTCGTTGATGCCCGGTACATCCGCCGTAACCGGGATATAGTGGCGCTTTGCCATCATAGCCCCCCCCTACGCAAAACGAAGTTTTGCGGGAAATTTTCTTCTGCTTCTCTCTTTCAAAAGAACGGCTGCCTTAGAGCCGGTTCAGCGTTTCTTTCCTTTGCCGTTGTAATTGTAATAGTCGTCATAAGCCTTGATGATGCGCTGCACCATCACATGGCGCACCACGTCCTGGTCTGTCAGCTCCCGGATGCCGATGCCCTCCACGTTCCGCAGCACACGCACCGCCTCCTTCAAGCCGGAGGTCTTGTCCGCAGGCAGGTCGATCTGTGTGACGTCCCCCGTGATAACCACCTTGGAGCCGAAGCCCATCCGGGTGAGGAACATCTTCATCTGCTCCCGGCTGGTGTTCTGGGCCTCGTCCAGGATAATGAAGCTGTCATCCAGCGTCCGCCCCCGCATGTAGGCCAGGGGGGCTACCTCGATGTTTCCCCGCTCCACGTATTTATGGTAGGTCTCCGCCCCCAGCATGTCGAAGAGGGCGTCGTACAGGGGGCGCAGATAGGGGTCCACCTTGCTTTGCAGGTCCCCGGGCAGGAACCCCAGCCGCTCCCCGGCCTCCACTGCGGGGCGGGTGAGGATGATCCGGTTGACCTGCTTGTCCCGGAAGGCCGCCACGGCGGCGGCCACCGCCAGATAGGTCTTGCCCGTCCCGGCGGGGCCCACACCGATGGTCACGGTATTTTTCAGCACCGACTCCACATACCGCCGCTGTCCCAGGGTCTTGGCCTTCACCGGGCGGCCCTTGGCGGTGATGCAGATCACGTCCGCCGTCAGCTCGCTGACCTTCTCCTCCTGGCCGCTGCGGGCTAGGCCGATGACATAGCGGACGGTCTGCTCCCCGATACTCTCCCCCCGGCTGGAGAGGGTCAGCAGGGCGTGGATGGCCTTTGCGGCCAGCATGGCCTCCTCCGGTTCGCCATTGATGCGCAGCTCCCCGTCCCGGTTGGTTACAACCACCTGGAACTCCGCCTCAATCAGCCGTATGTTTTCGTCGAAGGAGCCGAAGATATTCACCGCCTGCTCCAGCCTGTCAATTTCTATCCTTTGTTCCATTGCTCTTTCATCTACTCCTTTGGGATCTCAACGAGCCTGCCCACCTGCTCGGAGCACTCCGCCGAGAGCGTGACCAGCAGCGCATCCCCCACGACCCGGGCCGTCAGCTCCCGCCGGAGGACCTCCCCATCGTCCAGGCAGTCCTCCAGACGCGCCGTCAGCGCCTCGTCCGCCAGGCGCAGGGCCTCCTCCTCGGTCCGCCTGCGCTCCGTCAGGGTATAGGGCCGCAGCTCCTCCGTCACCACCGTGACCGGCAGTGCCACGTCCCCTGGCAGCCTCCACTTATTCCAGGTTATTATTTTATCACAAGTATCCCCGGAAATGCTACTGTTAAAATACAAATTTATCCGGTTTTTTCCCAACAGGAGGGCACGGCGGACGCGGACGTCCCCGGTAGGCTCCTTCTGCTGGGCAATTAGGGGCACCTTGCACTGGAGGGTGTACCATGTACGCCCGTATACCCGCCCCATGCCCCGCAGGTAGCGCACGCCGCCGAAGTCGTTTTGCACCACGCCGGAGATGAGCAGCTGCCCCTCCTTCACCATCGTCCCCGGCAGGACCTGCTTCTCCCCATCCCATGGCTCAATGGCGGTGATCAGCGCGTCCTTGGCGGCCACCGTGTTGCCGGGCTCCCGGCGGCTGACGAGCTCCGGCGCAGGGGTGCGCTCACGGACCTGGACGTAAGCCCGGCAGCCGTTGACATTGACGGCAATATAGCTCAGCTCCGGGATCTCCAGGAGGATATAGTTGCGCAGCTCGAAGGAGTCCACACTCATGCCGTAGGTCCCGAAGCCCACGCCATATTTTTCCAGTGCCCGAAGGATCTCCTGCTGGGAGACGGTCTCATTGCCCTCAATCTCAAAGTCCCAGATGAAAAAAGAGCCGTAGAACAGCGCCGCCAGGCAGGCCGCCAGCGTGACCCACAGGGCGTACCGCCGCCGCATCCTGCCGGCGAAGAAGGGCGCGCCCCGCCAGCTGACCGCCGTCATGTCGCAGTCGATGCGCTTGGACAGCTTCCGCAAACGTTTCCAGTCCTGCCGGGCCAGGGTGAAGGTGAAGGCCACTGGGGATTCCCAGTGCAGGTCCCAGAACACCACCCCATATTCCGCGCACAGATTCAGCACCCGCTCCGGGAAGCCGCTCTCCACCCGGCCCGTCACCTCCCCCTTGAGCAGGTTTACCACGTGCTTCATCATCTCAGCTCACCCACTCCACCCGGGAAATGCTCCCTTGGATGCGCAGCGCGTCGCCGGTCATGCTCACCAGCTCCAGCCCCTTGCCGTAGACGCGGACAATGATCCCCTCACCGTTGATGTCGATCTCCTCCCCGCTATAGGAGAGGATTCCCCTGTGGTGCTCCATGTAGAAGTGGCTGCTGCCCATAACCTCCACGTGGGGCAGGCCCGCCACCAGGTCCGCCGGCAGGTCGAACAGCTCCGCCGCCTCCGACAGCACACGCTTTTCCCGCTTCATTTTTTCCATAAGTCCCTCCTGTATCCATCCTTTTTTCTCAGGAGAAAAAAGGATTAAAAAAGAGCTTTTCCAGGGTCTTTCCCCCGATACCGGGGAAAGGCGGGGAGGGAGCGCCCGTCCCCGCATATCCATATCTATGCGCCTGGGAAATCTTTTAGAAAAACCTCTTGACAAATCGGCCGAGATGTATTATTGTATTAATCATCTAATACAGCAATACAGACGAACCGAAAGGAGGAGCCATGGATTGGACATTTACAGATGACCGCCCCATCTGGCAGCAGATCACGGAGCAGCTGACGCTGCGCATCCTGAAGGGCGAATACCCACCCGGCGGACGCCTGCCGGCGGTACGGGAGCTGGCGACCCAGGCAGGGGTCAACCCCAACACCATGCAGCGGGCCCTGGCCCAGCTGGAAACGGAGGGCCTGGCGGTGGGGAGCCGCACGGCCGGACGCACGGTCACGGAGGACACCGCCGTCATTGAGGCGGCGGCACGGGAGCGGGCAAGGGCGGCGGTGGCCGCGTGCCTGCGCATCCTGGCGGAGCTGGGCTACAGCCCGGAAAACGCCCTTGTGTTTGTAAAGGAGGAATTGAGCAATGAATGAACAGCTTGTCACCTGCGCCGCGCTGACCAAGCGCTACGGCGGGAAACGGGCCCTGGCCGAGGTGGACCTGGAGCTGGGCCGGGGCCGGATTGTGGGCCTGCTGGGCCCCAACGGCAGCGGCAAGACAACGATGATTAAGATCCTCTGCGGGCTGCTCCAGCCCACAGAGGGGGCCGTCCTGGTGGACGGCCAGCCGGTAGGGCCCTACACCAAGTCCATCATCAGCTATCTGCCCGACCGGATGTACTTTGCCGACTGGATGAAGGCAACGGACCTGTTCGACCTGTTCGCGGACTTCTACAAGGATTTCGACCGGACAAAGGCCATGTCCATGTGCGCCAGCTTAGGCGTCACCCCCAGCGACCGGCTCAAGAGCATGTCCAAGGGCACCAAGGAGAAGGTCCAGCTGGTACTGGTGATGGCCCGCAAGGCCCAGCTCTACCTGCTTGACGAGCCCATTGCCGGCGTGGACCCGGCGGCCCGGGACTTCATTTTGAGCACCATCCTCACCAACTACAACGATGAGGGCACGGTACTCATCTCCACCCACCTCATCAGCGACATCGAAAAGGTGCTGGACGAGGCGGTGTTCCTCAAGGAGGGCCAGATCACCCTCCACGACACGGTGGACAACATCCGCGAGCGGGAGGGCAAGAGCGTGGACGCGCTGTTCCGCGAGGTCTTCCGGGCTGCCAACTATGAAGGAGGTGCGTTCTGATGTTTGGAAAGCTTTTAAAGTACGATTTCCGGTCCATGATCAAACAGTTCGCTTTCATCTGGCCGGCGGCCCTGGTGCTGGCCATCGTGAACCGCTTCACCCTCGACGGTTTGGACAGCACCAGCAGCGTGGGGGAGACCACCGCAGGCATCGCTATGCTGGTCTATGTCGCCATCCTGATCTCCATGTTCATCGTTGCCGTCATTTTTGTCATCCAGCGGTTCTACAAGGGCCTGCTGGGGGACGAGGGCTATCTGATGCACACCCTGCCTGTGAAGCCCTGGCAGCTCATCGGCTCCAAGCTGGCCTGTGCCCTGGTGGTGACGGTGGTCAACATCCTGGTAGCCATCCTGTCGATCCTGCTGATCGTCCCCTGGGCCGCGTCGGATCTGAAGGAGCTGTTTGAGGTGTTCCAGTACCTGTTTACCCACTGGAATATCCAGGCGACCCAGGTTATGATTGCCATGCTGGAGTTCGTCCTCTTCTCCCTGACCTCCTTCGCTGTCGGCTATCTCCATCTGTATCTGTCCATGGCGATTGGCCATCTGTTCAACAAGAACCGGGTCGCCATGAGCGTCATCGCCTTCATCGCCATCCAGGTGCTCCTGAGCATCCTGGGCAACATCCTCGCACGTCCCTTCTCCGATCTTATCTATCCCGCATTCAGCAGACTGGACGGGATGCCGGCGTACCACATATCGATGTGGGTTCTCATTGCCGGGGAAGTGCTTCTCGCCGCCGTGTATTTCGTGGGCACGGAATATATCCTGCGCAAGCGGCTGAACCTGGAGTAAGGAGGAAGGCGCATGAAGAAGTATTTCGCGCTCCCGATTGCCGCCCTGCTGTGCCTCCTGTCCCTGGCAGGCTGCAAGATCAACAGTGGGTTCGACCCAGAGGACTTTTCCAAAGCCCAGAAGGTTGTTGTTATCGACGCCTCCGGCAAGGAGCGGGCTGTTTTGGAGGATCAGGCGGAGCTTGACGCGTTTGTAGAGGCGATCTGGATAGAGGGCTGGCATGTGGAGGCGCTGCCAGAGGGTCTGCAAAAGGGCGGGGCCTTTATCCTCTACCAGACGGAGACCATTACCGCCTTTATGGGGGACCGTGAGGCGGAGATCCAAGAGATCTGTACCTTGCAGTGCTATCAGGACGCGCCTTATCTCACCATTGATATCGATATTGCGGAGCTCTCCTTCCCCTTCTCCATCCCTCAGGAGACAGCGAACTATCTCCAGAGTTTTTTGGAGGGATAGGCTGAGACTGGCAGGGTGCGGCACCCCCAACCGCATACCGCACCCTGCCATCCAGAAATACTATAAAAATTTTTCAATTAGGTATTGACAAACAGGAGGAAATTTGATATTATTTGTCCTGCAAACGAGATACAGCAAAACAGATGGGGGTATAGCTCAGCTGGGAGAGCGCTTGAATGGCATTCAAGAGGTCAGCGGTTCGATCCCGCTTATCTCCACCAAGAACAAACCACAAAGCCTTGGCTTTGTGGTTTGTTCTTTACAAAAGAATCAAAGAGGAATCGGATACCTGGACAGAAAAGGCCCTGAGCGCATTTCTATCGAAGTGCGCTCAGGGCCTTTTTTTCTATTTAGAATAAGTCTTTAAGTATTCATAAAAGCGAGAATGTCATTTTACCTCGCTAAAAAGGAACCCCCGGAACCGTTGCGGCTCCGGGGGTTTGCAGGAAAATTAACGCTTGCTGAACTGGGGGGCGCGGCGGGCGGCCTTGAGGCCGTACTTCTTGCGCTCCTTCATACGCGGGTCGCGGGTGAGCAGGCCCGCCTTCTTCAGGATGGGGCGGTTGTCATCGCTGGCCAGCAGCAGGGCGCGGGAGATACCGTGGCGCAGTGCGCCAGCCTGGCCGCTGACACCGCCGCCCTTCACCGTGGCAACGATGTCCACCTTGCCTTCGTTAGCGGTAGCTACCAGAGGCTGACGGACGACCATCTTCAAGGTCTCCAGGCCGAAATAATCATCAATATCACGGCCATTGACGGTGATGGAGCCGGTACCATTGGGATAAACCTGGACGCGGGCGACAGAGGACTTCCTGCGGCCAGTGCCGTACAGATAGGGCTTCTTAGACTGATACATGTTCCTCTACCTCCTTATTCCGCAGTGTAGAGCTCGGGCTTCTGGGCCTGATGCTCGTGGGTGTCGCCGGCATAGATGTGCAGGCGCTTGAGGGAATCCTTTGTGACCACATTGCGGGGCATCATGCCGCGCACAGCCACACGCATGGCTAGCTCCGGCTTCTTTTCCATCATATCCTTGTAGCGGGTCTCCTTCAGGCCGCCGACCCAACCGGAGTGGGTGCGGTACATCTTCTGCTCCAGCTTTTTGCCGGAGAGGGTAGCCTTGGAGGCATTGATGACGATTACATTGTCGCCGCAGTCGGCGTGGGGGGTGTAGGTGGGCTTACGCTTGCCGCGCAGCAGGTCGGCGACAATCACGGCAGTGTGGCCCAGGGGCTTGCCGGCGGCGTCAACGACATACCACTTGCGGACAATATTGCCCTTGTTAGCCATAAAAGTGGACATGGTTGCGTTCTCCTTCTCTTGTTCCTCCGATAGGCCGCCGCAGGCGGGCGGAAGCCGTGTCCGGCCTGCGGCCGCCTATCGAAGGAAGCCTTGTATTTTTGCCTGGAATCAGGTACAATGCCCTGTGCAGGCAGATACATTTATAACACAAGAGGGTATAGATGTCAATATCATTTTAATTTACCGGATAGAATGCTTTCTATTTCTTTTTATATCTTACATTTTCTCTTTTTTTCTTGCTTTCAATTTTAAAATTTTTAAGATTCTGGGAGGATGCCTATGCAGCATATTTTATCCCTGGTCCGCCGGTGTGTGGAGGACTACCATATGATCGCGGATGGCGACACGGTTGCGGTGGGGGTCAGCGGGGGGAAGGACTCGGTCCTGACACTGGCGGCGCTGGCGAAGCTGCGCACATTTTATCCAAAGAAGTTCGATGTTGCAGCGATTACCATCGACAGCTGCACACCAGGGATGGATTTTTCACCCATTGCCCAGCTCTGCGCCCAGCTGGATGTCCCCTACTATCTGGTAGAGGTCCCCATTTATGAGATTGTGTTTGTCTGCCGGAAAGAGAAGAACCCCTGCTCGCTGTGCGCAAAGCTCCGCCGGGGGGCGCTGAGTACGGAACTGAACCGGCTGGGATTGAATAAGATCGCCCTGGGGCACCACTATGACGATGCGGTAGAGACGATGGTGATGTCCCTCCTGCTGGAGGGGCGGATCAGCTGCTTCCAGCCGGTGACATATTTGGACCGCAGCCAGGTGACGCAGATCCGGCCCCTGCTGTACGTCCAGGAGCGGGATGTGCGCAGTGCAGTGCGGCGGCTGGAACTGCCGGTGGTCTCCAACCCCTGCCCGGCAAATGGTTCTACCAAACGGGAGGAAACAAAGGAACTGCTCCGCCAATTGGAGAAGCAGTTCCCGCATGTGAAGCAAAAGATATTCGGGGCGATCCAGCGGTACCCTCTGTATGGCTGGAGCCTGGAGGAGGAGCAGCGGTAAAGCCGCTGCTTTCCTGCTGTTATGGGGCAATATGTTCGCAAAGGCGCATGAGGACAGCCGCCACCTCGGCACGGACTGCGCCGCTTTTCGGGGAGAGCTGGCTGGCCCCTGTACCCTTTACCAGGCCTGCGGCGTTGGCCCAGCCCATGGCCTCCAGGGCATAGGTACTGATCTGGCCCGCATCCTGATAGCCGGAGAGGCTGGCCTGGCGGGACACGTCATAACCCTTGTAGGCAGCGTAGCGGTAGAGGATGGCTGCCAGCTGTTCCCGGGTAATGGCGTCATCCGGGCCGAACCGGCCGTCGCTGTAGCCGCCGGTAATACCGTTAGACGCCGCCCAGGCCACTGCGCCAGCATACCACTGGTGGGAGGCCACATCGGTGAAATGAGCTTCCTTGGCGGCTGGTGCGCCCTCCAAGCGGTGGAGGATAGTGACCAGCATCCCCCGGCTGGCGGCTGCATGGGGGGCGAAGATATCCGGCAGGGTACCGCTCATCATCCCCTTCTCGTAAACATACCGCACCGCTTCATAATACCAGCTGTCTGCCGCCACGTCGGTAAAGGGAAGAGCGGGTTCCTCTGCGGAGGGGGGACTGGGCTCAGCGGGTTCGCCGGAGGGTTCGGAGGTGTCCGGCTTGTCTGGCGTGCTGGGCTTGCCGGTACTTCCGGGGCGGTAAATGGGGCGGATGGGCCCGACAGGGTAGATAGGAGCGGGTGGCGGGGCTGGGGTGTCAGGGGTTTCCAGGACAACATCGCTGGAGATGGGGGCGGAGCCGGTATTTGCGCCGGAAATCCCGACGGTCAGCCGGTCGCCCTGCTCTAAGGCTTCGCCTATGTTCACGCTTAAATCCAGTTTGCCATCACTGCCCACGGTGGTATCAAAAAAGGTCAGCAGCTTGTCGCCGTCCCACACGGCACCCAAGTAGTAGCCGGGGTTCAATCCCTCGGCGGATACATGGATCTCATTTCCCCCCACAGTGCCGCTGGCGGGGGCGTCGGCAAAGGCTGTGCCGGACAGGAGAAGGAGGGCTCCCAGAAGGGCAATTATATTCCTTTTCATCGCTGCGCCCCTTTACAGCCGGTAGCTGGAGACCGCGAGAATGGGGTTGACTGGTGCGCCAGAGGAGAAATTCATCTCCTCAGCAGTTTCCCAGATCTGGACGGAACTTCCGGCAGCAGCAGAGAAGGTCAGGGATACCATACCGCTGCCGGGGGCCTGGACGGAGGTAATGGAAATTGTCCCGGCCCGGAGTACCTGTACCGTCAGCCAATGTCCGCCAGCAACCTGGACTGTCACCCTGCGGCCCAGACCGCCGGTGGTGATATCAGCGGGGAGCGGGGCTGGGGTGTTGGGTGTGTCCGGAGGATTTGGGTTGTCAGGATTATCGGGCGTGTCCGGGTTATCGGGGTTGTCCGGCGTGTCCGGGTTGTCCGGGTCTGTGGGGGAACCGACGCCTGTACAGGTTACGGTGGCGTTTTTCAGCTCGGCATTGCCGTCCGCGATGGAAACAGCTCCCCACTGGGTCTCCGTCCCGGCAAAGGTGACGGTTTTCAGGTTGAGGCAATTGTAGAAGGTATTGGAAGAGATCTCCTTAAGGCTGGCAGGGAGGTTGAGCGTGGTCAGGCTGGGGCAGTTGTTGAAGGTCTGGTTTAGACGCTCTACCCCCTCAGGGACAGTGATTTCTGTCAGAGCAGTGCAGCCATCAAACATATTGCGTCCAAGGCCCTTCACACCGGTTGGAAGGGTGACAGCTGTTAAGGCCGTGCAGTCCTCAAACATATAATCAAACGAATTATAATAACCGCCATTCACGCTATCCGGAATCACTACGCTGGTCAGCGATGTACAG
Source organism: uncultured Oscillospiraceae bacterium (assembly GCA_910583885.1). Taxonomy (GTDB): domain Bacteria; phylum Bacillota; class Clostridia; order Oscillospirales; family Oscillospiraceae; genus Pelethomonas. The sequence goes on along the minus strand of CAJUAC010000017.1, from coordinate 16,040 downwards.
CCACTGAAGACACTAGACCCCATGGAAGTCACACTATCCGGAATGGCGATGCCCGCCAAGGCGGTGCAGCCAGCAAACGCGCTGGATTCAATAGCGGTTACACTAGCTGGGATGGTAACATCGGTTAGTTTGGCACAGCTGTCAAATGCACTGGAGCCGATGGTGGTCACACCGACTGGAATGCTGTATGTAGTTTTTCCATCTGGACAGTCCAGCAGGGTGCTTTGCAGCTTGTCCAACAGGGCACCATCGTAGGAGGAAAACTGTGCATTACCAGCGTCAACGGAAATCTCTGTCAGGCTGGTACATCCGTCAAAGGTGTTCGTATTCATACGGATAACACTGGAAGGGATGGATACACTTGTCAGGCTGGTGCAGCCTGCAAATGCACCGCCATATCCCCATCCTTCTTCACCAATATAAGTCACGCCGTTCTCGATCACCAGGTTAGAGAGGCTGGTACAGCCAGAAAATGCCGCAGCCCCAATCGTCGTTACGCTGTTGGGAATAGCCACGTTATCCAGTTTGGGCAGGTCAGAAAATACATTTGGCCCAATACTTGTAACAGTGTCTGGGATGACTATGGTAGCCAAATTAGTACAGCTGGAAAAAAGACGCTTTCCGATAGATACCGTCCCACTTTGGAATTCCGCACTGACAAGGCCAGAGCAGTCAGAAAACACAGAAGTCCCGATGTTGGTGACACTGCTGGGGATGGAGACTGAAGTCAGGCCAGAGCAGTAAGAAAACGCAGAATCCCCGATGCTGGTGACGCTGCCGGGGATGGAGACGGAGGTTAGGTCAGAGCAACGATAAAATGCAGAATCTCCGATGCTGGTGACGCTGCCAGGGATGGAGACTGAGGTTAGGCCATAGCAAAGATAAAACGTAGAATCCCCTATGCTGGCGACGCTGTCGGGGATGGAGACTGAGGTCAGGCCAGGGCAGTTATAAAACGCAGAATTCCCGATGCTGGTAACACCGCTTTCGATAATGACAGTAACGTTACGACTGACCCCGAGGTAATTTTTCCATGGGGCCGGGTATGCGTTTGTTCCATATGGATTGGTGTAATTCTCCATAGCCCCATTTCCGCTGATGGTCAGGGTACCCTCAGTCCAGTTGCCCCATTGATCTTCGGCAGTCACTTCAAATTTCCATGTCAAGCCATCCCCGCAGGTTCCTTCGGTGGGGAGTTCATCTGCCCGAACGGCAGGCATATCCTCGTCCTCTGGGACAACGGGGGCATCTGTCTCCGGAACAAGCGGGATTTCATCCTCTGGTTCAGCAGGAATGGTTTCCTCCTCTACCGGGGCCGCGGGGACTTCTTCCACTACAGGCGCAGTTGGAATTTCTTCTGTTGGTTCGATTGGAGTACCCTCTTCTACAGGAATGGGCTGCACTTCTGCCTCCGCAGGGATATCCTCTTCTGCCAGTGCCGTAGCAGGAAGCATCACGAGCGACAGGCAGAGGGCTACAAAAATGGAAAGAAATCTTTTTTTTGTCATAAGTTGTCCTCACTTTGTTGGTTTTGGGGTATCGCTTGGTATCCGCCATGGCTTGCCTTTGGCATCTTGTTCTGCCCCGGGTATTTTTTCTTCCCGGCACAGTTTTGCCACGTATTGCTGTTTGAGGCCCCATTTGTCGGCCGCATCGCTAGTTCCCATATAAGCTCCTATTTTATGCACCTCCCATTAATTAATTTGAAACTGCGAGTTTTTTTGATTTTTGGATCACCTCCGTATATTATCAAAAGGTACACATTTCTGTAAAAAACCGGACTTATAGCAACTTGGCCTTTTCGTAAATCTCCGCCCGGTACCGAAAGGTGGACAGCGGCATCCCGCATTCTTTTGCCGCCGCCGTGCCAGTAATTGTTCCAGCTTTCCAGCGCTGATAAGCGCTGTGATAGTTCTCCGGGAGCGGCCTGGACGGTCTGCCAAACCTCACACCCCTGGCTTTTGCCGCCGCAATGCCCTCCGCCTGACGCTGGCGGATGTTGGTGCGTTCGTTCTCCGCCACAAAGGACAGCACTTGCAGGACAATATCGCTGAGGAAGGTCCCCATCAGGTCCTTGCCCCGGCGGGTGTCCAACAGCGGCATATCCAGCACCACAATGTCGATACCTTTCTCCTTGGTCAAAATCCGCCACTGTTCCAGAATCTCGCCGTAGTTGCGCCCCAGCCGGTCGATGCTCTTGATGTAGAGCAAATCGTCCGGCTTCAGTTTTTTGACCAGCTTCTTGTATTGGGGCCGCTCAAAATCCTTGCCGGACTGTTTGTCCAGAAAGACGTTCTTCTCCGGGATGGACAACTCCCGCATGGCGATCATCTGCCGGTCCTCGTTCTGGTCGCGGTTGCTGACCCGGATATAGCCGTATGTATTTGGAATGGTTATCAACCCTCCTTTGTATGATGGCGATTAAAGCCGGCTTTTCCCCTCTGCATTACTCCCGCGCGGGTAACTGTTATTGCTGCTCCGCTCGGCTGGCCTTTACCTGTGTTCCCTCCCCCGCTTTTTCCAAACAATGTCGCAGCCCAGCACATCCGCCAGCTCGATTGCCTCGCTGTATCGCAGAGTGCCGCGCTTGAACTTGTCCGAAAGATCAGGGGTGCTGGCACTCCACCTATGGACCACCGCCAGCATCCGAACTACTTCGCTCATGGTCGTGCCTTTCTGCACGATATGACCCTTGATCTCGTTTCGTATGTTCATATTGATTTCTCCTCAAATTGTCATATAGTTGCCGTTCCTCTCTGAAACCCGTTCCTGCCTCTGGCTCTCAGCGGCGTTTTGTTCCCTTCGGTACGCTCATATCATCGCATACTTCGCAGGGGAGCATATCTGTTTCAGACGGTCATACGGTTATCAAAGTGCGCTGGTATCGCCGCATGACCTATCATACTAAAATTTTTCGCTGTTTTCCGTATATCCAAGAGGCAGGAAATCGGCCATGAAATGAGCAAATTTCCACGCTCTCGGAGATGCCCTTGATTTTCGACAGAATATTGCCAATAACTAATGTATACCCGGCGCAACGGTGAGCCTAATCTTGGACAGAGCGTCGATGCCACGGCCCAGCTCACCCATGTACTTCTCGGCAAGGCCCCAGCAGATCATCGGTGAACTGGAACACATCCTCGTTCTGCACCACTTTATACCTGTCAGACACGATGCCTAAGTCGGCGTTGTCGGTGCTGCGGGTGTTCACCTTGTAGCCAGGGATCAGGGAGCCATCCTCGGTATAGACATTCTTCTGCTCCACGGGCCAATCCAGATCAGCGCAGAGAAAGAGGGCCTCCCACACGGGAAGCCCTCTATTCCAGGTGCATATCAGGACTGTCGTAGAACTTCGCAGGTTCCTCCTTTTCGTCAAAGTTTTGCACCGCCGGGCTGCTTCCCACGGCTGTTCATACTGCGCAAAATTAAAGCATTTTTTGAATTTCCGCGCCGCGTTGATAATCTTCTTGTCGTCGTATTCAAATAAACTGCATTGTGCGAATGAAGTCCCATGCGCTCTTGATCTGGTCGATTTTGTGGCATACCCGCCGAAACTGTCCGCGCTGTTCCGCGTCCATCCAAGTTCCCGGCTTCCTGTGCCAGCTTGTCCGCTTCCTTCTTGTGATCGTATTCCACAAGAAACAGGCCGCAAGTGCTGCGAATATTTACAGGGCTATACACAAAAATACCAGATCAGTTGATCCTTAGCTGGCCGCAGCCACATAATATGCTGATGGAGCAGATATGCCTGCGGCTCTCTTCTCTATATCAGATGAAACAATCCTGCCATATCGGGCTAATCATTTCCACAACAAGCACTGCACTTGACATTTTTCCCACAGGCGGTATAATAAATGGTAGAAAACACTGCATATTCCCCGTCCAGACGGATGGGGGGAATTTTGGGAGGAGGCTTCTCTTATGACCTATACCATGAAGGTCGCCGGCCTGGAGCGGGAGCTGCCGCTGTGCAAGGTCAGCGACGAGCTGTACATCGGCGCGTTTATCATGTTTGGCGACGCGGAGCTGACAGTGGCCTGTGCGTCTGCCCTGCTGGAAACAATCCCTGCGGACAGCTATGACTATATGCTTACCGCCGAGGCGAAGAGCATCCCGTTGATCCACGAGATGGCCCGCCAGTCCGGGGCAAAAAAATATTTTATTGCCCGCAAGGGGTCCAAGGTCTACATGCCAAACCCCATCCACGTCTCTGTCCGCTCCATCACCACCCTGCGCCAGCAGGACCTGTTCCTGGGCGCAGACGACTGCGAGCTCATCCGCGGCAAGCGGATCCTGATTGTTGACGACGTGATTTCCACTGGCGAAAGCCTCCACGCCCTTGAAGAGCTGGTTAAAACCGCTGGCGGCACCGTCACAGGCCGGGCCGCGGTTCTGGCAGAGGGCGATGCCCTGGGACGCGAGGATATTACATATCTTGCCCCCCTGCCGGTGTTCAATGCAGACGGGACAGTAAAGGAATAAGCGCAAACAAGAAGAGGGGAGGGCGTTTCGGCGCCTCCCCTCTTTCCTGCCCTAATGGTCCATGTGCCATCACACATTTGGGAATCCGGTGTATCAGCTAGATTGCAGTGTACCGTCTACCATGCGGTAGACCCTGTCTGAGGCGTCCGCAACAGCGGGGTCATGGGTGACAATAACGACGCAGTACCCCTCTTCGTGGGCCAGGCGGGTGAGCAGCTCCACGACATTACGGCTGTTCTCACCGTCTAAATTCCCTGTCGGCTCGTCTGCCAGCAGCACCCCTGCCCCAGTCGCCAGGGAGCGGGCAATCGCCACCCGCTGCTGTTCCCCACCGGAGAGGTTGGCGGGGAACCGGCGGAACTTCTCCGCCCCAATGCCCACGCTCTCCAGCAGCACGCCCGCCCTCTCCTGGGCCGCCTTCACCGGCACGCCGCCCAGCTCCATGGGATAGCACACATTCTCCAGCACTGTCAGCAGGGGGAAGAGCTGGAATGCCTGGAAAATGACTGAAACATCCTTGCGCCGGTAGGCATCCAGATCCATCCCGGCCAAGTCGGCCTCCCCCAGCAGGACCCGCCCGCCAGAGGGCCTGTCCAGGCCTGCCATGATCGACAGCAGGGTGGTCTTGCCGCTGCCGGAGGGCCCCACCACCGCGGAGACTGTCCCGGGCAGGAACGCACAGTTGACATTCTCTAAGGCCATCCTGTTCGCATTTTTATAGCGGTAGCAGATGTTCTCCAGTTTGAGTTCACTCATGGTAAATTCCTCCCTCTATTCCCGTACTTGCAGCAATTCCAGCGGGTTCCGGTGGGTGACGGCCACCGCGCTGGCCCCTGCGCCAATGATGGCCGCCAGCAGATACAGCACCGCACACAGCACACTGGCCCCCACAAGGCTTGCCAGCAGCTCCGGCCTCGTCCTGCTGGTGTAGGCCAGCACCCCCAGCAGGCCCAGCAGCAGCCCAGACAGGCTGGTCAACACATTTTGCAGTGCCAGCATCACCCGGCTGCGGAGCTTGCTTGTCCCCAGCACCCGCAGGATCGCTGCCTCCCTGGAGCTGGTCATCACAAACAGCACCGCCAGCCCTGCCGCCACCAGCAGCGACAGCGTCAGTGTCACCGGGTAGAGCACCTCCATCAGTTCAATGCTGTTCTCCAGCGGGGCCACCGCCAGGCGCAGCTCCTCGTCCCAGATCACCGCACGCAGGGAGACCATCCCGCTCTGAGCCGCCGCCGCGCTGGACAGGACATCGTGGAACCGCCCCAGCTCCCGGTTCAGGGCGGGGTCCAGGGTGACATGGGCCTTGGTATAGGTGGCCATCCTGTTCCCGCAGGCCGCCTGGTACGCGCTGAGGGGGAGGAGGATCGGGTCCGTTTCCCCGGTTTCCCCGGCTACTGCCCCCTCATAATAGCCCGCCACTTGGCAGATCCAGAAGCTCTTGCAGAAAAACCCCACGGTGTGATCCGGCCCGCTGCCGTACTCATCATAGACCGCCTTGGGCAGTATCAATGGGAAACTCTGGTTCCCGCCAGACCAGTCCTGGGCAAACAGGCTCCCGTCCCAGCCGTCCAGATACGTGATAGTCACGCCGCCGCCGCTGCCCGCCGGGGAGAGGAAAACAGTCTCGTCGTCAAAGGCACGGACGGTCTTCTTAATCTGTATATCGTCGGTGACGTACTTTGCCCCCGTCCCCTCCAGGGCGGGGTCATATTTCACCACTGCACCGTTTGTGGAGCCCTCCAGATAGGCATGGGTCACACATCCAGAGGCCATGAGCTGGTCGAGCACGTCCTGGCGCAGGAACCCCCCGCCCTGGATGAACTGGTTGGAGACCTCCAACGCCAGCTCCGCTTCCACCTCTGTATGTTCATAGAGCCAGTCAACCTTCTCCCGGCTGCCCACGATGGAAAAGCGGATAGCTGCCAGTCCCGCTGTAAACCCCACTGCCAGCAGGATGGACAGTGCGGATTTCAGTTTTGAGCGCACCATATGCCGCCAGACAAAGCGCAGTATATGGCGGATGTCCCCGCCTGATGCGGGGGAGTGCTGTGCCTGTGCCCGGGGGATGGGCGCTGTGGCCAATACCGGCGGCGCGATGGGGGCGGCCGCCTCCTGGGCCAGGGCAGCAGATCCATCCACCTGCTTTGCCGCCGCGCAGCCCTGGAGCAGCTCCAGGACTGGACGGGAGGCGAGGAGCCATGCACCGCCCAGTGTCACCGCCAGCAGCAGGCCGGCAGCAACCGCCCACAGCACTGCCAGCCAGTATACGGGCAGCGTCACCGTCCCGCCGCCGCCGAACGCATCCAGGGCCTGTAGGATCTCCCCGGCATTGTCCATGGTATACCGCCATCCCAGCGCACCGCCGCAGGCAATGCCCGCCGTGCCCACCAGCAGCAGGGGGCAGGCCGCCTGCCCGGCGCACCGCCGCAGCGGTGTACCCACCGCCCGGGCAATGGCGATCTCCTTCCTGCGCATACGGAAGTAGGCTAGGGCCGCCATCCCCAGCGCCGCCACCAGGACGGCAGAGAAGATCGCCGCATTGTAAAGGGAGGCGCGCCCCATGGGCCGCGCGGTCGCCTGGAAGGAGTCCCAGCCATTTTCCAGGATCTCCACCTGGAAGCCCATAGCCGCCATCTCCTCCCGGGCCCCAGCCATAAACCGGGCCTCCTCATCAGGGCTGGCCAGGACGAAGCTGACGGAACCCGGCGTGGGGAGCTGGGTGGACAGATTGACGCTCTCCGCCAGCAGCTTCATCCGAAGGGTCTCCACCTCATCGAGGGTTTCCGGTGTGGTCATTGCGAAGCCCTCCGGCACTACAGACGCGGGGACATAGGCAAAGTTGCTGGTCACTGTGCGCTGGTATTTATCCCCATAGTCATAGATGCCCACGATCTCATAGGAATCTGTGGCAGTCTGCACCTGGCCGGGGCTCACATACAGATGCCGGGTATCTGCCATCGGGTTGCCCAGGAAAGCGCCGCTGGCCGTGACCTCCAAGGGCCGTTGGAACCGGAACTGGTTGGTAGCAATGGGATTGGGGCGGAAATAGCCAAAAGCGGAGGGGATATCCCGCAGTGTAAGGGTGAACCGATCCCCTACCGCCAGCCCCCGCAGGGAGGCCAGGGCCTGGCTGATGACACAGACCCTGCTGCCCGCCGCGTCGTCTTGGCTGTCCAGCCAGCGCCCATCGGCCAGATAAATTTGGGGATTGCTGTCCTGGATAATGGGCAGGGCGCTCATATCCCGGGTGGGGATGATGTTCAGCGCATGTTGTTCATTGCGGACATCCTGGATGAACAGCCCCAGTTCCGCCAGCCGCGGGTCGGACCAATCCGCCTCCTGCCCCTCCGGCACAGGGTAGAAGTAGCTGTCCTCCAGCGGGCAGGAGAGCATGGCGTGGATCCCGGTGGCCCGGCTTGTGGCCTCATCGTACTCAATATAGGAGGGCTGCTGGAGGGAGTAATAGCCCACCGCCAGATAGCGCGCCCCCTTTACCAGCCGGCTGCGCGCCCGTCCCGGATCCGCCACATCCTGAAACTCCGTGGGGTGGAGGATGACGGCGTAGTCCTCGTGGATGTACTCCGGCAGGCCCGCCAGCACCGTATCCACAGTAAAATAGAAGTAGGTGTCGCTATAACTTTGCAGCGTCCCATAAAACGCCATATACCGGCCCATATCCGAGGTGAGCAGGTCGGTATCCGCGTTGCAGAACTCCTCCATAACAGCGGAGGTGTAGTGGTAGGTATCCACAAACTCCACGGACGGATCTGCCTTTAGATAGGACACTGCCCCAGTGGTGTCGTATTTCTGGTTCCAAGCTGTGGGCTCCAGTGTACCGACGGCTTGGTAATACTTCCCCAGCCGCCCTGTCTCCTGCCTGACCAGCAGATACTCCGCCGTCCGGGCAACAAAGGCGAAGGCCATCAGTGCGGTGACTGCCAGCAGCAACGCCGTTTTCACCGGCTGGCGCAGGGTAGAGCGGAGGAACACATTGGGGCCGCTGCCGTTGGCATGTTGCAGGCCCACACCTGTATTCACCGCCAGGATAACAATCCTGCCCGCCTCAATCTCTGCAATCAGACGGTACTCCCCTACGCAGTACCGCCAACGGCCCCCCTCCGGGTCGCCGTCCCCCACCCGCCGGGGATCCTCACAGTGAACCAGGTTTTTGCTTATCCAGCCGTACACCAGCCCCCTGGCGGGCCGGTTCAGCCGCCGCAGATCCTCCACCGCCTGCCGGGTATACTCTACTCGATATCTCATGGCCGTCTCCTCTCCCCCTTTTATTCTCGCACTTGCAGCAATTCCAGCGGGTTCCGGCGGGTCACACCCACTGCACTGGCCCCTGCGCCGACGATGGCCGCCAGTAAGTACAGCACCGCGCACAGCACGCTGGCCCCCACGAGGCTTGCCAGCAGCTCCGGCCTTGTCCGGCCGGTGTATGCCAGCACCCCTAACAGGCCCAGCAGTAACCCAGCCAGACTGGTCAACACATTTTGCAGCGCCAGCATCACCCGGCTGTGGAGCTTACTTGTCCCCAGTACCCGCAGGATCGCCGCCTCCTTGGCGGAGGTCATCACAAACAGCACCGCTATCCCCGCCGCTACCAGCAAGGACAGCACCAGCGTCACCGGATAGAGTACCTCCATCAGCTCAATGCTGTTCTCCAGGGGCGCCACCGCCAGACGCAGCTCCTCGTCCCAGATCACTGCCCGCAGGGCAACCATCCCGCTGCCCTGGCTGGCGGAGATGCCGTCAACCAGCTGTGTGAAGGTCTCCAGCTCCCGGTTGAGCGATGGGGCCAGGGTGACATGGAGCTTGCTGTAAGACAGTGCCCGGATACTGCTGATCTGTTGGTAAGCGCTGGCAGGGATCAGCACCGGGTCCGTCTCGCCGGCCTTCCCAGCCACCTCCCCTACATAGTACCCCGCCACCTGGCAAACCCGGAAGCCTTTGCAGGCAAGGCCTACCTCATCGCCAAGCTGGTCATACACCGCCTTCGGAAGCACGACCGGGAACCCGTCCCCTGTCCATTCTTGCGCAAAGAGCCCGCCGTCCCAGCCGTCCGTGTAGCAAATTGTCACCGCACCGCCGCTCCCCGCAGGGGAGAGGAAGACCGTCTCGTCCGTAAAGGCGCGGATAGCCATGTCCACCTTGTCGTCCATGCCCACACTGACTGCTCCTCCCGCCGCAACAGAGGGGGCGGTTACTGCACCGGAGGCGGAGCCCTCCAGATACACATCTGTCACATAGCCGCTGCTTAGCAGCGCATCGACGGTCTCCTGGCGGATGAAGCTGCCGCCCACGATCGTTTGGGTGGGGTTGGCCTGGAGTAGCTCCGCCTCTACGGGTGTATTCTCATAGAGCCAGCTGATCCGCTCCTGGCTGGCGGCGACCGCCAGCCGGATGGCAGCCAAGCCCACCGTGAACCCTACTGCCAACAGAATGGACAGCGTGGATTTCAGCCTTGCGCGCAGCACATACCGCACGGCGAAACGCAGCACGTGGGACGTGCCCCTCTCCAGCGTGGGGATATCGGACGTGCGGGGCACGGCCTGGGAGGACGGGGACCGTACCGGCTGGGCGCTAGGCGCGGCGGCACCACGGCTGGCCGCCGCGGTGTCCCTGCCCGCTGGCCGTATGGCAGCGCCGCCTTGGAGCAGGGACAGTACAGGACGTGAAGCCACGGCCGCTGCGCCGCCTATTGCCGCCACCGCAGATACTGCCAGGGCGGCAGCACACAGTATCACCATCCAATACCTTGGCAGGGCGGCAGCGGTTTCCTCCCCATAGGCGTTGAGCACAGAGAGTATATGGGCGGCATTTCCCAAGGTGTACCACCAGCCCAGCCATCCCCCTGCCCCTGCGCCAAGGATGCCCACCGCCAGCAGCGGCAGCGCCGCCTGTCCCACGCACCGCTTTGCAGGCACGCCGATAGCACGGGCAATAGCGATCTCCTTCCGCCGCATCCGGTAGTAGAAAACGGCCAGCAGGCAGTCCGCAGCCAGCAGCAGGACGGAAAAAATGGCGGCGCTGAGCAGGGAGGAGCTTGTTAGCGGCCCCGCTGCCGCTTGGAAGTTGGCCCAGCCGTTCTCCGCCATGACAGCCTCAAAGCCCAGGCTGGCAAGCCCGCTGCGTGTTTCAGAGACAAAGCGATCCCCGTCATCCGGATTTTTAAGCACGAAGCTGACCTCGCCGGGGAAGAACGCGGAGGTGTTCGCGGTGAACGCCGCCTCAAAGTTCAGCTCAAAGACCCTGTCCCACACATTGGAGCCGTTGGTCATCTGGAAGGATTCCGGCACAGTGGATGCGGGAACATAGGTAAAGTTGCGCACCTCGCTGCCTGGATAGCTGCCCAGGTAGCTGTACATCCCCACGATCTCATAGGTGCCGGTGCTGGTTTGCGCAGAGCGCAGGATGCGGATATCCTCCCCGGAAAGGTCGTGGAGATAGCCGAAGAAGGAGGGGATATCCTGGAGCCGCAGCGTCAGGGTGTCCCCCAGCTCCAGCCCCCGCATGGAGGCCAGATCCGCATTGATGACGCAGGCCCTGCGGCCCTGCTCGTCGTCCTGGCTGTCCAGCCAGCGGCCCTCCGTGAGGTAGATCCCAGAGGCGCTGTCCTGCACAATGGGCAGGGCGCTCATGTCCTTGATGGGGATCACATTCAGCGTATGCTGCTCATTTTGGCTCAGCTGGATGCACGCCTCCACAGGATCCATCTCCTCGGGATTCAGCCATGGATCCGCCCAATTTGCCTCCTGGCCCTCCGGCATGGGGTAGAAAAAGCCCCGGGTGTTCATCAGGGAGAGCCGGGCATAGGTGGTGTGCTCCTCACGTCCCCCCTCCCCCTCTTTGGCCTCTGTCCTGCACTTGTTGATGGCGTTGGGGCGGTAATACCCCGCTGCCAGATAGCGCCCGCCCCGCTCCAGCTGGGCGTAGGCGGCCTCCAGGTCGTCCACCTCCACCTTGGCGGGGGTTGTGCGGAACAGGACGACCCGCCCGCCCTCTTCGATCAGCTCCGGATAGCCCGACAGGACCGTATCTACCGTAAAGTAGAAGTTCTCATGATCCCAGTCGTACAGGGTTCCGTAGAAGTAGAAATAGCTGCCCCATCTGCCGGGGCCGGTACCGTTGATATCTGCGTTGCAGAAATCCTCCTCCATGACAGCGGAGGTATGGTTGTAGGTATTCACCAGCTGGACATAGGGGCTGGCCTCCAGATAGGCTGCCGCCTCGCTGGTGTCTGCCCACCTGTCGCCTGTTGTTGATTGCAGCGTCCCGGCAGTCCTGTAGAAGCCGCCCAGCCGCTCCGTCTCCTGGCGGATGAGCAGATATTCCGCAGCCCGGGAGACAAAGGCGAAAGCCATCAGTGCGGTGACTGCCAGCAGCAGGGCTGTCTTCACCGGCTGGCGCAGGGTGGAGCGGAGGAAGACGTTGGGGCTATAGGCATGTTGTAATCCTGTATTCACCGCCAGGATGACGATCTTGTCCGCCTCAATCTCCGCAATCAGACGGTACTCCCCTACGCAGTACCGCCAACGGCCCCCCTCCGGGTCGCCGTCCCTCATCCGCCGGGGATCCTCACAGTGAACCAGGTTTTTGCTTACCCAGCCATATACCAACCCCCTGGCGGGCCGGTCCAGCCGCCGCAGATCCTCCACTGCCTGCCGGGTGTACTCTACGCGGTATGTCATGGCTTCTCCTCCAGCAGTTCCCCGACCTCCTCGTGTGTATAGGTTTCCGAATCCTTCCGGTACTGGGCCACCGCCCGCCGGTAGCTGCGCAGATCCACCTCCATTGCGATGCGGTCCATGACCGTCTGCCGGATCAGCTCCGAGACCGTCATGCGCTTCATCGCTGCATACTCCTTGATCAGCTCCGCGTCCTTGTCCTCCAGACGCAGGGAAATGGTTGTCATAGCGTCGCCTCCTTTCTGTAATACATTTTATTACAATTTTTGGGAGCTTGTCAACAGGATTCTCACCCTTTGAATACAGCAAAGCAGCGCGGGAAAATCCCGCGCTGCTTTGCTGTATCCGATAACCTTATTTATGCTGGGCGGCGCTGTCCGCCCGGCTTGGCAAAGCCGCCGCCCCGGCCGCCTTCACCGCCTGTCATGGATCCCATGTCGGACAGGTTGAGGCTGGAGGCGTCCACCAGGTACGCGCCCTCCTCCGCCTGGCCCTGGCTGGTGGAAGGGATGCTCCCCGCCAGCTGGCCGGCAACGCTCTCAGCCCGGAGCTGGCAGAAGGTACGCAAAGCAGAGACACCGGCCTCAAACTCCTCATAGGTACAGAATTTCGTGGGGTCCTCCTCCACATAGGGCGCGATCATAGCGGCAGTCTCGTCGATCAGCCTTGCACAGTACCCGCTGTCTATGCATTCATTGAGGAATGCCGCATAATACTGGTGGTACAGCGCAGTGTATGCCTCACTGCCGAAGATCCACGCCAGCATGGGCCGGTCCTCCACAGATCCGCCGGTAACTGGAGTGTCAACCGGCTCGTTGACCACGCTGGAGGCGTTTGTGCTCTGGAAGCCGCCGAATGCCAGGTTGTAGTCCCAGGGGATCATGGACAGTACCCCTCCCTGCTCGTAGAGATAGTAGTTGTGGACCATAACCCCAGTGTAGCTGTCCCCGTTGCAGACGAAGCCGTGTACCACAAAGTAACGGATCACCTGCTCCACATCCACTGTATCCTCGATGTCCTCCCCGCTGCCCAGGCGCTCCAGTGCGGCGATCAGCCGGGCCTGGTCCGCAGCAGTAGTGTCCGTCTTGGCATTGTTGAAGATGTTGGGGTAGCTGTCCGGGTCATCATCTATGTACTGGAGCTTCACGTCACTCCCCCCGATGCCGCCGGGAAAACCTCCGCCAGGAGCGTCCCCCATACCGTCTGGGAAATCCCTGCCAGGACCACCCTCTGCGCCGGCAGGGAAGCCTCTCTCCCCGTCGGGCCACTCCGGGGGTGTCATCTTCTCAAAATCCTCTGGCAGACCGCTGGGCGGCGAACCGTCAGCCCCCTCCTGGAACCCACGGGGCCCGGCATCCCCTCCGCCACGGCCGCCAAGATCCATGCTGTCCGGCTTGTAGAGTTCCCCTGCATCCACACCGTAATTGCGCCGCAGGAAAGCGTCCTCTACCCCCTCCACCGCCAGATACAGCCCCCATAGCTCCCCGTTGACCGTGAGGCTGACGTAGCTGCACAGAGGTGACGCCACACCGAAGCGCCCCATTAGCTGGTAGGAGAGGAAGTCCTTCATGTAGGTGTTGTCCTGGATGATGTTGTTCAGGTTCAGCTTATCCAGGCCATAGTAGGTGCTCACGCCGTCATAGTGGTCGAACTCGATCTTGAAGCTGTAGCGGTCGTTCCCATAAGCGGCTACAGAGGTAAGGGAGGTGTTGCCCTTGGCCCGGATGGCCGCGCTGCGCTGTGCTTCGCCGTCGATGACGAGGGAGCAGAGGGTGTACTTTTCCTCCTCACAGGTGTCCAGGAACCCTTCCCAGTCGTCAATTACAATATTAATGGTATGTACCCTGGAGGCGTCGAACAGCCGCGCCTCGTACCCCAGCCCCGCCGCGGCGGCCTGGAGCCCCAGCCGTTCCCCGTTGGCGAACAGCACCGTCACCGCCAGGGCCAGCGCCAGAGCTGCCCAGCAGATGCGGTCAATATGCCGGTAGGTAGACATGGCGCACCCCTCAGCCCATATAATCGCCGTTGTAGCTGACGAGCACCGCGCTGCGCACGCCCTCTAACTCGGCCAGGGTGTTGATAAAGCTGGTATCAGGCCCCCGCATCCGGATCTCCAGGTTCAGCTCCACTGCGCCGGGCTGGGCGGTCTTGCTCTTGACCACACACCGCTGGACCTGGGTCTCCAGGAAGGACTGGGCGGCCTGTTCGCTGTCCGCACCGTCACAGCAGACTACTACAATATAGGGATCCAGGTGGGGCCTCCGATTGACAAACACCAGCAGCATCGTGCCAATACACGCGCTCCCCACTACTGCCAGCGGGATCAGCCCCGCCGCCAGGACGATCCCTACAGCGATGGACCAGAAAAGGAAGGCGATGTCCAGCGGCTCCTTGATGGCGGTGCGGAAACGGACAATGGACAGCGCGCCCACCATGCCCAGGCTCAGCACCACGTTGCTGGTGACTGCCAGGATCACCACCGTAGTGACCATAGCCAGCGCCACCAGGGTGACGCCGAAGCTGGAGGAGTACATCACCCCGGTAAAGGTTTTCTGATAGACCAGGAAAATGAACATCCCCAGGCAGAACGCCAACAGCAGTGCCAGAGCCATGTCCAGCAGGCTCACTCCAGTCATGTTTTCCAAAAAGCTGGATTTGAATATGTCTTGAAAAGTCAGCATAATTTTGTTGTCTCCATTTCCTGATGATTTTGTTGGATGCCCTCAGCCGTAACGGCGGCAGGCGGCGTACTTTGAGAAGGCGGCAGCCCGGCGGCCTGGGAGCTGCACCGCGTCGCGGATGATATCCGGGAGGAAAGCGTCCCATTTGATCTCCAGGATCACCGGATCCCCGGCGGCGGGGATGGTGACGCAGCCCGGGTCAAGGAAGCCCGCGCCCCCCATGCCCATGCGGATACCGTAGTCCAGAGTAACCCGCACATTGCCAGGCCCATAGACGAAGGGCTCCCGGGTGTAATCTACAACCGCCTTGGGCCGCAGGAGCTGTCCGGTGAGCTTGCTGCGCAGCTCCCACACCAGATCCCGCCCACTGCCAGCCATCCACCCGTAGTCGCCGTCCACAAGGGCCTGGGCCTCCCCGGCAGAGATCTGGACAGACTCCTTGTGGCACAAGCTGTCCCATTTGCTCTTTTTCTCCAAGTACAGCACCGAGGTATCCCCGTTGTAATAGCGGAGGCGGAATTTCTCCCGCCGGCTGACGCCGTCCAGCTTCTCCCGCAGGGCCCGGTCACTGGGGCTGTCAAAGTACAGGCTGCGCACCAGGTAGGTCCCGCCCGCCGCGTGCCCGTCCAGCCGGGCCACAGCCAGCAGCCGTCGGCGGAGGGCCAGCCGGTCGGCGGGTGCAATCTCGATCTTCCACTCATGCCGGAAGTCCATGCGTCCGTCACTTCCTTTCTCTGGGATAAACTAGATTGTACGACAGGTTGCTGAAATGACGCTGAAAAAATTATGAACAAATTGTGTGTCTTCTTGGAGATTGCCCTGCTGGCGCAGGCAGAGGGTATCAAACCTTGAAAAATCCACTCACACCAAGGCTATCCTGTCCTCCGATGCCGCAGGGCTGGGTGATATCATACAGAATGTTTCTATAATCCAGTGCTTATACAGGGAAAGAGTATTCCAGAGAAAAAAAGTGACCCCGCATCGTGAGATGCAAGGTCATTTTTTCTATGGCGCAGGCTAAGTGTCAATACCCTATACAGGCTAAATCACTTTGCCCTATGACATCTGAACTCATTCCCACTCGTTGCTGGGTATCATGCTCTAACGGATTTTGCTTTAGAAATATGCTTTCCTGTTCTTTTGATTATTTGATATATCCATATTATCCAGCCTATACGATGGGCTG
>CAJUAC010000016.1 GCA_910583885.1 uncultured Oscillospiraceae bacterium | reverse complement strand
GTCCAGCTTCTTCCGTCACTCGTCACTTTCCTATCTTTGACCGCGGAAGTAATATATGCACCTTGTGACGGCACTGTTGTTGTAGCTCAAGACGGTTGCGAAGAGCGCACACGAACAAATTTATTTTATGATTTATCAAATGCTTATAAAAATGCTCATTATTTCGATCCCACAACAGATGATGTGCAATCAGTTGCAGGAAATTACATTGTTATAGAATATTCGGAGAATATATTTGCTGTCCTTTGCCATCTTCAAACCGGATCACTTCAAGTATCAGTAGGTCAAAAAGTGAAAGCAGGAGATTTTATCGGGCAAGTAGGACATTCTGGAAATTCCTTTGCTCCGCATTTACATTTTCAGCTTATGGATAGCTGGGATATAACTGTGGCTAATGGGTTGCTTTGTGCTTTTGAAAAGTATGAAGTATATGAAAATGGAGAATGGAAAACTGTCGAGAATGGGATTCCGACTAATCAAGAACGGATAAGATTTCAAGAATAAAGTGTACTAAAACTAACTGTATTAGCCGCCCAACGGAAATAAAAAAAACCGTTGTTGCGGCGGCTGAGTTTCCACGCGCCAAAACAAAATACAGTAGCCTTGCGGCGGTTTTGAAATAACAAATTTCAAGCCGCCGTTTTCTCTTTCAAAAATAGAAATACGGAGGGTGTATTAAAGTCGCCCTTTTTTAAGGACACGGCGGTGCCAAGGAGGTATCGCTGTGTCCATTTTTATACTTTATAATTCCCACGATCTCCACCAGCTAAAAAAAGCGTAGCCCCTCCCCCGGAGCAGTCCGGCTATGGATGTGAAAATAGACAGTACATAAATGAATATATTACTTCGTGCGTCTGCAAGGCTCTTTGTCATGCGGGCGTTTTTTGTTATCCGCACTTCGAGACAAAGTGTCCCGAGGTGCGGTGTAGCTCCCCGGGGTGCCGTTCCCCGCCGCCCCCGTTTCGGTCACTTATTCACCCAACACCGAAACGGAGGTTTAATTATGACTACAATCAATCTGAAAGATTTTTATTATTGGTATACGCAGGATCAGTTTATCGAGGTTTCTGACGAGGTGGCCGAGGTATTTCTGGCCGATGCCCGTCACGAAATGGCTTACCAGCGGCGGCTTTCCCGGCACAAGGCGCAGTATTCTCTGGATTGTGAGGACGGGATTGAATATTCCGCCTGCCTGCATGAGCCCACGCCCCAAGAGCTTTTGGAGCGGATGGAGCTGTTCTGCCGTCTGTGGAACGCCCTCAATTCTCTGCCGGAAATCCAGGGCCGG
Source organism: uncultured Oscillospiraceae bacterium (assembly GCA_910583885.1). Taxonomy (GTDB): domain Bacteria; phylum Bacillota; class Clostridia; order Oscillospirales; family Oscillospiraceae; genus Pelethomonas. Next base: position 43,744 of record CAJUAC010000016.1, on the reverse strand, counting down.
AGGATCGATGCCCACATCATTCTCGGAAAGAGCATCAAGGAAATTGCCGAGGCCGAAGGCGTACATGAGGAGTCCGTCCGGCAGTCCATCAAGCGTGGGCTTGAGCGAATGAAAAAAACTTTTTAATTTTACCCACTTGGAAATGATGAAAAAATGTCTCGGTTTATGAGAGGAGGTTTTCTTTCTCCGCAGAACAACAGGAGTGGCCCCGAGCAACATACCTACCATAGAGAAAACGTATTTTTATGATTCTGGGAATTGAATGGTTATACACTGAAAAATAAAATTTTAGGCACTGGGAACACAAAAGCGAATTGGGAGTTGCTATTTTGGAGAATTGCTCTAGATCAGACGATTTTGGTGCGTATTTGTATGATCTCTTCCTCCAAAGACCTCATATTATCCAAATAGGGGTTTGTTTCCCGGCTCAGTTCCTTTAGACGCTCGATTTCCCTCAGGCATTCGTCCCGCTGTTCTCCGATGCGCTTGGGAAGTTCGTGAAACCTCTTCAAAAAGTTCACCACACGGCGTGCGTTCCCGACAGAGGACGGTCCCATTTCGATCGGATAGTCCACCCCATTGCGAGACAGGACAATATAGGACTTTTGGGCGTTCTGCTGCCCGGCTCCCGGGAGTACAATTCCGAACCCCAAGACCGACAGTTCCGTGGGAGAAGCTGTCCTGCCCAAAATCACATCTTCAGTCAGCATCGTTTTCACATTTCTGTAAGCGGCCTGAAAGCCGTCCTCAGAAATGCCGCCCACATAGCTGGCATTCCGTTCGGTAGCCGCAAGCCTCGCGTTGAGATGGGTCAGATATTTCTCCTGTTCGACGATGGTTTGCCGCTGCGCTTCTTGTGTGCGGACGTGGTTATCGGAGAGCATCCGCAAGCGGCGCAGCTCATTTTCTTTCTCGGCCAGCACTTTCATCAGCGGCTGGGAGATGGCCAGGGCCTTGACCTGCGCGTAGGTCAATACATTTTCCTCCAGGTCGGAGGCGGAACGCTGGTATTCCGAGCCGCTCAAAAACTGGGAGATAAACCGCTGCTTGGTCTCCAGCAGCTGCCAGGAGTAGGAATCGAAACTTCCCTCTACAATATAACGGAAAATTTTGATTTCCTGGTACCAGTTTCCTCTCCTGAGGATGCGGCCCTCCCGCTGTACCATGTCGGAGGGCCGCCAGGGTACGTCCAGGTGATGGATAGCCTTGAGCCGGGTCTGCACGTTGGCGCCGGTGCCCAGTTTGAAGGTGGAACCCAGCAGGACACGTACCACGCCGCAGTTTACCTCTTCAAAAAGCTGCACCTTTTCTGCCTCGGAGCGGCAGCTGTGAATAAAGGCGATTTCTTTGGATGGGATCCCCTGCTTCATCAATTCCTGTCTCAGTTCGTCGTATATATTGAACTTCTCTGTCTTTGGCGTGGAGTAGTCGCAAAAAATGATCTGGCTGCATCCAGTGTGCTCCTTGTAAATCTCCATGACCTGCTGAACGCAGCGCCAGACCTTGGAGCTCTCCCCATTGGGCTGCTCCTGCTTCACCAGCCGCAGGTCCAGCGCTGCCTTTCTGCCGTCGGTACTCACTTTAAGCATATTGTCTGCGGCCTTGTCCACCTGCTGTGCACGTATTTTTTCCGAGCGCTGGCACAACTGGTCCATGTAGCCCTGCAGCGCTGCATTGCGGGACAGGATCACATCGCTGTAGCGCTCCAGCCGCGGAATCCCTTTCTTGTCGTCCACCGCATGAAAGGCGGCAATCTGGGAAAACAGCCTGGACAGTTCCGGCAGATTAAAAAAATGCGCAAACCGCAGGACAAAACGGTATTTTGAGGTGTCCACGTCGATTTCACATATCCGCTCTGGCTTGGCAAAGGATTTCACCCAGTTGTCAAAGCGGTCCAGGTGTGTTTCCTTCATCTTGTCATATTGCAGGTACATCTGCATGGCGTAGGCGTCCGAGATCGAATTGCACAGCGGCGTGCCAGTGGCAAAGACCGCGCCCCGGCCCTGATTGTGCTCCTGGACGCACCGCACCTTATAGAGCGTTTTCAGGCACTTTTTGGAGCCGGTGATATTGACGCCGGAAATTCCCTTCAGATTGCTCCGAAGGGGGATGTTCTTGAAGTTGTGGGCCTCGTCCACAAAGAGTGTATTGATTTCCAGCTGGTCAAAGGTGATGGCTTCCGTATAGTCCTCCAGCGTACCAATCAGGCCGAAAATTTGCTTTTTGAGGTAGGCCTTCTCCCGCTCCACCGCCGCGCTGGTCCCTAGAAAATACCGTTCCTTCCAACTCCCCGGCAGCGAGGCGTCCAACTCCCGGAGTTTCCGCTCCATCTGCTCCATCAGGTATTCCTTTGACAGCGGGATCATCTCAAAGCAGCTGTACGCCATGATGATGCCGTCATAATCCCCGCGCTGAATCTGTCCCAGCACCTTCTGCCGGAGCTGGGGCCGAAAGGCGGCGGGGTCCACCGACAGCACCTTGGCTGCGGGATACATCTGTTTGAAAATCAGCTCCCACTGGCCAACGATATGGTTGGGCACTACAAACAGGTTTTTCCGTGACCGCCCCTCCTGGCGCATTTTCATGGCGGCGGCGATCATGATGTAGGTTTTCCCCGCCCCCACGTCAAAGGCCAGGAGCGTGTTTTTCTCCGAGATCACCCGCATGACGGCGTCCTTTTGGTAGTCAAACAGCGTGATGTCCGGGCTCATTTCCGGGAATTTCAATTCACGGCCGCTGTATTCTTTGGCCCGGCAGTCCTGAAAGATCTTGTTGTATGCCTCCTCGATCTCCCAGCGGCGGTCCTCGTCCTGCCATACCCATTCCTTGAACAGCTTCTCAATGGCCTCCTGCTTTTCCTGCGCCGCCAGGGTCTCCTCCTTCGTCTCCCGCCGGATCTCCCGGAGATTCAGCGCAGCCTCCAGAATATACAGCGCGTTGTAATTTGGCAGGCCATAGGTTCTCTCAAGCCGCGTCCTGTCCCCGTATCCACGCTGCTTGTTTTTCACATACCAGTATCCGGTCAGCGGCTCGTAGCTGACATGCTTTTGCGGCATATTCCCCTTTGCGGCAAACGTCTCGTTTCCTGTGCAAAGAAAGTAGGTGAAATCGCTGATGATCTCTTCACTGACCCAAGGCACGCCCAATGAGACCTCAATATCGGTATAAGGGATGTCGTGGGGCGCCCTCGGAGCCGTCCGCACACGGCTAAGGTCCTCCTTGCTTTTTTGCAGCTCCTTTGCCTGGGCATACAGCGCGATCCATCGGTCCAGGGTCATCTCTCCGAAATCCTGTTCAGACAGGGTGTCCACAATCTCCGCCGCCGGCAGGCCGCTTACTGCGGGGGAACCATCCTCCGTTTCCTCCGCTCCACCGAAATGGAGCGAGTAGTCTTTTGCGTCGAACAGCGCATAGTCCCTGTGCATCAGTTCATAGGCCACATGCTTCCTGATTTCCGCCTGATCCAGTTTCTCCACGATCTGGCCTATGATGTACTGCTTGCTTTTGTAAGTATACAGGGGGAGTCCGGCTTTTGTCAGCAGGTTGGATAGCTCCAGCTTCCAGAGGACCCTCAGCTGGCTGTCGCCGGACGGGTTCCCGGCACGGGCGGGGCGGTTGACGGTGACATGGTCACTCTGGATTGTGATGATTCCCCAGTGGCCAGGTACCTTCTGGTCTGCTGATTTGAGGTGGCGGCCGCCTACGACGATATAGCATTTCTCAAAAAAACGGTCATAGGCAGTGATTTGATGATTCAGCCGCTGGTAATTATCCAAGTCGCTTTTGATCTCATAGCCCGTCAGGCAGTTTGTCACCGTCATCAGGTCGCACACCGCGTCCCCGATGCTTTTTTCCTGGTAGATCCGGATCTCACGGTTGGTTGCCTTCAGATAGGCGATCAGGATGTTCTTGATTTCTTGAGCGTTCATACCAGCCTCCCTTTGACCGTTATTCCAAGGCGGTCAACACAATGCTGAATACAATAAAGATTAAAGAAATATTCCACCCAGCTCTTTCCACAGATTGCTTGCGCATGAGTTTTTTCTTATATCAGAATGCCATTCAGAATACGCCTGCGCGTACTCTTGCGGAAAGTGCGCCTTATACCATACCGCTTTAAGTGCTGGTATCGCGAAAGCCGCCGCACAATACGCTTTCGGGGGCAGGTCTACGATGCTGTTGCAGGAATTTATAAACCATTCTGGAATCCCATTTTGCGTCAGGACGGAAATATATTCTTTATCCAGTTCTCCGAATCTTTGGAGCTGCGCTGTAACCTGGTATACAAAGGCAATATCCAATCCTGCGTCCAGCAGACGGCAGAAAACATCATCCATGCTCCCAATGATCTCGCTGAACGGAACGGTCTTCTTTTTCATCAGTTCCTCACCGTTGTCCTCCCAAGCGCCCATAGAGCGGCACAGGGCAAAAACCTTGATGATGTCATCCATTGTTTGGGGGGTTGCCAGTCTCCAGATCGCTTGGACCGCTAAAGATTCAAACTCAGGGATATCCGTTTGATCCCGCAATAATAACGGGACCGCATCTTTTTCAATGTTTATGGAGGATGGGTGTGTTCCAATTGATTGTTCCAGCTTACGAAGCAGGTTCAGGTCTCTTGCGGGCACCAAATACAGCCGGAACAGGCAGGGAAAATCCTCAGCGGCTCCATAAGGGGCCCAATATTCTCCGTCAACCTTTTTCAAGGGCAGCCAGTTCCGCAGTTCCGCAGCATTGGGGACGAAAATCCTTCCGTTGGATTGATATGATTCCGGCATTGATACCGCCATTCCCTGTGGAAATATTTGAGAAAAGATCGCAATGGCCTCTTTCCAGCATTCCTCCACACACGCTTCTGGAACGCTCAATGCAAATTTCCAATCAGGCGTGTCAGGCATCCCAAAGAGTTCACGGGGGATATGTATGGCCGAAGGATCGACTTCGGTCACTCCCAGCAGATACGCGGCATACGAATACGAATATGTGTAACCGAAGTCAAAGTAGTAGTCGGCTATGGTACGGACCGGATACCCCGTCTCTTGGAGCCCCTGTATCAGCTGGCGGCCAATCAGGAGAACGGAGCAGAACCATTCATTGTTTTGCAGAATTGCAAGCTCATACTCAACCCGTTCCCATACCGTCTCAGGAATCGTGCTGCCGTACCGTATCCGGAGCCGCTTCCGGCAGAGGTCCGCTACGGTCTGATACGCGCCGGGCAGGATGGGCTGAAGACATCGTTTATCCTCCGGGAAAATCTGGATTCCTTCGCAGAGGTCCGCCAGGCGGTTGGGCGTATGAATGACGGCTTCTTTCGCTGATTCTTTTCCCAGGAAAGAGAAGGCTTCCAACATCTCATCCGTGTAGAGGAGATCCGGCAGGGATACATCCCAGGCCCCGTCCTCTTCCGTGTAGAGGTGGTTCGGCAGGGATATCTCCAAATCCTCACCCGTCAGAATGCAATGAGTCATACCCCATCTGAACATACCCCAATCTTGATTTCCCGTGGGTGTGTTTCCCGCTGCGGCCGCCGGTTTGCCCAGCCATTTGCCAAGGAAAGCGGGGTCAAGGACCAAGTTCTCACCCTTCAGGGCGCGATAAGCCATACTGCTTCGGAACATACCCCAATCCTGATTTGCTGTTCGTCTGTTTCCTGCTGCGGCCACCGGCTTGCCTGACCGCTTGCCAAGAGCAATGGTTTTGAGGATCAAGTCCTCCGTCCCAGGGGCTTCGCTGCATGGAGCGTGTTCCCGTGTGGACAGAAGCCTGTAATGCTGCGGCGGCAGGACCGACAGATAATCGTAGAACCCGGCGATTTCCTCCAAACGGGCGTCATCCAAATTTTTTAGAATCCCGCGATAAACTTCTCCGTCCTTTCCGGGACAGCCTACCAACAGTCCGGCCCGATGCCTGCTGATCTCCGATTTACGCAGAAACGGACGCTCCTCCAGGCTTTCCAACAGCCGGTAAAGCTGCGCTAAACCCTCCTGATGCTGCACCAGAAGATGAATCAGGCACCCGTCCTCCAGCGCAGCTTCCAGGCCATAGAGCACCTTGAAATCCAGCTCTCCCGATCCTGCGTCCCGGCGCAGCTTCTCGATAGCCTGCGCCGCCCCCATAAACCCGTCTGCATTTTGAAAATCCGTGATGGCAATCGCCCGGACGCCGGTTTCACGGGCGATGTTGATCCACTTCTTCAGAGAAAGAATGCCGTCCCCTGGAGTGTACTCCGTGTGGCAGCTCAACTCAGTCCTTTCCACCGATTTCCTGTGCGCGGAATTTCTCTTGAAATGTGCGCGGCAAACCGAATGAACTCTTCTTATGAAATTCTTACACATAAAACTCCTCCATGGTATCCAGGCATAAGCACCCCAGCCGTCCGCCAGAATAGGCGCACCCGCAGTCGATGCCAATCATTGTATTGCGATGGAAAATCCGGTCCGGCAGTTCCGGCTTCCCGATTTGCCTGAAGAGCAGCCGGGTGGGGGTGTGCCCAACAACAAGGGTTTTGTCCGGGAAATAGGCGGCCTCCGGATCCGGGCGGCAGAACAGGAAATCCTCCAGGTCATATTCCTCCAAAGGACGGGCGGCGGAGAAATGCTCCAGCCCGGCGTGAACCAGGACAAACCGCCGTCCCTGTACCGTGATTTCCTCATAGGCGGACAGCGACCGCAGATACTCGCACACGGTCTCCATTTCTTCCTCACTGAACTGGAGAAATTGCAGGATGGATGCCTTCCCTCCGTTTTGAAGCCATTCCTGCATCTGCGCCTGCTCCGCTTTACTCAAAGGCTGCTCCTCGCCCTGGCGCATGGTGCGCAAAAGGGAGGGCAGCACCGCGGCGGCTAGCAGCTCATGGTTTCCCAGAAGCCCGATTACGTTGGGCCGCGCCGCCATATCCAGCAGGATTTTGAACCCGTCCGGCCCCCGGTCCAGCACGTCGCCCAGCACATAGAGCGTATCGTCTCCCGTGAACTCGATGTTCTCCAGCATGGACTGGTATTTTTCGTAACAGCCGTGGATGTCCGACATTACATAGGTCATTGTGCTTTCCCCCTTTTCTCTGATCTTCCCTCAGAAGTGGCCAGCAGGAAATTACCTTCTTTGTGAAAGCCGCAGCCGAATCGAATATCCGCGCCTTTTGGAATCGGCCACTGAATTGCGCGGCATATCTCATCGAGGCTTTCGAGGCTTGTATCCCAAGGTACAGTGACATACAGCACTGCGGATACAATCTTCCGGCCCCGCTCCGGAGCCATTTCCGCCGCCGCCAGCAGGGCCAGGCTTATCATTTCGTCCATTGACACGCAAGGAGGGCTTTCCCAAAGGAAAGCGGCCTCCCCTTCCCGCAGAACCGTCAGATCATCCATATCCAGGCAAATCAGACTGAAATCGCCGCATCCCACTCGTTTCAAAAGCGCGTGATCCGTCTCTCTGAGAAGCCGCTTTCCTGTTGACTTCTTTTCCATCAACGCACAGTCATTCCTTTCAAATGGATTTTCCGTAATGTTAGCACACCCCCCTGTACCGGAACAAGTACAGGGGGGTGGTTGATATCCGCGCCGCGTTTATGGTACAATAACCCATCAGGAAAAGGAGGCGCCGCCGTGTCCATAAACATCCTTCCCTTCCGAGTCTATCAGATTCTCTTGGAACACACCGACGGGGACCACGCTCTGCCCATGGGTGAGCTGCTCCGTCTGCTGCGGACGGAGTACGGCCTGCGCTGTGACCGGCGGGCGGTCTATGCCGCCCTGGACAAGCTGCGGGCCGTGGACTGTCATATTCCGGAGTATCAGGATGACGGTGAGGGCTACCGGCTTTTGTCCCGCCCGTTGGAGCCGTCGGAGGTGCGGCTGCTGTCGGACGCCGCCTCCGCTTTTCCGGGCATTTCCCGGCGTCAGTGTGAGCGGCTGCTGAAAAAGCTGGGGCGGGGCCTGAGCCGCTGGCAGCGGGAGCAGTGTCGCCCCCTGTCCGTTGGAACACCCTGGCGCGGTATCAATCAGGAGACCTTTCTGTCCGTGGAGGTGCTGGAGGAGGCGGTTTCCCGCCGCTGTCAGGTGGAGTTCCAGTACATGGAGTACGGCATGGACAAGCGGCTCCATCCCCGCCGGGAGCAGCCCTATCGGGTGTCGCCCTATGGCCTTTTCTTTACCAATGGGAGCTATTACCTTCTCTGCCGGTACCAGGGGAAGGAGAACATCAGCCATTATCGGGTGGACCGGATCCAGTCGCCGGTTTTGCTGGAGGACCAGCCCATAGCTCCGCTGCCGCCCGGGCTGGACATGGAGCGGTATGTCCGGGAGCGGGTGTACCCCTTTCCTGGCGAGGCCGTCCGGGCGGTGCTGCGCTGCGAGGCGGATTTGGTCAGCGATGTGCTGGACCGATTTGGCATGGAGACGCAGCTTCGGGACAATAGTGACGGAACCTTTGACGCGACAATTTTCACCGGATCCGCCGGACTGAAATTCTGGGCGCTGCAATATGTGGCGGTGTGCCAGGTCCTGGAACCGGACTGGCTGCGGCAGGAGATCGGCAGAACCCTGCGGGCGGGGTGGGAGAAGTATGAAAATACCCCGGGGGAGCACCCAGGGCAAAAGAATACGGAGGAACTGTAATGGAAACCAATATATTCAAGGCCCTGCACATGGAGCAGAACGAGGTGGTAATGTGCCGCTTTCTGGCGGACCTGCTGGACCCCAGGGGATGGCACAGGTGCGGAACGCAGTTTCTGGAATCCTTTATGCGGGAGTTTGTCGAATTCAGCCCCACGGATAAAGAAAAAGAATGTGTACATCTGGAGCGCACCTGCGTCATGACGGAATATCTGATTGATAACGGCCGCAGAATTGATATTATGCTTCAAAATCCCATGTTTTCCGTTCCTATTGAGGCAAAGATCAACGCTGGCGACCAGCAAGGACAGTGCTATGATTACTCCCCCTATGCCCGAAATGCCAAGCTGATCTATCTTACTAGAGACGGTCGGGCACCTTCTGAATACAGCAGAAAGGCGGTAAACGGGGAGGAGGTTCTGCCGGAAGAGAGAATCCGCCGTGTTTCATGGGAGAAAATCTGTGACTGGCTGGAAACAGTACCCGGAACCCCGGAGCAGATCAGGCAATATACAGAGGTCATCCGCTCTTTTTTATCCAAGTCTGAAAAGCAGCAGCCGGACCTTGATTTGATCTGTAATATGCTGAAGTTGTTTCAAATTGAGATGGATCAGGCGCTTGCTGGGCGCTATAGCCTGGAAATATTGGAGGACTCCTACAAGTCCTATCAAATCTGGGAGAAGCAGAACTTGAATTTTTGTCCAGGGCTGAACTATCTGGTTAAAAGTGTGGATTCCATTTTGGAGAACGGACTGCAAATGTGGTTCCGAATTGAGGTGGCTGATGACGGCTGCTTATCTGCCGGATTTTGTCTGGTAAATCGGAAAGAAGGTGAGCGTGGAGCGAAAGAGAAAGTCACCGATGCCACAGCAGAGGCTGTTAAAAGAGTTGGTGATCTTCGGTTCATTCTCTCCCGGGACGACTGGTGGTTTGTCTGGCGTTTCTCCAACGGCAAACAGGATATCGCCCATGATGACGTGCCGAATTTTAAGACCATGAACCAATGCGCTATGGATTTGCTTGACCCGGTTAAATTGAAAGAATTTATCAAAAAAACACTTCAAATCTTCGAGGACCAGCTTTTGCAGTATCTAAAATCCCTGCCTGAGCAGTGATACATCGTAGATTCAACAAGCGGTGTTCCTGTTCTCCCGGTTAGGGATGTAGTAAATTCAGCTTGAAATCCTGCTTGTATGCCTATAAATCAAGTTTTTGATGAGATAATTAACCATTCTAGCACAATATTTATCCATTTTGTCGACGCCGTTTCCCCCGCCGGCCCTGCCCTGTCCCGGTTTCTCAAATATTCTGTCCGGTTACAAGTTCATCCGCCTCCTCTCCTCCTATTTTACCACTCTTTCCTGGCTGCGGGATGAAATCAGGGTTCCCTGGGTGTAGACTTTCCCGCCCTTCTATGGTAAGGTGTTGGTAGCGGCACAGGGAGGGCTTTCCAGCTGTCAGTATCAACGGCATCCCAGGCTGTCCCCACCTTGCTGCCGCTGCTTTCCCCCGCCGCACGCCTTGCCAAGCGGGGATGCAACGGATAGGCCTTGGGCCGGCGCCTGCGGGAGCCGGGAACAGAAAGGATGGGAGCGTATGGGAACTGAGAGCTACACTGGCAAGATCAACCGGAAGATGGGCAAGAAGCTGCGGATTGTGGAGGTGGCGGCAGGCCGGGAAAAGGCCGATCTGGTGCTGAAAAATGCCGCCTATGTCAACGTATTCAGCAACGAGATCTGCCATGGCGACATCGCCGTGGCGGAGGGGCTGATTGTAGGGATGGGTACCTACAGCGGGGAGACGGAGGTGGACGTGGCCGGGCGGATTGTTCTGCCGGGGTTTATTGATGCCCATATCCATCTGGAGAGCGCCATGGTCTCCCCCCAGGAGTTCGTCAAGGCGGTCCTGCCCCACGGCACCACCACAGTCATCACCGACCCCCATGAGATTGCCAACGTCATGGGGGCAGACGGCATTGAATATATGCTCCAGGCTACGGAGGGCCTGCCAGTTGACGTGCGCTTCATGCTGCCTTCCTGCGTCCCCTCCACCCCTATGGACGAGAGCGGGGCTGTGCTGGATTACCGGACCATTGACTCCTTTTACGACCATCCCAGGGTCCAGGGCCTGGCAGAGATGATGAACTACCCTGGCGTCATCGGCGCAGACCCCCAGGTGATCGAGAAGATCGTCGCTGCCCAGGCCCACCATAAGAAGATTGACGGCCACGCGCCGGGCCTGGTGGGCAACGACCTGAATGCCTACATTGCCGCTGGGGTCTACTCTGACCACGAGTGCAGCGATCCGGCAGATGCCATTGCGAAGCTGGAACGGGGGCAGTTTATCATGATCCGGGAGGGCACGGCTGCCCACAACCTGGAGGCGCTGCTGCCTCTGCTGACGGAGAAGTACGCAGAGAGGTGTATGTTCTGCTGTGACGACAAGCACCCCAGTGACCTGCTGGAAAAGGGGCATATTGACTACAATGTCCGCGAGGCGATCCGCCGGGGGGTAGACCCCATTGTGGCGGTGAAGGTGGCCTGCCACCATGCGGCCCGGTATTTCCTGCTCAACAACCGGGGGGCCATTGCGCCGGGATATCTGGCAGACTTCGTGGTGATTGATGATTTCCAGCAGTTCCATATCCTCCAGGTATTTAAAAAGGGTGTGGAGATGTACGACGGCAAAGAGGTGAAGGGCTTCCAGGCCCCGGAGATTGACCCCTACCTCTCCAACCGCGCCCACGACACCTTCCATGTAGCCCATCTCACAGCTGTGGATTTCGCGGAGCGGCGGCCCCGGGGCATCATCGGCATGGTACCCGGCGAGATTGTCACCGAGGACCAGGGCTACTCCGACCATATCGATGTGGAGTGGGATGTCTTAAAAATCGCCGTCATCGAGCGGCACAAGAAGACGCGCCATATTGGCATCGGGTATCTCCAGGGCTATGGGCTCAAACGGGGCGCCGTAGCCACCAGCGTCTCCCACGACTCCCACAACATTATTGTGGTGGGAGCCAACGAGGAGGACATGGCCGCCGCCGCCAACCGGATTGTGGAGAACAAGGGCGGCATTGTGGTCATGGAGGACGGCCAGGTCAAGGGGGAGGTTATCCTGTCTATTGCGGGCATCATGAGCGACGATACGCTGGAGAACGTCAACCACGCACTGGAGCAGGCCAAGGAGGCGGCATTCCGGCTGGGTGTCAGCAAGGAAATTGACCCCTTCATGACCCTCAGCTTCATGTCCCTGCCGGTGATCCCGACGCTGCGGCTGACCACCCGCGGGGTAATTGATGTCATGACACAGCAATACATATAGACAGAAAGAGCGCTGCCTGCGGGAGGGCAGCGCTCTTTCTGGTTTATGGGATCCCCTATTTGACGGGCGGATCGGAGCCTCCCCTGGCACCTCATGCTACCGCAGGAACAGGTGCAGCAGCCTGCCGTACAGCGCTTTTTGGTAGGGCTGGTAGCGCATGGGCAGATCCATCCAGGTCTTCTTATCCACGATGCTTTTGGTGTGGGAGAAGGCCGCAAAGCCTGCCTTGCCATGGTAGGCCCCCATGCCGCTCTCCCCTACGCCGCCAAAGCCCATGGCACTGGTAGCCAGGTGGATCACCACGTCATTGACGCACCCGCCGCCGAACCGGAGGCGGCCCATGGCCTCCCGGATCCGGGGGCGGTCCTCTGAGAAGAGGTAGAGGGCCAGGGGCTTGGGCTGCCTGGCCAGCCTCCCATAGACCTCCTCGAACCTGTCGAAGGTGAGGACCGGCAGGATGGGGCCAAAGATCTCCTCCTGCATCACCGGGTCGCTGTAGGTGACATTGTCCAGGATGGTAGGGGCAATTTGCAGCGTCCCTGGGGAGGACTGGCCGCCAGCAGCGGTCTTGGACGGATCCAGCAGCCCCAGCAGGCGTTGGAAGTGCTTTTCATTGACAATCCTGCCGTAGTCCGGGTTTTGCAGCGGCGCTTCCCCGTACTGCCGCCGGATCTCTTTTCGCAGCGCCTCCACCAGCCGGTCCTTCACGCTGCTATGGCAGAGGACATAGTCCGGGGCTACACAGGTCTGGCCGCAGTTGAGATATTTGCCGAACACGATCCGCCGGGCGGCCAAAGGCAGCTTGGCAGTTTCATCTACAATACAGGGGCTCTTCCCGCCCAGCTCCAGCACAGCCGGGGTGAGATGCTCCGCCGTATGGCGCAGGACCTCCCGGCCTACGGCCTGGCTGCCGGTGAAGAAGACAAAGTCAAACGCCTCCTCCAGCAGGGCGGCGTTTTCCCGCCTGCCGCCAGTGACAACAGCCACGTACTCCTGGGGGAAGCACTCCCCCAGGAGCTCGGCAATCACCGCGCTGGTGGCGGGGGCGTAGGCACTGGGCTTTACCACAGCGGTATTCCCGGCGGCAATCGCGTCAGCCAGTGGATCCAGGGTCAGCAGCAGCGGGTAATTCCAGGGGCTCATAATCAGCGTGTTGCCGTAAGGGGACGGCTTTTGGAAGCTCCGGGCAGCAAATTGTGCCAAGGGCGTGTGGACTGTGTGCTCCCGTGCCAGACGGCCTACATGCCGGAGCATATAGCTGATCTCCCCGCGCACCAGCCCCGTCTCGCACATAAAGCTCTCATAGCTGCTCTTCCCCAGGTCAGCAGCCAGGGCCTCCCCAATCGGCCCCTCAAAGCGGTCCACCGCGTCCCGCAGCCTGCGGAGCATGTCTACCCGGAAAGGGACTGGCAGCGTTGCACCAGTGAGAAAAAATCGCCGCTGGTGTTCTACAATCTCATGGATGTTCATGGGTGATGCCTCCAAACAAAACGATATTAGATACGGTACTGGCCGCCCGCGCCCCGGATGGATGCGTCAAGCCCGCTATTCGCGGGAATCCGGCACGGCTTCTTACTGGGAAACCGCATGATAAAACTGCTCCAGCTCAAATTTGTCCATCAGCCGGGGCACGGGGTAGAGGGGGTTCGCCTCCCGGGCGGCATGGGCGGCCATGAGGGGGATGTCCTCCCACCGGATCTCCGGCAGCTTGTCCGGGATGCCAAGCCGCTGGTTGAGGCTGCGGATGGCAGCGATCCATGCCGCTGCCCCCTCCTCTGGGGAGGCGGCCTCCGCCACCACCCCGGCACTCCGGCCCAGATCCCACAGCTTCCGGTGGATGCAGGGGCCATAGAGCGCCAGTCCAACGGGCAGCAGGACCGCATTGGCCAAGCCGTGGGGCGTATTGTATTGCCCGCCCAGGGAGTGGGCCACCGCGTGGATGTACCCTACATAGGACTTTGAAAAGGCGATGCCCGCGATATGGGCGGCGTGCAGCATATTTTTCCGGGCAACCAGGTCGCCGCCATCCCGGAAGGCGGCCTCGATGTTCCCGAAAACCAGCTGGACCGCCTGGAGGGCCAGGCGGCGGGTCTCCTTGGTGGTGGAGCCGCCAATGTAGGCCTCCACCGCATGGGTCAGCGCGTCCATGCCAGTGGTGGCGGTCAGCCCAGGCGGCAGGGTACGGGTTGCCGCCGGATCCAGCACCGCATAATGGGGGATCATCGTGAAATTGTTCATAGTGTATTTGTGCTTCCGGACGCTGTCGGTAATAACAGCGGTAACGGTCACTTCGCTGCCTGTCCCTGCAGTGGTGGGGATGGCGATCAGGGGCGGCAGAGGCCGCAGCACCCGCAGGAGGCCCTTCATCTGGTTGACACTGCGCCTGGGGCAGGCGATCCTGGCCCCCACCGCCTTGGCACAGTCCATAGATGACCCGCCGCCGAAGGCGATGAGCCCCTGGCAGCCCCCTGCCAAGTACTGCTCCCTGGCCTCCTCCACATTTTGGACAGTGGGGTTGGCGCGGGTCCCGTCGTAGGCTGTACAGCGGACGCCGGACTGCGCCAGCAGCGCCTCCAGCGGCCCGGTGACACCGGCTTCCCGGAGGGGCCGGTCAGTCACCAGCAGGACAGAATGGATCCCCAGCCGTCCCAGCAGCGGCGGCAGCGCCTGGATACTCTCAAACCGCTCCGGCTCCCGGTAGGGCATCAGGGGTATCGCCAGGCGGAAAGCCAGCTGGAATGCCCTGCAATAACATGTCATCATGGGATTCATTGCCGCGGAAGCCCCTCCTTGCTGATTTCCCGCAGATGGGTGGTAATGGAGTCCAACGCCTCGTAGAAGCATGAGCGTGTCTCCTCACTGAGGCCCGCCCCCGCCAGCTCCACTGCCAGGCTGGCCCGCCTGCTGATCTGCTCCGCAGCGGCCCGGCCCTGGTCGGTGAGCTTGAGGAGGCCCCGGTAGAGGCTCCGGTTGACCTCCTCCTTGGTCACAAAGCCCTTCTCCTGCAAAACTGCGACCGTGCGGGACACGTCAGACTTGTCCCTGCCGCACAGCTCGCACAGCTGGGGGGCCGTAACCCCCTCCCCACAGCGGTACATCGTGGTCAGGTAAATTGCGTGGGAGCCCTTCAGGGAATAGGCCGCCATCTCCTCGGCAGCCAGCTTGTGCCAATATCGGGAGATTTCAAAAATTGCCAGGGAAAACCGCTCAAACCGTTCTATCATCCCGGCGCCTCCTTGTCAATCAAAAATGGATGCAGATCCTTCGCGTATGCATCATACACCCATAAAGTTGAGTTGTCAACTTCTTTGTCCGCACTGCCCGCTCCATCACGCCATGCGGCGCGGCAAACATGTTTGCCGCGCCGCATCCGCCCCCTTACGGGGCCTGGTAGCGTTTGATCTCCCCCCACTTGTTTTTCCGTTTCCGGTAGCCGATAAAGGCCGTCAGCCGGACAAAATCCAACAGGAAGCGGAAGCATATACTTTCAAATACGCACATCAGGCAGGCGCGCGCCGCATCCTGCCAGCTGATCTGGAGATTCTGGGTGTAAATGCGCTGGAAAAAGGCAGTGACCGTCAGGATCGCACCATAGAGGATGAACAACAAATAGAATTTTACCATAAACGGGTAATTGAGCCGCTCAACCACAGCGGCGAGGACCGTTACGCCCACCCCAAACACCGTGATAAATGGGGAGAGGAGCTCGTAGAGCAGGTAGTAGAGAAAGGACACCGTGCCTACGAAGCCATAGCGGAGGGAGCCAAACATAAAGCGGTAGTGGACTAGGCACTGGAACAGGCCCAGGTGCCACCGGCGGCGCTGCTTCATCAGATCCCCTACCGAGGCGGGGGCCTGGCTCCAGCAGACGGCGTTGGGCTCATAGCGGATGGCGTAGGGACGCTGGTTGTTCCGGCAGAAGACATGGAGCTTGACCACCAGCTCCATGTCCTCCCCCAGCGTATCCGTAGCGTAGCCGCCTGCGGCTACTACCACATCCTTTTTGAAGAGGCCGAAGGCGCCAGAAATAATCAGGTTGCCGTTAAAGCTGTCCAACAGGATCCGGGAGGCCAAAAATGAGCGCTCATACTCCAAAATCTGCATACTGACTAAGGGGTTCAGCGGCAGATGCTCCCGTTTCCCCTCTGTCCGGATGCCTTGGGCGGCACGGACCAGCCCTCCGACCGCCACCACTGCGCTGTCCTCCATCACTGGCTGGATGATCCGCTCCAGTGCGTCCGGCTGGAGGGAGGAGTCCGCGTCCATGCAGACAAAATAGGGGTACTGGGCGGCATTGATGCCGCAGTTGAGCGCGTCCCCCTTCCCGCCATTCCCCTTGCGGATCAGGGTCAGGCTCACACGGGAGCCTGGGGCCTCATAGACCGCCTCAATGGGCTTGCAGGGAAGCGTCAGGCGGATCGGGCGGTCCACCCGGCGCATATGGAAATGCTCAATGAGCGCCTGGCTGGTGCCGTCCTTGGAGCCGTCGTCCACCACGATGATCTCATAGAGGCGGTAGTTCAGCTTCAGCAGGGAATCCACGCTGTCCAGGATCGTGACCTCCTCGTTGTAAGCGGGAACCAGCAGGGAGATCGGGAAGTAAAACTGGTGCTTCAGCTCGTTTTTGATCTCCCGCCGCTGCTCCTGCCGGTAGAGGCTCCAGGCGCCCAGCACGACCGACAGCAGGAGGTAGGAGGCGTAGAAGAGCAGGTAGAGGAGGAAAAACCACTGGGCGATATCCAAGACCAGGGGAATGGCGCGGCTCATGCACAGCCCCCTTTTCCGGCCGGTACGGTGGGAAGCGCGTAGTCCAGCATCTCCATAGCGTAGCGGTCGCCGGTGGAACGGATGGCCTCCAGTTCATCGCCAGCCAGCCCCAGCCGGCCCAGGGAGGCTGCCGCGTTATAACGGATATGCCAGTTCCTGCTGTGGAGGGCGGTTTTCAGCGCCTGCCGGGCCGCTGGGCTCTCGTAGGCGGACAGGGAGGCCGCCGCCGCGATGGCCAGTTGGCCCTGTTCCCCGGGGTGCGCCTCGATTAGACGCAGCAGCAGGGGCTCTGCCTGGGGGCTGGGGTGATGCTGGAAGTAGCGGACAAGGGAAAAGCGCAGCTCTAGCGGCAGCCTCTCCTGTTCCAGTGCATCCAGAAACGGCTGGGCAAAGGCGTCCCCCGGCAGCATCGCGGCAAACTGCACGATGGCAGTCACCAGATCCTCATCCCACTCCCGCCGGTGCTGCCAAAGCCGCCGCACCAGCGCCTCCTTGTCCCCGGCAAAGCGCATCATGCCGTCGGAGAGCAGCTTCGGGCTGTGGAACCAGCCCCACTCGCTGAGGATAGAATAGACATGCTCCACACCCTGGCCGCTGCCCAGGGTGTACAGTGCGCTGAGGACATTTTCCCGGCAGTAGACGGTGGAGCTGTCCAGATAGCCCAGCAGGGTTTCTACCAGCGGGTCGTGCTCCTCCTCCAGCGGGGGATGGAAGGAGGCCACGACGTAGGCGAAAAAGGCCCGCTCCATAGCGGGTTTCCGTCCGTACTCCCGGGCCAGGGCCCGGATCTCCGCCGGGTGCTCCAGGAAGAAGGTGCGGACCTCCTGGGGCCTTGTCAGGATCTTAACGGACATCACCTCGTTGAAGACCATCAGGTTCTCTGTGCGCCGCATATACCAAAACAGCTTTTGCGGCGCAACGATGCCCTCGTCAACAGCCCACACATCCAGCTCCCACCGCCGTTTCCGGCGGGCATGGCGGCGGGCCCGCCGCCTGATGCGGTTGAGGTAGCAAAAGTTGTACAGCATCAGGACTATACAGATAAACAGGTAGAAATACAGCACATAGTGGGTGAATAAGTTCATGGGCGCACCTCCTCTGTCCACAGCGCCTGGAGCACTTCATAGCTCCCCTTCAGCCGCTCCCGGTACTGGATGCTTCGCCAGCCCTTGAGCGTAAACTGTGCCATAGGGATCTCTGCCGCCCCGTCCCCCACGCCCAGCCAGAGGCCCCGAACCGTTTGCAGCTCCACGCCGTAGTGCTGATAGTAGTCCCGGTGGACCTGCCTGGCTGAGGGGTCTGCCACATTCAGCAGCAGCCAGGGCAGACGGATCTCCACACAGCTCTCCCCATAGCAGAAATCCGCCAGGGAGTTGCCATCCGCCGCTGCGCCGTGTACCAGCCGCCCGGTCTCCCAGGTTTTCAGGCGGCGCAGCACCATGGTTTCAGCGGTCAGATCCTCCACCAGCTGGTTGTTGGCCAGCGCCATGCGGATGGGGACAAACCGGCTGCTGTCCCCGTCCGGGAAGCTGGCAAAGGGGTCGCCGCCCGCTGTCTCGAAAAGGAAGCGCTCCCGCATAGCGTCATAGCGCTCCTGTACCAGCAGGCGGCTGCCGCTGGGCCCATCCAGGCACAGCACAAAGTCTGCCGCCCGCTGGAAGGACAGATCCCCATCTGTCCGGGCGCAGGTCCGGCTGCCCAACTCCGGTGAGACGTCAATGGGCAGGTATACCGTATCCTCCGGGGCCACCCCCTCCACGAGCAGGTACAGCCCCTCTGCGTCCTGGCGGGCAGAGAGGCGGAAGCCGCCGCTCTCCAACAGGAGATCGGACTCCGTCCACTCATCTGGCCTGCCATCCAGTACGCACACCGGCTCCTCCCCGGGCTCGAAAGCCATCAAGCCGCCGTTCTGGGCCACGGTCTGCAGGTCGTGCCAACGGCCGCTGCGGGAGGTGCTGAGGGCGAAGGCCGTGTTCCAGCTGCGCCGCTCCCACTCGTCCTGCCAGGAGGTGACAAAGTCCCCAGCCCAGCCGCTCTCTGTGAGAGCCCGGCTCACTTCCACCAGGCGCTCCCCCTGCTCCCGCTCCGTCAGCGGCTGCTGCCCCCCGGCCAGGACGCCCCGGGCGGAGGAGAAGCCGTAGACCGCCATCACCGGCATGGTGTGACGGCGGGCGATGAGGTAGGGATAGCCGCCGTAGGCCATCCCAGGGCCCAACCCATCCAGGTACTGCGCAAGCTCCGCCGCCTGACTGGCGTCCAAGTATTCGGAAAACCTGTCGCAGAACTCCTCCATCCAGTAGACGGAGAACCGCCCCGCCTCCATCGACTGGGCAGGCAGGATATGCTCCAGATCCACAGTGGCGTATTTTTTCAGCTGGCGGGCGTAGGACTCCTCGTAGGTCAAAAAGTCGCAGGATGGTGTGCAGAGGGCCCCCACAGGCCGCTGTACGCTGTATTTTCTCCCCTCATAGGCGGCAATCTCCTCCATGACCCTGGCCAGCATGGCCTCAAAGGGGGAGGCATCCGCCGCCGTCTGGAAGAAGCTGCCGGAAAAATCCCCGGAGTAGAGCGGGCTGTGGTCCGTATAGGCGATCAGATCCGCATCCCACTCCGTGCCTACCACCAGCCCCACTGTCCAGGGCGATATGTCCCGCCGGTAGCTGCCGCCGCCCCGTCCCAAGGAGGCGGTCAGGTTTTTGCGGCCGTGGATGATGTCCACCAGTGACCGCCCATCCTCCAGCAGGCGGCCCAGACAGCTGTCATCATAGGCATCCATCCAGCCGCTGCCAGACATACCAAAGCCCTGGACCAGGTAGAGGGGGTCATCATGGGTGGTATTGTAGCGGTAGAAGGCGTTATAGAAGTTGTCATCCATGATCCGGGAGACATAGAGGGCATTTGCGCCCAGCGCCCAGATGGAATCAAACCAGCGCAGATAATCCGCCTCCTTCACAGCAAAGTCCGTGGCTGGATGGCCAGGCAGGCTGGAGGAGACCTCCACCCCCCGCAGGGACAGCGGCATATAGGCCGCCCCGCCCCACACCTGGAGCTCCTTTCCCACGGTCCGGAAGGGGACGGACATCTCTCTGTCCCAGATCTTCAGGTACATGCCGCCATAGAATACCGCACAGTATGCGCCTACTGCCAGGAACAGCAGCACCAGGGCGGTGGCCAGGAAACGTCTCATACCCACCCCCTATTCCAACAACTGGGTGGCGAACCGGGAGGGATGGCTGTATTGCCGCAGGGTTTCGATATTTTCGTCCATCCACCGGCCGCGGTCCACCATATAATCCAGCATCCATTCCACGGCCTGCCTGTAGCTGTCCGGGTTCACATCCCGGAGCGTATCGCCGCTGCCCGCCGCAGGGAGCCGGCGCTCATTGGCAGAGACCTGCTCCGGGTCGAAGGTGTAGCCCCAGACGGTGTAATTACGCCCAATAGCGCTGCCCAGCCAAGCTTCCACAGCCTCCTCATAGGCCAGTAAATGCTCCTCAGACAGCACCCCCCGGCGCAGCTCCCGGTACCGGCGGATCACCCGCTCCACAAACTCGTGGTCCATCATCAGCCGGGAATACCAGCCCCGCTGGGAGAGGAGGAATGCGCGCTCCGGCATGGGATGGAAAAAGTTGTTGAGCACATTGTTGTAGTCCCAGACAGGGCCAATGCTCAGCTTGCCCCGCACATCCCGGTAGAGATAGGTCGAGTTGCCAAACATATCGTTTACTGCCAGGAATTCCATTAAGATATAGTAGTTGACAAAGGAGTCCATATTGATCCCGCTTTTCCATGCGCCGGTACCGTCCACCAGATCGGAGGAGAACAGCATCCGCTCCGCCTCGCTGAAATCGGCCTGGATATACTCCAGCACCTGCTGGCTGAGGGACGACGCGCCTGGGTAGAGCACCTCGGCCCTCAGGTCGTTGCCGATCTCCATCTGGTAGGTGTAGTAGCAGAAATTGTCCAAAGAGCGCTCCAGCCTGCTCCGGGAACCGATCAGCACCAGGTAACTGCACACCGGGTCGCCGGACCTGTACTCTGTCAGGTTCAGGCGGTTGGCGTCCACGTCGATCATCTCCATAAGCACATAGACGCCCTGGTATTCCCCATCCAGCATCAGCTCGCAGAAGCGGACCTCCGGGGTCCAGGTCCCCATCACCTCCGCCGACAGGTTCATCCACATATAGTTGCGCAGCAGCGTCTTGTCCAAAAAGGGGCCGTAGAGTGCCCAGTCCGTCCCGGCGGGCATCCCCAGCAGGCCCTGCTTCCGCTTTTGCTCCCCGTCGTCCTTCACCAGCCGCATCCGGTAGCTGCCCTTGGTGAAATAGCGGGAGCTGTTGCCGCGGTAACGGAAGAGCGCTGTTCCTGTGTGGGTGGGTTCGTCGTCCGGGTGGTGCCAGACGCCAGCCTCCGACACAGTGGAGTAGGAGACCAAGATCTCCGTCTCCCCGTGGTCGCCGGCCTGGTAGCTGGTGGTGTCAGCCCCCTCCTCCCGGACAGGCCGCCCAGGGATGGTCTGTCCGCCGGTCTCCACGTTGATTACCGGCAGGTGGGTGCATAGCTCTGCCTCCCCGCCGCAGCGGGGGCAGGGCCCCAGCGCCTCCTCGGAGGGCTGCTCCAGATGCTGATGCCAGCGGGGCACCGCCGTCTCCCTGCCGGCCTGCTGGAGCAGCAGGGTCAGGGGCACAACGGCAGCGGCCAGGAGGATCATCAGCAGCAAACTGCGCCGCATCGCCGTCACCCGCTGATCTCATCGCTCTGGGCCACTGTGTTGACATATTCTACGTCCCCCAGCGCATAGAGCGCGTCGGCAATATCGACAGATTTTTTATAGTTGAGCTGCCATACCTTCCTGGGCATCTCATAGATCAGCTCCACACGGTCCACCGTGGTGTTGCGGACACGAAGGAGTGCCTTTTTGTTGAAATAGGAGAACACCAGCCGCTCCATTTCGAGGCTCAGCCCCTTGGCCCCCCGGATAATCAGCAGGATGCGGTTTTCATTGCGCACCCTGCCGAACAGCAGCAGGGTCAAAAAGACTACGGCACTGCCGACCCCTGCCACCAGATAGTCGCCGACGCCGCAGCAAATGCCGACAATAATGGCCCAGAAAATGTAGGTTGTGTCCCGGGAGTCCTTGATGGCCGTGCGGAAACGGACAATGGACAGCGCACCCACCATGCCGAGGGAGAGGGCAATGTTATTGCCGATAACCGTCATGACCGTGCCGGTCAGGATGGTCAGGGTGGCAAGGGAGACGTTAAATTTTTTGCTGTAGGCGGTGCCGGTGTGGGTATACCAGTAGGAGAGATAGATGGCGAAGCTCAATAGGGCCGCAGCAAAGATGTGCAGGACAATGTCCTGTACAGAGAGCGTCCCACTCTCCGCAAAGATCTTCGCGAGGTATTGTCTCATAGGGAGTCCTTTCCGGGAGGTTCATGTTGTACGCGGTACACAGGCGGCACAGCGCCAATCATCCCCCCAGGACAACGTTGTCCTGGGCAGGGAGCGGGCCCGCTCCCTGCACGGCCTGTTACACCCGCTTATGTACTGCGGCTGAGTGCATATTTGCTGACGGACAGCTCGCTGGAATCACACTCCCGGAGCATATCCTTGATGTAGCTGAGCAGGAACCCGTTATACTTCACCTCCAGCACCGCCAGGGCCGGGTGCATCACCGGGTGCTGGATGAGCTCCTGGGAGAAGATGTTGCAGTTGGATTCCGAGGCGGTAATGTGGTGGTCGAAGGTGATGCGGATCTTGTTCTCCTTGGCAATGAAGGCGATGCGCCGGTATTCGATCACCACCCGCGGGCGGTAGCAGTGGGTACACATGACAGCGTAGCACTCCTGGGCAAAGGGCTCCGGATGGAAGAGCAGGGGTGTGTAGTCCCCCTGGGTGAGGCGGATGGCGTCCGCACGGGGCAGGCGGGCTGACCGCTTCTTCTGCATGGGCCCCTGCTTCTGTTTCATCTCCAGCATCGCAAAGTCGTTGTCTGGCCCGTAGTTACGCAGGCGGATTTTCCGCCGCAGCTCCACGCCATCCAGCTTCTCCTGGAGATCCCGGTCATCCAGGGAATCGAAGTAGAGGGAGCGGATGGGGTAGCCGTCCCCCTTGTTGTGGGGGTCCTCTGTGAGGAACCGCGCCAGCCCCCGGCTGTAGCGGTAGAGCTGCACCTGGTCAATCAGGAATTTCTTCTCCTGGCGCAGCACCTCATTCATCCGCCAGTACCTCCTCCAGGGCGCGGTAGTCGTGCAGGGCCATGGAGACCGTCTGGCCCTGGTAGGCCGCCTGTAGGGCAGCAAAATTTTCCCGCACAGCGGCCAGGCCCTCGCTGTAATATGTGTTAGCCTCCTGGATCTGCTTGCCGTCCGCCTCTTGCAGCTCGTAGGCGGTGATGAGGCCCTTGCCATGGGCGGCGGCCAATTCCGCCTCGGCGGCGATGTGACCAATCTCCGCCCCCCGGTAGTAGTTCATCACCAGAACGCTGTCACAGCAGTCCCGGATCAGCCGCCGCAGACCCTTTGTCAGCCCCTGCGTGTCGTAGAACCAGGGGATGCAGAGGATGACCTCCAGGCCGTTTTCCTTTGCCAGGGCATAGGCGTGTTTCATGCCGGAAACAAAGCTGTCCATCACCGCGCCGGGATCCTCATCCCAGGCGTCCAAGGTGTAGGGCTCTACGTCAAATACGATTCCCGCCAGACGGGGGACAGTGTCCCATGCCTTCCCGTCCTCCTCACGCAGGGCGAGGAATTTCCGCTCAACCCTCCGGTTATAGGATGCGGCCTCCTCAACCGCTTCGCACAGCCGCACGCCCTCTGCGTCCATAGCCCAGGAGGGGTCCCCGGTCAACTGATAGACCGTGACCCCCTTTTCCATGGCCGCCTCCAGGAAGGCCGCCATATGCGCCTGCCGGCTGGTCTTGCTGGAAAAATTCTGGTACAGGGTATGTAACCCCACCTGTTCCATGGTGGAAAAAATCTGGCCGTCGGACTTGTTAACCGTCGCAGCCTTCCAGGAGAACAGGCCCGCAGTGGGGGCGGACTCCGAGGCAGCCGCCCCAGTATGGGGGATGAGGCCGGTCAGAAGAGTAAGCGCCAGCAGGATGCAGCCCAGTGCAGCCCACTGGCAGGGATTCTTTTTGACATGCATAAGGGGTACCTCCTGGGTTCATCAGGTGCGGGACAGGGTGAAATGGTATTATATAAGGGATACTATACAAATTGTATAAAAACAAACAGGACAGGACCAGTCCTTCTATTTTTCAAAATATTATAACGCAGGTATTGCCTGTTTTGCAGTTGTGCGCAAAATTGGAGACATTTTGCGTAAAATTTGAGGCAGCGGCTGTCCGGTTCCCCTTTCTGGGCAGCCGCATAGACTGGTGCAGAGGGGGGATGTGTATGAAACGGACCATTTCTGTGCTGGGCGGCGACATGCGGCAGGTCTGCCTGGCCGGGCTCCTGATTGAAGACGGATGGGATGTCATGACCTGGGGCCTGGAACAGGGGGTCGGCCCGAACCAGGTGCCATTAAACCAGGTGCTGGCGGCGGAGCTGCTGGTCCTGCCGCTGCCAGTCTGCCGGGCAGGGCTGCTGAACCTGCCGCTGACAGATACGGCCCTGAGCGCTGAGCAGCTGTGGCCCCGCCTGCGGTATGACCAACTGCTGCTGGGCGGTATGACCGGCGAGCTGAGCGCACGGCTGATGGCGGATTTCGGCTTGACCCTGCTGGACTATTACAGCCGGGAGGAAATCCAGATTACCAACGCCATACCTACGGCGGAGGGGGCGATCCAGCTGGCAATGGAGGCCACGGATCAGACCATCCACGCCAGCGAGTGCCTGGTGGTTGGCTACGGCCGGATCGGCAAACTGCTGGCGGAACGCCTGATGGCCCTGGGGGCCAGCGTCACCGTGTCAGCCAGGCGGTATGCGGATCTGGCATGGATCCATGCCAGGGGGTTCCGCGGCCTCCAGACTGGCTCCCTAACGGGGGAGCTGGACCGGTTTGACCTGATTTTCAACACAGTGCCCGCCCCGGTACTGGATGCCAGCGGCCTGCGGGAAACAAAGGAGTCGTGCGTCATTTTGGACTTGGCCTCCGCCCCCGGCAGCGTGGACCTGGAGGCCGCCAAACGGCTGGGCCGCCGGGCGATCCCCGCACTGGGCCTGCCGGGCAAGGTGGCCCCGCGCAGCGCAGCGGCTGCTATCCGGGACAGCATCTATCACATATTGGAAGAACGAGGTGAGCCCATTTGAGGAAAGAGCGAGTGGGATTTGCCCTGTGCGGCTCCTTCTGCACCCACGCCCAAGTGCTTAAGGAATTGGAGAAGCTGTGCGGGGAATATGAGACAGTGATCCCCATTGTCTCTGATATTTGTACACATACGGATACTCGTTTTGGGACGGCTGAGGATTTCCTCGCCGCAGTAGAGCGCCTGACAGGGCGCGGGATCATCCGCAGCGTCAGCGGGGCAGAGCCCATCGGGCCGAAGCAGCTGCTGGATGTGCTGGTGATTGCACCCTGCACCGGGAATACCCTGGGGAAGCTGGCAGCAGGGATTACGGACACCTCCGTAACTATGGCAGCCAAGTCCCATCTGCGCAATGAGAAGCCGGTGGTCATTGCCCTGGCGTCGAATGACGGATTGAGCGGAGCGGCCCGGAATATCGGTGAGCTGCTGGGCCGCAAGCACTATTACTTTGTCCCCTTTGGACAGGATGACCCGGAGCGGAAGCCCCGCTCCCTGGTGGCGGACTTCTCCCGCATTGGGGAGACGGTGGAGGCCGCCTTGCAGGGACGGCAAATCCAGCCGGTCCTGCTGCGGTAAGTCAAAACACTCCCCCGGAGGCTCTGCTTCCGGGGGAGTGTTCTACATACTATGAATTTGACAAAAACGCAATATAAATTAAAATTCTGCTGCTAATTTTGTCTGTTTCTGGATGCGTAGAATCAAATTCGGCACCGTAATTGCCAAATAGACCGGCGAAGATTTTTTGCGGTTTATAGCCATTTTTGTCCCATTTAATTTGCTTTCTGGTACTCTTTGAACATAGTGTTTCCATGTGCTCCACACCTGCCTGTGGCTGTTTATGTGGTCAGAAGACAAACCATCATCCTAAATGCCCTTCACAGGCGCTGTATTTCGGCAAACCATGGGAGTAGCGGCTGCATAAAATTTGCCATTTTGTAGAAAATGGACAAAAAAGTGTTGACAGAGTCGACTCTTACTGGTAATATACAAACAGGTCGAAAAATTTTAAATCAACACCAAATTTTTTAATCGAGGAGGAGCCATGAAAAAGATTATCAGCGCCGCCGGGGCCCCCGCAGCCATCGGCCCATACTCCCAGGCAACAGAGTACCAGGGGGTGATCTACGTATCTGGTCAGCTGCCGCTGGATCCCAAGACCGGGGTATTAAGCCAAGATGACATCCAGAGCCAGACACGCCTGATCCTGAATAATGTATCCCATATCCTGCAGGCAGGGGGGAGCAGCCTGGCACACGTGCTGAAGGTTTCGATTTTGCTGAAGGATATCAACGATTTCGCAGCTGTCAACGAAGCCTATGCAGCCTTTTTTCCGGAGAATCCTCCTGCCCGCGTGTGCTATCAGGCTGCGGCCCTCCCTAAGGATGCGAGGATTGAGATGGAAGTAACCGCCATCAAGGGGGAAGCATGAGGGAAATGAATTTCTTTGGCGACGACGCTGTTAAGTTGGATATCCTGAAAAAGCGGGCTTTCAACGGGCGTTGGGCAGAGGTTGGCGAGGGTGTGATACCGCTGACAGCTGCGGACCCTGACTTCCAGGTTGATCCGAAGGTCATCGGCGCGATGAGGGATTATCTGGATGGCGGCTATCTCTCTTATACCCCCAAGCTGGGCTTTCCCGAATTCCGCCAGGCGATTGCCGACGGCATAAATGCACGCAAGAACGAGGGGGTTCAGGCGGACTTGGTGCTTCCCTTGGACAGCGCTGCCAGGGGGATGTATGTGATTGCCGCTGCTTTCCTCCGCCCGGGGGATGAGATGATCGTGTTTGACCCGGTGGACTACCTCTTTAAGGACTCCTGCCTGGCGGCAGGCGGTGTGCCGGTCCGGTTCCCGGCGCGGCCCAGGCCGGACGGTACGGGGCTGGAGCTGGGCGATCTGGAGAGCTACATCACACCCAAGACCCGGATGATCGGCCTCTGCAATCCCCACAATCCGTGGGGGACGCTCTACACCAGGGAGGATCTGGAGCACATCCTGGCCCTGGCCAACAAGTATCACCTGTGGATTATGAATGACGAGATCTGGTCAGATATTGTCTATCCGGAGCAGCCCTTCTTAAGCATCAACCAGGTGGAGGGGGACAAGCGGCAGGTGGTCTCAGTCTACGGCTTCTCAAAGAGCTTTGGTGTGGCGGGGCTGCGGATTGGCTGTGTCTATTGCAGCGACCAAGAGGTCTTTGACGCCATTGTCCAGGAGTCTGCGGTCATGACGACTGCCGGCGGCATCTGCTCCATCTCCCAAGTGGCAGGGACCGCCTGTATGCGCCAAGGCTTTGAGCGCCTGGATGCATTTTTGGTACACTTGCGCCAAAACAGGGATTATGCGCTGGAGCGCCTGGCGCATCTGGATGGGATTACCTGTAGAAAACCCCAGGCGACCTATCTGCTGTTCCCGGACATTACAGGGACAGGGCTGAGCAGCCAGGAATTTGCCGCGTTTATGGAGCGGGAGGTTAAGCTGGCCATCGTTCCGGGGACAGAAAAGTTCTTTGGCCCTGGCGCGGAGGGGCATATCCGGATCTGCTTTGCAACCAGCCGCGCGATCCTGAAGGAGGGTCTCGACCGTCTGGAGCGGGGTATGGAGCTGCTGCGGCACTAAAGGAGGCGCACCCTTATGTATGATGAAAGCATTCTTCCCCTGCGGGAACGGGCAAAGGTACGCGACCGCTGGCTGAAAACCCGCCTGGAGACGCTGCTGCCGGGGCTCATGGAGGAGACGGGGATTGACATGTGGATCGTCACCTCCCAGGAGGGGAACGAGGATCCTGTCATGAAGACGCTCTTGCCCTCGCCGATGCTCACCAGCGGAAGGCGGACCATGCTGCTGTTTTTCCGCAGGCCGGACGGGCAGGTGGAGCGGCTGTCTATCTACCGCCCCGGCTCCTGCCTGGACAAGTTCTACCAGGCCGTCTGGCTGAGCAACAAGGACGGGGATTGGTCCCAGTTTGCGGCGCTGTCCCCGGACAAGGGGATAAAAAACGGAAATGTGGGCATCCCTGAGACCCAGATGGAGTGCCTCCGGCGGATCATCGACGAGCGGAAGCCCCAGCGGATTGGCCTCAATTTCAGCGCAGAGACAGCCTTTGGAGATGGGATCAGCCACAGCGCCTTTGAACTGATCCGCAGCAGCATCGGCGAGGAGAATGCTGCAAAGCTTGTCAGCGCGGCGCATCTGGCAGTCCGCTGGCTGGAGACCCGGACCAGGGAAGAGATGGACGCCTACCAGGGCATTGTCATGCTGACAGAGCGGATCATGCGGGAGGGGCTGTCCAGCGACGTGATCCATCCGGGCGTGACCACTGCGGAGGATTTGGAGTGGTGGCTGATGCAGCGCTGCGAGGTGCTGGGCCTGAAGCCATGGTTCCCGTTCATGGTCGCTGTGCGGCGCCAGGGCGCCGTGGGCCTGTCTGGTGATGTGGTGATCCAGGAGGGGGATGTGGTCCACTGCGACGTCGGGTTTGAATATCTGGGCCTGTGCTCAGATATCCAGGACAACGCCTATATCCTGCGCCGGGGCGAGACGGAGCCTCCCCAAGGCATCCGGGATCTCTTTGAGACCGGCCGGCGGATGCAGGACATTGTAGCAGGCCAGTTCGCCGCCGGCCGCACAGGCAACCAGGTGCTGGCGGCCAGCCTGGAGCAGGCGAGGCGGGAGGGCATCACCGGTATGCTCTACTCCCACCCCCTGGGTGTGTACGGCCACTCCGCCGGCCCCACCATCGGCCTGGTGGATAACCAGAAGCATGTCAAGGGCAAAGGGGACTACCCCATCCACGACAACACCGCCTATGCCATGGAGCTGAATGTATACGGCCCCATCCCGGAGTGGGGCGGGCAGACGCTGATGCTGGGGATCGAGACCGATGTCCTCTTTACCGGCGGGAAGGTGGAGTACCTGTACCGGCAGAAGGAGCTCCACCTGGTCAAATAAGGGCAACCATGCCGAAGGCATAGTTGGTATAGAACGCTAAAAAATACTGTAGAGACAAGGAGATTTGTATGAAAAAGATCATGTCATTGCTATTGGCTCTGGTCATGGTGCTGGCACTGCTGGCCGGCTGCGGGAGCAAGCCCTCCAACGACGGCCAGGGCGGCGCCTCTGGCACCAGGGATTCCCTGACCGTTGCAGTCACCGCCGAGCCGAAGAGCCTGGACGCCCATGGCGCCAACGACAGCACCTCTACCATGATTAAGCACCTGGTCTACGACACCCTGCTCAAGCAGGCCGAGGACGGCAGCGCCTCCCCTGGCCTGGTGGAGAGCTGGGAATACGAGGACGACCTGACCCTGAACCTGCACGTGCGCCAAGGGGTCAAATTCCACAACGGTGAGGCGTTGGATGCCAACGATATCCTCTATAATATCAAGCGGGCCCAGGGGAGCGACTTTACCAACTGGATTGTTTCTACAGTGGATCTGGAGCAGAGCCAGGTGGTTGACGAGAACACGCTCCAGCTGAAGCTGACGAAACCCACGGGCGCGCTGCTCTCCCAGCTGTGCTTCCTCTACATTGTAGATGAGCAGACCATGGAGAATGGCGGCGACATGGAGGAAGCCCCCATTGGGACAGGCCCCTTTGTCTTTGACCAGTGGTACCGCGGCGACCGCATTGACCTGAAGACAAACACGGAGTACTGGGGCACAGTGGCGCCCTTCAACACCCTGGTCATGCGCGTGATCGGCGAGTCCTCCAGCCGCGCGATGGAGATTGAGTCCGGCGGCGTGGACATTGCCATCAACATCGCCTCTAACGACATGGCAAACCTGGAGGCCAACCCGGAGGTCAGCCTCATGAAGAAGGCCGGCTACAGCAACTCCTTCATCGGCCTCAACTGTTCCCTGGAGCCCTTCAACAACAAGGCCCTGCGTCAGGCCATCAACTACGCGCTGGACCGCGAGGCCATTGTCAGCGCAGTCTATAATGGCACTGGCTCTGTGGCGAACGGCCCCATTGCGCCTACGATCTGGGGGTATGACCCCAGCCTGAAGGGCTACGAATGCGATATAGAGAAGGCCAAGGCGCTGATGGCAGAGGCGGGCTATCCCAACGGCTTTGAGGTCACACTGACCATCAGCGACTCCCAGGAGCGCGTGGATATTGCGGAAATGGTGCAGAACCAGCTGGGCAAAATCGGCATCACGGTCACTGTGGAGCCTCTGGAGAACGCCACCTATCTGGACCGCATCATCGCCGGCTCCTGCCAGATGTTCATCCTCGGCTGGGTGACCAATACCGGTGACGCGGACTATGGTATGTATGAGCCCTTCTATACCGGGCAGCCCACCTGGTGCAATACCGCCATCTACGGGAATCCGGAGGTGGACAAGCTGCTGGACATCGGCCAGCAGAGCACGGACAGCGATGTCCGCTACGACGCCTACTGCCAGGCGCAGCAGCTGATCGTGGAGGACGCCCCCTGGGTGTTCCTGTGCAACAAGGAGGAGACCGCAGCCTGCCGGAGCGATATCCAGGGCTTCCAGGTCCCGCCCTCCGGCCGGTATGAATTCAACACGATTACGTTCAACTGATCTGTGCAAGACTGCCCTGCGCACCTGGGAATAGGTGACAGCGGCCTGCGCAGGCCAAGGCGGACGCAGGAACAGGGGCGCGGACACAGGACAGACAGGGTTCGCGCCCCTATGCGTATATAAGGAGGTATTTTATGGGATTTTTTGTCGCCGCCACGTGGCAGTTCTCCGGCAAGGGTGTCCAGACGGCAGCGGAGTGCCTGGCCCGGGGCGAGGACATCATGGACGCCCTGGAGCGCGGGATCGGCGCAGTGGAGGATGATCCGGAGGTGCTGTCCGTTGGCCTGGGCGGATACCCGAACTGCCAGGGGGAGTGCGAGCTGGATGCCGGCATCATGGACGGCAGGACGCTGGCTACCGGTGCGGTGCTGGGGCTTAAGGGGTTCCCCCACCCCATCAGCGTGGCGCGAAAGCTCCTGGAGGAGACGCCCCACACGGCAGTGGCTGGCGCGGGTGCGGATGCCTTCGCCTATGAGCACGGCTTTGAGAGGCAGCAGGTGTTCCACCGGAGGGCCTACGACCGCTGGTTTGATATCCGTGAGCAGTATATGAGCAGCGGGCGGCGGTATCCGCCCCTGGATGCCTGCACAGCGGGGCGCTACGGTGTCACCGGGAACCTGGAGCTGGACGACGTCAAGAAAGGCAGCGACGGCAGCCGCAGCCACGACACCGTCGGCATGATTGTCAGGGACAGGGAAGGCAATGTGGCGGCGGGGACCTCCACCAGCGGTCTCTGGTTAAAAATTCCGGGCCGCATCGGTGACACGCCCATCATCGGCTCCGGCTTTTATGCGGACAACGAGGGCGGCGCGGCGGTGGCCACCGGCGTAGGCGAGGAGATTATGCGGGGCTGCATGAGCTATTTAGCGGTGCTCTATATGGGCGAGGGGCTCGCGGCGCAGGCGGCGGCGGAGAAGGCCATGGGCAAAGTCCACCGGCGGCTGGCAGCGGCCCGGGGCGGCGACAGCCGCGTTGGCAAGATGGCGCTTGTCTGCGTAGACCGGGCGGGAAATGTGGGGGCTGCGGCAAACCACGAGGAGTTCCGTTTCTGCTGCGCAGCGGACGCGCCGCTGGTAAAGGCTGCTGAGGCACCCATCATTCGGTAACAGGACGTTGAAAATGAACAGCAAGGAGATGAGAAAAGCTTGGCAAAATATATCTGCAAACGGCTGCTGCAAATGATCCCAGTTCTGCTGGGGGTTGCGCTGATCGTATTTACCCTGATGTATATCACGCCCAGCAATCCCGCGAACATGATCCTGGGCGACTCAGCCACGCCGGAACAGGTGGCGGCTCTGGAGGAGGAGCTGGGGCTGAACGATCCCTTCCTCGTCCAGTTCGGCAACTATATCCTGGGCATTGTGACCCGCTTTGATTTCGGGATCTCCTGGTTTACCGGGAAACCGATTGTGAATGAGCTGCTGATCCGTTTCCCCAAGACGGCGCTGCTGGCGGCGCTGAGCGTAGTGCTCTCGGCCATCATCGGCATCGTCTGCGGTGTGGTGGCCGCCACAAAGCAGTACTCCATATTTGATAACCTGGCGACCGCCGTGTCGCTGGTTGGTGTGTCCATGCCGTCGTTCTGGCTGGCGCTGATGCTGTGCCTGCTGTTCGCGGTGCAGCTGGGCTGGCTGCCGGTGTCCGGCTCCTACGGCTGGGAGTACTGGGTGCTGCCGGTGGTCACACTGGGCACCAGCGGCGCAGCCAACATCATGCGCATGACCCGCTCCAGTATGCTGGAGGTCATCCGCATGGACTACATCCGGACAGCCAGGGCCAAGGGGCAGTCCGAGCGGAAGGTCATCGCCCACCATGCCCTGAAGAATGCGCTCATCCCGGTGGTCACGGTGATTGGCATCCAGTTCGGCAACCTGCTGGGCGGGTCGGTGCTGACAGAGTCCGTTTTCGCCATACCCGGCCTGGGCAAGTACGGCGTTGACGCCATCAAGCAGCGGGATCTCCCCGCAGTGCTGGGCAGCGTGCTGTTCCTGGCGATTACCTTCAGCTTTGTCAACCTGCTGACGGATATCCTTTACAGCTTTATTGACCCGCGCATCCAGACATCCATGGGGGCCTCCAGGCGCCAGAAGCGGCTGGGGACGAGGAAGACAGAGGAGGCAGCATGAAAAGGAAGCGTCTGATACGGCAAAACAGCCCTTGGATGGAGGTGCTCTCCCGGTTCATGCGGAACCGGCTTGCGATGCTGGGCGCAGTCATCCTGATCCTGCTGGTCCTCTCTGCGGTGTTCGCTGATGTGCTGGCGCCCTACGGCCTTGACGATCAGGATGTCAGCCGTGCGCTCCAGGGCCCCTCCGCCGAGCATCTGTTCGGCACGGATAAATTCGGGCGGGATCAGTTCAGCCGCGTACTCTACGGCGGCCGCATCTCGCTGCGCGTCGGTATCGTGGCGGTGGGCGTCGCACTGCTTTTCGGCGGCACGCTGGGCGTGATTGCCGGATATGTGGGCGGCAAGGTGGACAGCGTAATCATGCGTGTGATGGATGTGCTGATGGCGGTCCCGGGTATGCTGCTGGCAGTGGCCATTGCGGCGTCGCTGGGCGCAGGCCTGGGCAACATGATGATTGCCATCGGCATAGGCAACGTGCCGGGATATGCCCGCATCACCCGGGCGGCAGTCATGTCCGCAAAGGGCAATGAGTACGTGGAGGCCGCCCGGGCCACAGGCGCCGGCAACCTGCGCATTATCCTCCGGCATATCCTGCCCAACTCGATTGCCCCGGTTATCGTGCAGGCGACACTGGGCGTTGCCAGCTCCATTACCGCCTGTGCCATGCTGTCGTTTTTGGGGCTGGGCGCAGCGCCCCCGACACCGGAGTGGGGCGGTATGCTCTCCACAGCACGGGACTATCTGCGCACCCACGCCTATATGGCGATCTTCCCCGGCCTGTTCATCATGATTACGGTCTTCTCTCTGAATGTCATGGGCGACGGGCTGCGCGACGCCATCGACCCGCGCCTGAAGGACTAATCGAGGAGGTATAAGCATGAAGGATATCGTATTGGAAGTGAAGGACCTGGCCATCGAGTACCGCACGAGAAAGAGTGTGGTGCAGGCGGTGAACGGCATCAGCTTCCAGGTGCCCCGTGGGACGACCATGGGGCTGGTGGGGGAGACCGGCGCGGGCAAGACCACAACCGCGCTGGGCATTATGGGCCTCATACCCGTCCCGCCCGGGAAAGTCGTCTCCGGGGAGATCCTCTTCCAGGGGGAGAACCTGCTGGAGAAGAGCCAGTCGGACATGCGCTCCATCCGCGGCAAGCGGATCTCCATGATCTTCCAGGACCCGATGACCGCGCTGAACCCCATCCTGACTGTGGGCGACCAGATCTGCGAGGTCATCCGCCTCCACGAGAAGCTGTCCATGCATGAATCGGTGGCCAAGGCGAAGGAGATGCTGGAGCTGGTGGGGATCCCCGGTGAGCGGTACAACGACTACCCCCACCAGTTCTCCGGGGGGATGAAGCAGCGGGTGGTCATCGCCATTGCCCTGGCCTGCAACCCCATGCTGCTCATTGCAGACGAGCCCACCACGGCCCTGGATGTGACCATCCAGGCCCAGGTCCTGCTGCTGATGAACAAGCTGAAGAAGGAGCTGGGTACATCCCTGATTCTCATCACCCACGATCTGGGCGTGGTGGCGGAGACCTGTGAGAGCGTGGCGATCATGTACGCCGGGGAGATTGTGGAGATCGGCACCCTGGAGGACATCTATGAGCACGGCTGCCATCCCTACACCAAGGGGCTCTTTGACAGCATCCCGGATCTGGATGTGGAGCAGACGCGCCTGAAGCCCATCGCCGGGCTGATGCCCGATCCCAGCGCGCTGCCCAAGGGGTGCAATTTCGCGCTCAGGTGCCCCTACCGCACCGAGGCGTGCGAGGCCGCGCCGGTACAGAATGTCCAGATATCCCCCACCCACCTGGTACGCTGTATCCGTGCGAAGGATCCGGCGGTGAACACGGAAGGAGGCGAGGCGTAATGGGAACCATTCTGGAGGTCAAAAACCTGAAAAAGTATTTCCCCACGCCCCGGGGGATGCTTCATGCGGTGGACGATGTGAGCTTCCAGCTGGAGGAGGGGAAAACCCTGGGCGTGGTAGGCGAGTCCGGCTGCGGGAAATCTACCCTGGGGCGTGTCATCCTCCACCTGCTGGAGAGGACGGATGGGACGATCCTCTATAACGGGGAGGACATTTCCAAGCCCTCCAAGCAGGAGCTCAAGCAGCTGCGCCGGAAGATGCAGATCATCTTCCAGGACCCCTACTCCTCCATCAACCCCCGTATGCGGGTGGCGGATATCATCGGCGAGCCCATGCGGATCTACAAGACCTGCGCCAGCCGGGAGGAGTATGACAGCAGAGTGGCGGAGCTCATGGATACGGTGGGCCTGGCGAAGCGGGTGGCGGACGTATATCCCCACGAGCTGGACGGCGGACGCCGCCAGCGCATCGGCATCGCCCGGGCGCTCTCCCTGGATCCGCAGTTTATTGTCTGCGACGAGCCTGTCTCCGCCCTGGATGTGTCCATCCAGGCGCAGATCCTCAACCTCATGCAGGATCTGCAGGAGGAGCGTGGGCTGACCTACATTTTCATCACCCATAACCTCAGCGTGGTCAAGCATATCTCCGACGACATCTGCGTGATGTACCTGGGTAAGCTGGTGGAGAAGTGCAGCTCCAGGGAGCTCTTTCAAAACAACCTCCACCCCTATACCAAGGCACTGCTCTCGGCCATCCCCCGGCCTAAGATCGGCGGGACGCCGGACCGGATTATCCTGAAGGGCGAGCTGACCAGCCCCATCGAGCCAAAGGCCGGCTGCCGGTTTGCCCCCCGCTGCCTGTACGCAAAGCCGGAGTGCTTCCAGACAACGCCGGAGCTGGCCGAGGTCAGGGAGAACCACTTCGTGGCCTGCCATCTGGTCAAGGAGGTCAACGGGCTCTAGGCCCGGCGCCCGGAGGGGCTTCCAGTGCAAATCAAAGGAGAATACAGCGATGGATAAGGCAACCTTTCGCGCGCTGACCAGCGCGTACCTTGGCGATGGAGACGGCGGGGTCCAGTGGGCCCGCCATACCGGGCGCTGCGTCCTGCGCCTGCGGATTTCGCAGCCGAGGGATCCGGATTCCAACCCCTATTACCCGAGCAATAAAATCCTCCTGCGCTGCATAGAGGCACTGGAGGGGATCGTGGAGGCGTCCGGCCCCAAGGCCTGCCCAGGCCCGGAGTGGGAGCTGCTGGAGAAGCTGTGCGGCAGGCCTGGGACATTGGAGGAGATGACGGCCCTTCTGGAGGCGGAGCCGGCCTGCGGGGAGTATGCCTACTACGCCACCCATGATCTGGTGTCCATCGACCGCATAGCCGGGGGACACCGAAGCAAGATTGAAAACGATACAGAGATCGATATCAGCGTGTACCTTATGAGTGGAACATCCCCTGCCGCTGCGGAGGCGGCGGCAGGGGACATCTGCCGCCGGCACGGCGTGCAGGTGCGGACGCTTTCGCAATCATTGGGAGGACTTGACAATGTTTGACAAATACCAGATTCCCAGAGAAAAGATCCAGCAGCTGGAGGCGCTCCTGGCCCGTCAGGACATAGACGGGCTGCTGCTGGTCTCCCGGGAGGGCGGCGACCCCATCCTGCCTTTCTTAATTGGAGAGGATACCGTCCATCTCGGCGCGGCCTTTTTCATGCGGGATGGGCATCATATTATGATTGCCAGCCAGTCCGATGAGAAAAAATTCATTCCCTCTGGCATTTTTTCCCAGGTCCTGACCTACAACAAGGCGCTGGAGGAGGTGTTTGTGCCGGTGTTTGACCGCCTGGCGCCGAAAAAGCTGGCAATCAACGTGTCAGAGAGCGATGTCATCGCCGACGGCCTGTCCTACGGCCTGTACCTTATGCTGGAGAAGATGCTGGGCCGGGAGCGGCTGGCAGCAGTGGAGGTCTCCGGCGAGAGCCTGATCCGGGAGCTGTGCAGCGTCAAGAGCAGCACAGAGATTGACTATCTCCGCCAGTCGATCCAGCTGACCAACGACATTTATGACGAGGTGTTCTCCAAGGTCCGGTGCGGGATGACCGAGCGGGAGATCGGGGATCTGTTTGTTGCGGGGATGAAGGCCCGGGATGTGTGCAATGGCCTGGGGAAGCCCTATGACTACCCCATCGTCTGCATCGTCCGGGAGGGGCTGGCCCACCGCTCCCCCGGCGACGCAAAAACCAGGCCGGGAGACATCCTCATCATGGATTTCAGCGTCAAATACCGGGGCTACATCTCGGATATTGCCCGGACTGCGTACTTTTTGCAGCCCGGTGAAAGCAGCCCGCCGGCGGAGGTCCAGCACGCCTTTGAGACGGCCCGCAGCGCGATTACTGCCGTGATCGGCTTTATTGGCCAGGGGAAGCTGGGCTGGGAGGTCGATGCGGTGGGCCGGAAGGTGGTGGAGGATGGCGGTTATCCGACGGTACGCCACAGCGTAGGCCATCCCATTGGCAGGAGATGCCACGACATTGGCACTGCCCTCTCCCCAAAGCGCGCGGACAACATGGCCTCCTGCGGCAGGCCCATTGGATGCAACGAGGTCTACGCTATTGAGCCGACAGTGATCCAGGACGGCGGCCTGCCCTGTATGCTGGTAGAGGAGAACGTGGTGATCCGGCCGGAGGGGGCGGAGGTTCTCAGCCGCCGCCAGATGGAGCTGTATCTGATCGGCTGCACGGAGGAATAACATGCTGGAGCTAGAACAACAGCGTGAGCTGAAAGAGGTTTTTACAAACCTGCTCCGGATCAACACCTCCAATCCCCCCGGAGGGGAGCGGGCAGCAGCAGAATACATCGCGCAGGTCCTGGAAAAAGAGGGGATCCCTGCGCGGCTTCTGGAAAAGGCACCCGGCCGTACCAATGTCTACGCGGAGATTGGGCAGGGGAGCCAGCCGCCGGTGCTGCTGCTGTCGCACATCGACGTGGTGCCAGCCCCCGGCTCATGGGAGCATCCGCCGTTTGACGGCGTCAGCTGCGGCGGCACGATCTGGGGGCGGGGCGCGATTGATACAAAGCATCTGACAGCAATGGAGATCATGTGCCTCATCTGGCTCCAGCGCAGCGGCATGGCGCTGGACCGGAAGGTCATCCTTCTGGCATCCG
This sequence comes from uncultured Oscillospiraceae bacterium, assembly GCA_910583885.1. Classification (GTDB taxonomy): domain Bacteria; phylum Bacillota; class Clostridia; order Oscillospirales; family Oscillospiraceae; genus Pelethomonas. Next base: position 6,075 of record CAJUAC010000016.1, on the reverse strand, counting down.
CCGACGAGGAGCTCGGCAGCGGATACGGTATGGCGTTCATTGCAGAAGAGCATCCGGAGCTGCTGCCCAGAGGGTACGTGGTCAGCGAGGGCGGCGGGTTTGTCATGGAGCAGAGGGGGCAGCGGTACCGCACCTGCACCTGCGGGGAGAAGGGACGCTGCGCCATCCAGGTAACAGCGAAGGGAGATCCCGATGGATACGGCCCCTGGAACACCCAGGCAGGGCAGCTCCTGCGGGCGCTGCGCTCGGTTGCCAGCTACCAGCCGGAGCCGCGTCTGACCGCACCCACCCAGGCTTTCCATAAAGCTGTGGAGGGATGCTTCGAGGACCGGACCCTGAAAAACCTTTGGGAATACAGCGTCCACAGCTGCCTGGCTGCCGATGCCTATGAGCTGGATTTCACCGGCCGGCAGGGGGATCAGGGCCTGAAGATGTCCTACCAGTATATTGACGGGACCACCCGGCAGGAGGTGGAACAGCTGATGGAGGAGCTGCTGGGCGGCGAGGATGTCTCCTACGAGATCGGCCCCCTGTCGGATGGCTACACCTGCGACCTGGACAACCCCTTTTTCCAGCGGCTGTGCCAGATCTCCCAGGAGCTGGACCCTGGCACACGGATCCTGCCCATGATTGCCCTGGGGCGGACCGATGGGCGCTTCATCCGGCATAATGTCTACGGCTATTCGCCGCTGCTGCCGGACGTGCCCTTCTCCGAGGTGCTGAAGATGGTCCATGGCCCCAATGAACGTATTACAGAAAGTTCCCTATCCTTTGGCGCCGAAGTCCTCTACCGGGCGATTGTCAAGACGGTGGAGGCCGCGGCTTCTGAAAAAGAAATGGAGGAGTGCAGCAATGGCTAAGATTGCGGAACAAAAGCTGGCCCAGGCGGCAGAATACCTGAGGCAGGCTGATATCGACCTCTGGCTCATCTATGCCAGCGAGGGCAGCGATCCGGCTGTCAGCCTGCTGACTGGGCTGAAAACCGTCGGACGGACCTTTTTCCTTCTGACGAAAGAGGGGGCACGGTATGTGCTCTGCCCGGGGATTGATGCGCTGGAGAGCCAGAACAGCGGGCTGTTTGACGAGGTCCTCCCCTATGCCTCCGATCCTGCGCAGCCTCTTAATGACCTGGTAGACCGGGTTGGGCCCCGGTCAATTGCTTTAAATTTCTCCGTGGAGGACAACCTCTGCGACGGCTTGACCACCGGGCGGTACCGGTATCTGGCACGGGTCCTCAGCCGGTATGCCGGGTGCTTTTGCAGCTCGGAGCCGATCCTGCAGAGGATCCGCAGTATCAAGACGTCTGAGGAGATCGCCGCGGTGCGCCGGGCTGTGGAGCTCACCCAGGATATCTATGGGGAGGTTTTTGCGCAGCTGCGCCCGGGTTTGACAGAGTATGAAATCGGCCAGATGTTTGTGGATGGGATGTCCCGCCGGGGCGTTGTGGAGGCTGTGAGCAAGGAGCTGACCATGCCCATTGTCATGAAGGAACGCATTGCCCACCGGGAGCCGGGGGATGCTGTACTCCAGCCCGGGGACTTCCTGATTATGGACTTTGGTATCGACTATATGGGGTATTGCAGCGATATCTCCCGGACCGCCTACTTCCTGAAGCCGGGGGAGACAGAGGCGCCCGAGCGCTTCCGGATGATCTTTGATGCCGCCCATCACGCCATCTCCGCCGCTTTTGCCGTGGCGAAGCCGGGAGTAAAGGGCTATGAGGTGGACCAGGCGGCGCGCTCGTATCTGGTTAGCCGCGGCCTGCCGGAGATCACCCACGCCACAGGCCACCAGGTGGGGCGCTATGAACACGATGGCGGGACGATGTTCGCGCCCCAGTGGAAGCGCTACGGCAACGCACCCTTTGGTACGGTGGAGGCGGGGATGATCTTCACGCTGGAGCCCACAGTCCTGATGGAGGAGGGGGATTACAGTGTGCTGTGTGAGGAGGATATCCTGATCACAGAGGAGGGCGCGGAGTTTATCAGCAGGCGGCAGGATGAGCTGGTGCTGGTGCAGTGCCCGGATGGGGAAAGGAGCTAGCTATGGCGCACCGTCCTATGCGGATCAGAAACCGGGAGCTGACCGACCCGGCGGCCATCAACCGCATCCTTCTGGCAAACCATATCATCCGGATCGCTTTCTATGACGAGGATATTGGCTTCCCCTATATTGTCCCCATCAACTACGGCTATGAGTATGATCTGGAGAGCGGGAAGCTTGTATTTTATGTCCACTGCGCCAAGGATGGGCGCAAGCTGGACATCCTGCGCAGGAATAACAGGGTGGCTTTTGAGATCGATGAGAGCTGGGGCCTGCGTCAGACAGAGTCCGCCTGCCAATGGGGGCAAAACTTTAACAGTATCGTGGGCGAAGGGTATATTTCCATCATTGACGATGAAAAAGAGGTTGAAAAAAAGCGCGGATTGGATATAATAATGGTAAAGCATGGGCGTTTTCACGACCTCAATTACAGTAAAGAGTCCTATAAGAGGACGGCGGTACTGAAGCTGGAGGTGGAGCGCTTTACGGTCAAAGTTTATCGGGACAGGACGGTCCCTGCCGAAGAAAGCGGACTGATGGTACAGCCTGCAAAAAAATAGACAAGGAGTGCGAACAGTGCAGAAACGAGGTTTCCAGAAATACGTCGAGATTTACCAGCCGGTTATGAGGGCCATGCATGCAATACTGGGCGAATACTCGGAGTTTATCCTCCACGATTTGAGTATGCCGGAGTCGTCTGTCACAGCGGTTTGCGGCAATGTTACCGAGCGGCACATTGGCGCGCCGACCACGAATTTGGTTATGGAGACCCTGCGTAAATATGGCGATCAGGCGGAGGATATCTTGTGCTACCCCTCGACGACAAAGGATGGCCGGCAGCTGAAATCGATGACGACATTTATCCGGGAGCAGGGTAAGATCGTTGGCTGCCTGTGCTGCAATGTAGATTTAACGGAATACATAATGGCCCAAAAGCTGCTTTGCGGGTTTTGCAAGACCCGGCTGCCAGCGGAGGCAGAGCCCAAAAAAGAGGTCTTTGCCCAGGAGATCAGCGATGTGGTAGAGGACATTATCCACTTTGAGCTGGACAACCTCTCCAAGCCGATTGCCCATATGTCCCGGGCGGACAAGCTGGCCTTCGTGGAGACACTGGAGGCAAAGGGGGTGTTCGATGTCAAGGGGGCGGCGGAGATGGTGGCCCAGCACATCGGTGTATCGATCTTTACTGTCTATAACTACATCAAAGAAGTCCGCAACAGCAACAAGGCCATGTGACAGGAGGGCCTATGCAATCAAAAATTGACAGGATTGTTCAGGAGCTCAACTGCTGCGGCGCGGATGCCGTGGTGCTCCACGCCCCCCAGAACCGGCGCTATCTGACAGGGCTGCGAACCTCTGCTGGCGTGGTTGCCGTCACAGCCAAGGGAGAGGCGGTGTTTGCAGTGGATTTCCGGTATATCACGGAAGCCCGGCAAGCACTGCGGACCACGCCGATGGACTGCCGGGAAACGGGCCCGGAGGAGGCGGATCACTGGATAGGAGCGTATCTGCGGGACAAAGGCTGTGAGAGGGTGCTGATCGAGGATCAGTATCTGAGCATGGCGAGAGTGGAGGCGCTCAAGGAGCAGTGGGGGATGGAGCTGGCGGGGTGTGGCTGGATGGAGAAGCTGCGCGCTGTCAAGACGCCTGAGGAGCGCAAGAAAATCAAGATTTCTCAGGAAATTGCCGAGCTGTCCCTGCGGCAGACGATGGAGATAGCCGTTCCCGGAAGGACAGAGCGGCAGATTGAGGCATACCTCACCTGGCGGCTGCTGGAGAATGGCTCGGAAAACGGCATCTTTGGCATCGTCGCGGCCTCTGGGCCGAACGCTGCACTGCCCCATGCCACGCCCACCGACCGCAAGCTGCAGCGGGGCGATTTCCTGCTAATCGACTTCGGCGCTATCTATGAGGGCTGGTATTCGGATATCTCCCGAACCTTTGCCATCGGCTGTGCTGGGGAGGATATGCGTCAGATCTACCAGTTGGTCCGTCAGGCAGGGGATACCGCCATAGCAGCCATAGCTGGCGGTGTCAGCGCAGCGGCAGTGGATGAAGCGGCGCGCTGCGTGATCCGTCAGGGCGGCTATGGCACATACTTTGGCCATGGGCTGGGCCACGGCGTTGGACTGGATATTCATGAGACACCACGTCTTCGGCCGGAATCCAAGGACGTTCTCCACGCCGGAAATGTAGTTACAGTGGAGCCGGGGATCTATCTGCCGGATCGGTTTGGTGTGCGGATTGAGGATATACTGGCTGTAACTGAGGACGGATGTGTGAACCTCACGTCAATGGAACGGGACTTGGTGGTGCTGTAAGTTGCATAAGGGCGTCCCAGCTGCTTTAAATATCTGAAATATGGGACCAGGCCCCAGGAAATTGGTTTGATTTCCCGGGGCCTTGTTAAATATTTGCTGCGGTTTGCCTCTTCCCGTGGCAAACCGATGAGGAAACCGGTCGCCGCAGCTGGAAATATACGTGTACCAATCGAGGATTTGGGGTTGTCCTCCCAAACCGCTTGCTGGCGGATCGTTGCGAAGAAATACCGGATCTGTCCAGAGGATGAGCGGATGGAGCATAAGCTTGCCACCTTGCATAGCAGTGCATTGGACCGTTCCATTTTCCTGATTATTTACCGTCTGGTACATGGGCTGCGTCAAAAAGTCATCTGCTTGTCCACCTGCCAACCTCCTAGGAGGAGGTAAACCAGACGATCTGCCCCTCTCCAGCGGTTTCAATAGAGACAGCCAGGGCGAAGGGGCCGTCGATGTATCCCTCCTCCTTCTCATAGTCCGTCATGCCGTAGCCCATCAGCTTGCTGTAGGCTATGCCGGAGGTGGTCAGTAGATCTGTTACTATTCTGCTGCCGGAGTTTTCGGTGACCGTCAGGCCCAAAGAGACGGGCATGATGGGATAATAATTTTCCTCAATCAAAGGATCGGTGATGGTGTTGCTGTTCATATCCGGCAGCAGAGCCATCGGTCTCTGGAAGGAGTAATGCTCACGGTCCCTTCCATGATAATGCCCTCGTTGGCCTGGACGCCGTAGTCTGCCAGCAGGCTATAGAGGTTTTCCAGAATTCCGTCCTGCACCGGACCGGCCGCCACAAACAGCTTGCCGCCCTCCGCCGCATAGTCTGACAGCAGGTATTTTTCCTCTTGAGAGATGTCACTCTCCGGGGCGAAGGGCATCACACAGTCCGCGTCTTCTGGGATGACGTCCACCGTCAGCGGGGAGAGGGAAGTGGTCTCCATAGTTTCCTTTTCGATCTGCTCTTTGAAGGAGGCTGGAAGGTCAGCCTCCCCATAGCCCTCGAGGATGTATACCTGGGGCAGTTCCTCGCTGACCACATAGTCGATGGAGGAGGTGATTGCCCCCTCGCCGTCAAAGGAGGTGTTGTAGGAGTAAATATCTGCCTCCTGGATATAGATGTCATCATAGCCGATGAACCGGCTGCGATCCCCGCACTCCACGATCAGGCTGTTATTCATAACCGTCTCGTCGGTGTACTGCTCGGCGAAGGTGGGGTAGACGTCCGGGTTCTTCTTCACCACCTGGATATGGTCGGATAGGCTGTCGTATTTCCCCAGCAGGTTTTCGATCACCGTGTCCTCCTGACCGGACTGCACCACCCAGTAGATGGTCACATCCTCCTTCAAAGCATTGACTACCACTTTGATATTGCTGGTGATGGAGTAGAGATTGGAGGCGATGTTGACCACGATCAGGATTGCCAGCACCACGACCGAGATGGACAGAGAATACGCGCCGCCGCGAAAGGCGTTCCTGTTTTTCATTAGTTGTACCTCTGTTTCTCCAGCGACTGAATGGACCCATTCCATCTGATTTTCAGCCTTTAACCGCTCTGTTATGCCCTTCCGCTGGGTGTAATCTTTTACCAACTGAAAAAGAAGTTCCTCCGCCTGCCGGTCAATGTCGGCAAGATAAGTGTTCAACTCGCCGCCCATCCAGAGGGGCGTGTCTGTCCGCAAAATCCTTGAGCAGCGATATGTCCCCGTAGTCGTTGGC
>CAJUAC010000015.1 GCA_910583885.1 uncultured Oscillospiraceae bacterium | reverse complement strand
CCAACAAGCTGCAGAACGCCGCCGCCGGTGTGCTGGTGGACTACAAGGGCATCACCGTGGCTGAGGACACCGCCCTGCGCGCCGAGCTTCGCAAGAACGACGTGGAATACGCCGTTGTGAAGAACACCCTGCTGCGCTTCGCCGTCAACAACTGCGGCATGAACGAGCTGGATAGCCTGCTCAACGGCACCACGTCCCTGGCTATCTGCCACGACGACCCCGTAGCCCCCGCCCGTGTGGTCAACGACTTCGCCAAGAAGATCGAGGGCCGTTTTGAGATCAAGGGCGGCTTTATGGACGGCAAGGTTATGCCCCTCAACGAGATCATGGCCCTGGCCGAGATCCCCCCGCTGCCCGTCCTGCGCGCCCAGGTCCTGGGCACCATGCTGGCCCCCATTTCCGGCCTGGCCTGCGTGCTCAAGCAGATTGCCGAGAAGCAGGGCGCTCCCGCAGAGGAGTCCGCCCCCGCCGCCGAGTAAGCGCGGCATATCCACATTTAAATTTTATTGAAAAACGATTAGGAGGTACCTATCAATGGCTAGCGAGAAAGTTACTGCTATGATCGAGGAAGTAAAGGCTCTGACCGTTCTGGAGCTGAGTGAGCTGGTTCATGCCCTGGAGGAGGAGTTCGGCGTATCCGCCGCCGCCATGGCTGCCCCCGCCGCCGCTGCCGGCCCCGTCGCCGAGGAGAAGACCGAGTTTGACGTGGTCCTGGCCGGCTTCGACGCCGCCGCCAAGATCAAGGTCATCAAGGTTGTCCGCGAGATCACCGGCCTGGGCCTGGCTGAGGCAAAGGCTGTGGTCGAGGGCACGCCCAAGACCCTGAAGGAGGCCCTGTCCAAGGAGGACGCCGAGGCCATGAAGGCCAAGGTCGAGGAGGCCGGCGGCAAGGTGGAGCTGAAGTAAGCCGCGCAAACCGTATGGATCACTGGAACTGCCCCAGGCTGCGCAAGCACAGCCTGGGGCAGTTTTTGTTGGCAGGAGGCGCCCGATCAGCAGGAAAACGCCTCATTCTCCTCCTCCTCAAGCTCCCTGAGCGCCTCTGCCTGCCCGGCAGGGGAGAGCTTGCTGACGCCAACTCCCAGGACAGCCAGCAGGAACGCCACAACAGGGCAGACAAACGGCAGTACCGTGTAGGGGGCAAAGCCGCCGGGCCCCCATACCGGCACATCCAGCGTGGTAGCAAAAAATACCGCCGAGGAGCACCATGGGATGATGCTGGAGCAGCAGGTCCCCACGTCCTCCAGCGTCCTAGAGAGGCAGGGCTTGCCCATGCCGTTTTTCAGGAAGGGCTTCTTCCACGCCTCGCCCACGAAAACCGAGCTGACATAGGAGATACCGCCGATGGACAGAACGAGCAGCGTCGCCAGCTCCGCTGTCAGCATCGTCTTCCAGCGGGTATTCAGGTTGCGCACCAGCGGCTCGATGGCCTTCTCCAAAAAGCCCGCATGGGTGAGGATGGTCGTCATGGAGAAGCCGCAGAAGCAGATCAGGATAACAGATACCATCCCGGTCATACCGCCCCTGTTGAGGATGTAGGCTACCTTAGCGTCCAGGATCATCCCGCCGGGGGTGATGGCGCTGGCGGTAAAGCCTGTGATTGCGGCGGTAAACCCGATGGAGAGGTCAAAGCCCTGGACCACCCGTCCCAGGATAATGCACAGGATGCCGCAGACCAGCATGGTGGGGACCACCGGCTTTTTCAGCAGGGCCATGGCGAGAAGCACCACTACCGGCAGGAGCAGGATCAGATCCCAGCGGAAGAGGGCATCCAGCTGCTCCATGATGGTGACAGCGGTTTGCGGCAGCACGCCGCCTCCGGTGCGCAGATCCGCGCCCAGCAGGGCAAACAGCCCGGCGGCCAGGGCGACGGCCGGGAGCGTGGTCCAGAGCTGGCTGCGGATATGGCTCCACAGGTCTGTCCCCACACAGGCGGGGGCGAGGTTGGTGGTTTCGGACATGGGGGAAATCTTGTCGCCAAAGACCGATCCCGCCACGACCGCGCCCGCCATAATGGCCAGGTCCGCCCCGTGGCCATGGGCCAAGGCCATGCAGGCAACCCCGGCAGTGCCTGCGGAGGACCAGCTTGAGCCGGTCATGGTTGACATCAGCATACAGGCAAAGAAGGCGCTGAGATAAAGCCGGTGAGGGCTGATGATCTGGAAGCCGTAATAGACCAGCATGGGTAGCAGGCCGCTGTAGAGCATGGCGCCCAGCAGGAATCCGATCATCCACATGATGAGCATGGTGCTGCTCAGCCGCCCGATCCGTTCACAGATGGCCGCCTCCAGCTCCTGCCAGGTGAAGCCTAAGCGCATAGACATGAGGGCGGCGGCAGCAGTGGCCAGGATAATGCCGAACTGGATGGGCGCACCAAGGAAAGTGGAGAGGAAAATCAAAAAGCCTACGAGCCCAAGGCAGAGATATGCCTCCCAAGCTTCCGGTTTACGGTGGTGCTTGTGTGGTATGTGGTTGTGGTGGGGCATTGTTACCTCCTTTTCCAATTGACGGTGAAAGGACCTCCCCCCAGCCTCCACAGGGATGCTGGGAACGGGTCCGGGGCAGGTTTTTCGCCGGTTGATGTATGGGAGACACTTCCGGTTCCACAGCCATCCCTCCTTTCCTGCGGGCAGCAGGCCCGCTGTTTGTTTACATAAGTATACAACTTTTTGGCAGAATTGTCAAATCAGGCCCGCCTGCACCTGCCCTGTCCAAAAACTTTTCCCCGCCCGCCCTCTTGCCAAGCGGCCTTTTTTGTGGTATAAACAAGAATACAATATGCGAAGAACGGGAAAATAACGAGCTTGCGCAGCCTAAGAGAGGGGCGGTCACCGGCTGAGAGCCACCCTGGCGCGTGTCGTTTGGTTCGCCCGGGAGCGGCCCCTGAGAGGGGGACGGAGGCCCACCGTTACAGGGGCGGTAAGTGCGTGCCCGGTCTCCGGGCGCGAATGCGGGTGGTACCGCGGAAGGTTTGGCCCTTTCGTCCCCAGTGCGGGGGCGGAGGGCTTTTGTCGTTTCAGAAAGGAGAGTCTATGTCTATGATGTTTTTCTCGAGCGGGCTGTTTGAAGTGTTTTTTGTGCTGACTTTTTTACTCTTTATCAGCGTATTCCTGTTCATGCTGATCTCCAGAATCAGCCAGTGGAACAAGAATAACCACTCCCCCCGGCTCACAGTGGGGGCCGTGGTCATTACCAAGCGCACCAATGTCCATGGTGATACGGGGCACACCTCCGGCTCTACCTCCTACTATGTCACCTTCCAGGTGGAGAGCGGCGACCGGATGGAGCTGCACGTGAGCGGCAGCGAGTACGGGATGCTGGCGGAGGGCGACCGGGGCTTCCTCACCTTCCAGGGCACGCGCTACCTGGGCTTTGAGCGGGTCTGAGCCCCGTTGACTGAAAAATAACTTGTGCAAAGGAGTTATCTATGAAAGAGCAATTAGCAAAAATCCGTGCAGAGGCGCTGTCCGCCTTCGAGGGGGCCCAGAGCGCCCTGGATCTCGACGCCATCCGGGTAAAGTACCTGGGCAAGAAGGGCGAGCTGACCGCTGTGCTCAAGCAGATGGGCAAGCTCTCCGCCGCAGAGCGGCCTGTCATGGGCCAGCTGGCCAACGATGTGCGGGCCGCCTTGGAGTCCGCCCTGGAGGACCGCTCCAAGCGGCTGGAAACCGCCGCCCTGGAGCAGCGCCTGCGCGCCGAGGCGCTGGATGTTACCATCCCCGGCAAGCGGGTGGAGATGGGGCACCAGCACCCCATGAACATCGCCTTAGACGAGCTGAAGACCATCTTCATCGGCATGGGCTTCCAGGTGCTGGAGGGGCCGGAGGTGGAGCTGGCTGTCTACAATTTCGACCGCCTCAACGCGGAGGAGGGGCACCCCAGCCGGGACTGGTCCGACACCTTTTACTTTGACCAGGACAGCCGCGTCATGCTCCGCAGCCAGACCAGCCCCATGCAGGTGCGGGCCATGGAGAGCATGGAGCTGCCCATCCGCATCATCGCCCCCGGCCGGGTCTACCGCAAGGACGAGGTAGACGCCACCCACTCCCCCATGTTCCATCAGGTAGAGGGGATGGTCATTGACAAGGGCGTGACCATGGCGGACCTGAAGGGCACGCTCAATACGGTAGTGGAGCGGCTCTACGGCCAGGGCACCAAGACGCGGTTCCGTCCCCACCATTTCCCCTTCACCGAGCCCAGCTGCGAGATGGACGTGCAGTGCCACAAGTGCGGCGGCGCAGGGTGCCCCACCTGCAAGGGTGAGGGCTGGATTGAGCTGCTGGGGGCCGGGATGATCCATCCCAAGGTACTGGAGATGAGCGGGATCGACAGCGAGGTGTACACCGGCTGGGCCTTCGGCATCGGCCTGGAGCGCATGGCCCTGCGGCGGTTCAAGATCGCAGACATGCGGCTGATTTTTGAAAACGATATACGCTTTTTGGAGCAGTTCTGAGAAGGGAGTGTAACGGAAAATGAAATTGAGCAGAAAATGGCTGGAGGAGTTCGTCACCGTCCAGGCCAATGACCGGGATTTTGCCGAAGCCATGACCCTCTCCGGCTCCAAGGTGGAGATCACGGAGGACTTGGGCGCGGAGATCCAAAACGTGGTGGCAGGCCGCATCCAAAGGATGGAGCGCCACCCGGACAGCGACCACATGTGGGTCTGCCAGATCGACGTGGGCCAGAGCGAACCTGTCCAGATCGTCACCGGCGCGTGGAACATCCACGAGGGCGACATGGTGCCCACAGCCCTGCACAAGTCCATCCTCCCCGGCGGGAAGAAGATCGAGAAGGGCAAGCTGCGGGGGATTTTGTCCAACGGGATGCTCTGCTCCCTGAGTGAGCTGGGCCTGGATGAGCGGGATTTCCCCTATGCCGTCATTGAGGCCGCCGCTCTCCTGAACGACTACAGGCCCATCGACCCGGAAAAGCCCTCCGTCCCCCAGGGGGTTACGCCGGGATACAAAATCTTTGGTTCGGTCAAGGCGGCCTTTGTCACCAAGGTGGAGCCCTGCGGGGACGGCCAGTTTGCCGTCAGCTGTGACAGCGGCGGGCTTTACCACACCATCACCACCCCCCTGGCCAACATCCACGAGCACGACACCATCGCCCTGGATACGGAGAAGGAGCACATCTGCACCCTGGCGGACCTCCACGCGGAGCAGCGGGAGTTCCCCCACTGCATCAGCGACGGCATCTTCGTCCTCCGCGAGGAGGGCGTGCAGCCCGGCGAGGACATCCGGGGCGTCATCAACGCCGACGACCATGTGGTGGAGTTTGAGATCACCCCCAACCGGCCCGACTGCCTGAGCGTCATCGGCCTGGCCCGGGAGGCCTCCGCCACCTTCCACACCCCCCTGCGCCTCCATGAGCCGGTGGTGAAGGGCGGGGCGGAGGGCGTGCTCCCGGAGCTGCTGGATGTGGAGACCCCGGATCCGGAGCTCTGCCCCCGGTACACCGCCCGGATGGTGCGCAATGTGAAGATCGCCCCCTCCCCCAAGTGGATGCGGGAGCGGCTGCGCTCCATGGGCGTGCGCCCCATCAACAACATTGTGGATATCACAAACTATGTTATGCTGGAGTACGGCCAGCCCATGCATGCCTTTGACTACCGCTATGTGCAGGGCGGGAAAATTGTGGTGCGCCGGGCCAAGGAGGGCGAGGAGCTGACCACCCTGGACGGCAATGTCCGCAAGCTGACCGCCAACATGCTGGTCATTGCCGACGATACCCGGGCCGTGGGCCTGGCGGGCATCATGGGCGGGCTCAACAGTGAGATTGTGGCGGACACGGTAGACGTCGTGTTCGAGTCCGCCAACTTCGACGGCACCTGCATCCGCAAGGCCGCCCTGGCCCTGGGGATGCGTACCGAGGCCTCTGCCAAGTTTGAGAAGGGCCTGGACCCCCTCAACACCCTCCCCGCTGTGAACCGCGCCTGTGAGCTGGTGGAGCTGCTGGGGGCCGGCGAGGTCCTGGATGGGGTGATTGACATCCTAAACTATGTACCCCAGCCCACGGTCCTCCAGCTGTGCCCGGACAAGATCAACGCCCTGCTGGGCACGGATGTGCCGGCCGGCGAGATGCAGGAGATCCTCCGCGCCCTGGATTTTGGCGTGGACGGAGAGACCATCACCGTTCCCTCCTGGCGGGGCGACGTGCAGCACTACTCGGATCTGGCTGAGGAGGTGGCCCGTTTCCACGGCTACAACAACATCCCCTGTACCCTCCAGCGGGGGGAGACCACCCAGGGCGGCTACAGCCCCGCCCAGCAGGCGGAGCGCCGCCTGGGCCAGGTGTGCCGGACCTGCGGGTATAGCGAGATCATCACCTACTCCTTTGTCTCCCCCGCCTGCTATGATAAAATCGGCTGGGCTCCCGACGAGCCCCTGCGCCAGAGCCTGCGCATCCTCAACCCCTTGGGGGAGGACACCTCCATCATGCGCACCACCACCCTGCCCTCCATGCTGGAGGTGCTCGCCCGCAACTGCAACTACCGAAACAAGGGCGTGAAGCTCTATGAGATCGGCAAGATCTATCTCCCCGGCGGCGAGGACGGCCTGGCCCGGGAGCCGAAGATGCTCACCCTGGGCGCCTACGGCGAGGAGATGGATTTCTACGCCATGAAGGGCGTTGTGGAGGCCATTTTGGCGGACCTTCGGGCGGTGGATACCGTCTTCGAGGCCTGCCCGGAGGACCCCTCCTACCACCCCGGCCGCTGCGCCAAGATCCGTGCCGGGGAGCAGTGGGTCGGCGTCATGGGCCAGATCCATCCCGCTGTGGCCGCCAGCTACGGCGTGGAAACGCCCCTCTACTGCGCGGAGCTGAGCTTCGAGGCCCTGCTGGCTGTCCAGGGGCCGGGGGCGGAGTATGTGCCCCTGCCCCGCTTCCCGGCTGTGGCCCGGGATATCGCCGTGGTTTGCAAGGACGAGATTACGGTAGGCGCGCTGGAGGCGTGCATCCGCCGGGCCGGCGGCGCACTGCTGCGGGATGTGGCGCTCTTCGACATCTACCGGGGCCGGGGCGTGGCCGAGGGCAGCAAGAGCGTGGCCTTCAGCCTGACCCTCCGCTCTGATGAGCGCAGCATCACCGCCGCCGAGGCGGACGCGGAGGTCCAGGCTGTGCTGGAGGCACTGGAAAAGGAGCTGGGCGCAGTCCTGCGCTGAGAACAGGAAAGAGAGGCGAGAGCAGATGCAGCTTTGCAGAGGCTTCGCTCCATGCAAGGTCTGATCCGGACAGGACGGCATGGAGCAATCAATACCCTTTGAATGAATTGGATTGCCCGGAGCAGACCTTGCGCATTTGTCAAATAACAAATCGTAAGGAGCAAGGTCTGTATGAAACCATTCTTCTCGTCCCTGGCGGGACTGAAAACCTTCTTTATTGTCTGGAGCACCCAGAACCTCTCGATCCTGGGCAGCGCCATGACCAGCTTCGCCCTGGTGATCTGGTCCTACCAGCAGCAGGGCTCCGCCCTGACTACGGCGCTGCTGAGCGTGTGCTCCTACGTCCCCTATGTGGCCCTGAGCATCTTTGCCGGGAGCCTGGGGGAGCGGTGGGACAAACGGAGGACCATGGCCCTGTGCGACAGCTTCGCGGCTCTGACCACCCTGGCCGTGCTGGTGCTGCTGCGGACCGGCAGCCTGGAAATCTGGCACCTCTATGTCCTCAACGCCCTCAACGGGCTGATGAATACCATCCAGAACCCGGTCAGCGAGATCGTTGTCACCCTGCTGACGCCCAAGGACCAGGTCCAGCGGGTATCCGGGCTGCTCTCCCTCTCCGGCTCCCTGGTGACGCTGCTCTCCCCGGTGTTCGCCACCGCGCTGCTCACCCTGCTGGGGCTGGAGGCGGTGATCCTCTTTGACTTGGCCACCTGCGCGGCAGCTGTGCTGACGCTGGTATTCGGGGTGCGGCTCCCGGAGCCGCCCGCCCCGGCGGAAAAGACGCCCTTGACGCAGTCGGCCCGGGAGGGGGTGCGGTGGCTGGCAAGCCACCGGGGCGTGCTGGATCTGATTCTTTTCCTGGCGGCGATCAACCTGATTGCCAGCATGTACAACGCGGCCCTGCCCGCGATGCTCCTCTCCCGCTCCGGCGGAGGGGAGGCTGTGCTGGGCCTTGTGGAGACGGTGACGGGGCTGGCCAATCTGGCCGGGAGCCTGCTGGCCACCCTCCTGCCCGCCCCCAAGAGCCGGGTGCGGGTGATCTGCAACAGCCTGCTGCTGGCGATGAGCACAGAAAACCTGCTGCTGGCCCTGGGCCGGGGTGCGCCGGTCTGGTGCCTGGGGGCGGTACTGGGGTGGCTGATGATCCCGGTGATGAACGCTAACCTAAACGCTCTGCTGCGCCTGCATATCCCAGTGGCGCTCCAGGGGCGGGTTTACGCGGCCCGGAATACCCTGCAATTTTTCACGATCCCAGTGGGCTACCTGCTGGGCGGGCTTCTGGTAGACCGGCTGTGCGAGCCGCTGATGGCCTCCCTCCCGGAGGGGGCGGCCCTGCGCATCCTGCTGGGGAGCGGCAAGGGCAGCGGCGCGGCCCTCCTGTTTTTGGGGATTGCCGCTGCTGGGACGCTGGTCTGCCTGGTATTCCGGCGGGACCGGCACCTCTGGCAGCTGGAGGATGAGGCAGGTTCCCAATAATGAAAAAATAGGGCAGGTCTGCCGGAAACGGCGGACCTGCCTGTATTATTGTTTACCGGCGGCCTATTACGCGCTGTGCAGCGCACCGACAATCCGTTTGGAGTAGTCGATAAACGCCCTGATAACAGGTGTAGCCTCCTCCAGGGAGAGGGCCGCAATCCCGATATGGCGGCTGGCGGGCGGATCCAAGGGGAGGGTACGCACATTGTCCCGCCGCCCCTGGAGCACCAGCTGGGACAGGATGCTCACCCCCAGGCCATGCTCTACCATGGACAGGATGGCCGCATCCTCCACGCTGGTATTGTCACGGATATCCGGCCGGACCCCCTGGGCGTCGAATACCTCCAGGATATCCAGGTCAAAGCCCAGGGAGGGCATCAGGAACTCCTTCCCCTGGAAGGCCGGGACCGGGAAGCTCCCCCCGTCCCCCAGCGGGTAATCCGGAGGCAGGATGGCTAACAGGGGGTCGTCCCACAGGGGCACCCAGTCGTAGCGGCCCTGATCCCGGCGGCTGGCAAAGCTGAGATCCACCTTGCCTTCCCGCAGCCATTGGAAGATTTCCGCCACACTGCCCATGCGGATATCCACCGACACGTCCGGGTAGGCCCACCGGAACTGCTGGACAATCGTGGGCAGCCAGTGCATACAGATACTGGAGTAGGCCGCTACCCGGATATTTTCCCGCTTCTGGCAGTTCTGGGCGGAGATCTGGTTCTCCAGGCGGCGGTTGGCGTCGATAAGCTCCTGGACAGCCGGCAGCAAACGCTCCCCAACGGCGGTCAGCCGCACGCCGTAGCGGTCCCGGAACAGCAGGGGGAAGCCGACCTCCCGCTCCAAAGCGTTCATCATATGGGTCAGCCCCGACTGGGTGAGGCCCAGCCGCGCCGCCGCCCGGGTGAAGCTGCCCAGCTCCACCGCTGTGAGCAGGGCCTCCCACTTTTTTGTCTCCATGACGCCGCCTCCTTTGGAATCTCAGGGTTTCCTCTTCTGTCTATTATAAGGCATCCTCAGAAAAAGGCAAGGGCGTTAACGCCCATCCTCCCCATTCCCGGCAACCATTTCCTACCGGCAGGCGCGGCCTATGCCTTGCCCCGCTCCCGCCGCATCACATCTACCAGCCGCCCGACCGCCTCCACCTCCGCCTCACTCAGGCCGTGGGTGTGGATCACGCTGCCCCCCCGCTCCGGGAAGACCAGCGCGTCCACGGAGAAGTCCAAAATTTCCATCATGTGGAACAGAAGCGGCACCGACGGCTTCCTCCGGGAGCTCTCCATATTCTTCAAATGGATAGGCGTGATATCCAGCAGCTCTGCCAAGACCTCCTGGGTCAGCCCTTTCCTCATACGGGCAGCCCGGATGGCCTCTCCCAGTTCCCAAATCTCTGCGCTCATTTCTCTCAGCTCCCTTTGCCGTTATCTTACAGACAACAATTGCTCTTGCAAATTATCTGAAAGAATACTATAATATATTCAGAAAGATAACCAAAGGAGAGATCACCGATGCAGTTTTTTATTCTGGCCGCTGCCGCAGTGGCGCTGGCAGGGATGGCCTGGCAGGCCTGGGCCGTCAACAGAACCCACCAGCCGCCCCAGGAGGAGGACATCCCTGCCCTGCGGCCAGAGGATGCGGCGGCAGCGGCGGAGCGCCTGGGGGAGGTGGTCAATGCGCTGCGGGCAGTGATGGACCATCCGCAGCTAGGCGGTCCAGGCTCGCTGACCATCCAGTTCCCGCAGCAGCTGTACGCCGGCTGCTTTCCCACAGTGACAGCCCAGTTCCCCAACATCAACGAGGCACTGTACCGCAGGGCAGTCCGCCAGGAGCTGGGGCAGGAGGAGCTGATGGCGGCAGGCGTCCCGGAGCGGCTGTTCCAGCACAATCCCACCTTTTCTGCGGAAAGCGGAGGCGTCGTGCTGGTCTGCGCGGAGGTCTACGGCCTGGCCCCGGCGCTGGAGAAGCAGATGGCCGACAGGCAGGGGCGGGGTCAGGCGCTGGCCGCGCTGGCGGAGGCCCTGCGGCAGAGGTATCCGGAGATGTCTGTGCGGGGGTTTGGTGCGGACCTGCTGCTCTCGCCGGTGCGGACAGCGGAGAGGGAGCCAGGCGGTGTGGAAACAGAGTAGCCTCCCTCTTACCATCAGCTGTGGGCTGGATGGTTTGCAAACATACCCCAGCCCTGGCAACAAACAAGTGACCCTGCATCCTGTGATGCAGGGTCACTTGTACATGCAGATGGCAGAAGGATACCGCGAGGATTCCCCCGCCATGCCGCAGCTCTTTACTTTTTCAGCTCCCCGGTGGCGCTGGCAGTGAGGTAGGCGTTGATAAACCCATCCAGATCCCCGTCCATGACAGCGTTGATATTGCCGTTCTCATAGCCAGTACGGGTGTCCTTCGCCAGGGTGTAGGGCATGAACACATAGGAGCGGATCTGGCTGCCCCATTCGATCTTCATCTGCACACCCTTGATATCGCTGATCTTCTCCGCGTGCTGCTGGGCCTTCATCTCCATGAGCTTGGAGCGGAGCATTTTCATACAGTTCTCCCGGTTTTGGACCTGGCTGCGCTCCTGCTGGGAGGAAACCACCACACCGGTGGGCTTGTGGATCAGGCGCACCGCGGAGGAGGTCTTGTTCACATGCTGGCCGCCGGCCCCAGAGGCCCGGTAGACCTGCATCTCAATATCCTCCTGGCGGATCTCCACCGTATTGTCGTCCTCAATTTCCGGCATCACCTCTACAGCGGCAAAGGAGGTCTGGCGGCGGGCGTTCGCGTCAAAGGGGGAGATCCGCACCAGGCGGTGGACGCCGTTCTCACTTTTCAGGAAGCCATAGGCGTTTTCCCCCTCAACCGAGATGGTGGCGGATTTCAGCCCGGCCTCGTCGCCGTCCTCGTAGTCCAGGGTTTTAACTGTAAAGCTGCGGCGCTCCGCCCAGCGGGTGTACATCCGGTAGAGCATCTGGCACCAGTCCTGGGCCTCGGTGCCGCCGGCCCCGGCGTGGAGGGTCAGGATGGCGTTGCTGGCGTCATACTCCCCCGTGAGGAGGGTGGCCAGGTTGGCCTCCTCCAGGGCGGACTCCAGCCGCCCATAGCTCTCCTCCACCTCGGGCAGGAGGCTGGCATCGTCCTCCTCCATAGCCATCTCTACCAGGGTGGTGAGATCCTCCCACTGGCTGACCAGCCGGGCGTGGCTCTCCAGCTTGTTTTTCAGGTGCTTGGTCCGCTGGAGCACCTTCTGGGAGGCCTGGATGTCATTCCAGAAATTGGCGTCGCCGGTTTTCTCCTCCAGCTCCTCCACCTCCCGGCGCGCCCCCTCCAGATCCAGGGCCGCCGCCAGCTTCTCCAGCCGGGGGCCCAAGGCGCCCAGCTTCTGCTTATATACGTCATATTCAATAATCGGCATGTAGAATCCTCCGTTTCTTTGTTTTCATTCCTGGCCGCGCATCCGGCTCTTTTTCTCAATTCCGCATATGGGATTCTCCATTCCAGTGTATTTTCGGCTCATTGCTCTATTATGCCATAAACTACCGGCCGCTGTAAAGGGGAAAATTTGCGCGTCTCGCCACATTTCTCTCCCGCCGGCGCAGTCCGGCAGGAGGGCTGCCCAGGTGCTCCCTGCGGCGAAGGGCAACTATGCAGAAAAGTGGTGATACTGGCAATAACACAGTTTCAAGGGCCAATTTGTCACCCCATATTGTTACAAACGCCGGTGGTGCAATGTAAAAAAATACTTCCCTTTATAGGGAATCTATGGTATACTGATGCGCAAAGCCTATCGCCCACCAGTTCAGTACGGCGCCTACTTTCCTGACTGGTGGATCGACCGGCTTTTGTCTTGCCCATTGACAAAAATGATCAGGAACCGGGGCGCCGGAGTGCGCCCCGCACCATCCAGGGAGGTGAAACGGAATCTGAACGGGAGGATCTTAAGCAGCACTGCTTTGATAATAGTTTGATATTGATTGCCATATTGTGATGAATATGGCTTTTTCTATGCAGTCACTTGCCAACAACAGCTTGCTGGACAGCGGCTCTTTCGTATTCTGGAGTGAAGCCGCCAACCCAGCTGCCGGTTTTTCCACCGTTGGCCGGGGGAAACCGGACAGTACGATGGGGTATGCTGGTGACGGAAAGGGTGAGGGATGGACGGGCGTGCCCACTGGGGCGGCCTCCCCTCACGGGATGTTTCAGGCGCCAGTCCAGACGGCGCTGGAGCGGCACCGCCCAGGAGAGGTCCCAGCATTGTGTTTGCAGACGCAGCACACAAAGGCCCTAAGAGCGATTCTCAAATGGAACCGTATGGATCACAAATATCATAATAAATCAGGAGTGAATTTTATATGGCACCCATTACACTCATTGGAAATGACAGGCAAAAGATCAAACGGATTGGCCGCAAGGTGGGCAACCTGGTTGCGGCCATGCTGGGCGTGAGCATCACCCTGATTGTGGTGCTGTGCGTGCTGATGTTCTACCAACACACCATGTCCATGCTGAAAAACGAATGTGTAAGCGCCACGAATGTGTTGGCCTATGAACTGGCCGCCTACTCCGGCGATGTTGACAAGACAGGGCTTTTAGATGCGCTCAAGCAGGAAATGGGGTGTGAATTTACCATTTTCCATGGGGATGAGCGGGCGTACACCACCATCCTCCAGAACGGGCAGCGGGCTGTGGGCACACGCCTCTCCAGCGAGGTTGCTGAGATCGTTCTGAAGCAGGGCTCCAGCTACGTGGGGTCGGCCCCTATTTTGGGGGAGACGCACCTCTGCTCATATGTCCCTACCTATGATGCCAACGGCCAAATCGACGGCCTGATTTTTGCCGGGATTTCCATGTTTTCCGCCCGGAAGCAAATCGCCCTGACTGTCATACTGTCCATTTTAGCAGGTGTTTTGCTGATTATTATTGGGATTTTGATCATTGGGGCCTACATAAAGAGGGCAGTTTCCATCCCCCTCTTCAAACTGACCATATTGGCACAGACTCTGGAGCAGGGGGATTTGGGGTTAAACCAGCACCAGACGATGATGTCAAGAATTGATTCTGACGATGAGATCGGCGTACTGTCTAAAAGCTTTGACAATACCATCAGCCGCCTGAGAAACTATATCGGAGAAATATCCACCATGCTGGAGGCCATCGCCAGCGGTGATCTGACGGCACAGATCACCCAGGAGTATGTTGGTGATTTTGCTTCTATCCGTACCTCCCTCCATAATATCCTTCAAAGGCTCAACACCACAGTGGGGCAGATTGTCACCAGCGCGGGGTATGTCTCCGCCGGGGCAGAGCAGATGGCCAGCGCCTCCCAAGCACTCAGCCAAGGTTCGATTGAGCAGACCGGCGCTGTGGAGGAACTGGAGGAGACCATCCGCTCCGTCACCGGCAGCATCAAGCAAACGGCAGACAGCGTCCAGCGCGCGCGGGAGCAGGTTGACGGGATGGGGTGCCAGCTCACCGAGGGGAACCAAAAGATGCAGGAAATGATGGCCGCTATGGGGGAGATCTCCGACAGCTCCAACGAGATTGAGAAAATTATCAAGACGATTGAAGATATTGCTTTCCAAACCAACATCCTTGCACTGAATGCCGCCGTAGAGGCGGCCCGCGCCGGCTCGGCGGGCAAGGGCTTTGCTGTGGTTGCCGATGAAGTCCGCAGCCTTGCCGCCAGGAGCGCAGAAGCATCCCAGTCTACCTCCGCGCTGATCCGGCGCTCCATTACCGCCGTGAACCATGGGACGCAGATTGCGGATGCTACTGCTAAACAGCTGAAAAATGTCGTAGCCGGTTCGCATGAAATCGTGGAAACCATCAACGGCATTGCCTCTGATGCGCAGGTGCAGGCGGGTGCAGCGGAGCAAATCCAGGATCAGATCAGCCAGATCACCAGTGTCGTCCAGACCAATTCCTCCGCCTCCGAGGAGAGCGCAGCTACCAGCCAGGAGCTCAGCGCCCAGGCCAGCGTATTGAAGCAGCTGGTCCAAACCTTCCATCTCCGCCGGACGTAAGATGTAACAAGAGGAGTATCTTGCGAAAATTTCCTATTGCCGAAACGGCCCGGCTGTGATATATTCTAATCAGAAGTTTGCTCCCCGCGCATGGGACGCAAATTCCACAGGGCCGCCGCCCAGACGGCCCTGGAGCGGGCCGCCTGGAGTACCACCCGGCATCCGGGATGCCGCTCTGGCTGGATGGGGACGTGTCTTGCCCGGCTTACTAGCCGGAGCTGGGCAGGCCCGCCTCCATCCGGGCGGGACGGCAGGCCGGATGCCGGCAGACGCCCCCGGTGTACCCGCTCATTTCCCAACAAACAAACCCCCGCTGCCAGATGGCAGCGGGGGTTCTGCATGTCCTAAACGGTGCTGGAAATCACTTCTTCAGTGTCTCTACCCACTCGCTATACTTCTTGACATTGGCGTCCCGCTCCGCAGCGTCCGCGCCCTTGGTCAGGATGTACACCTTGATCTTCGGCTCAGTGCCAGAGGGACGGACAATGATGGAGGTGCCGTCGGCCAGCTCAAAGCGCAGCACGTTGGAGCCGGAGAGCTCCATGGTGGTCTTCGCGCCAGTGGCGCAGTCCAGGACGCTGCCGTCGGCGTAGTCCTTGAACTGGGCGACCTGCACGCCGCCGATGGCCGCCGGGGGGGTCTCCCGCAGGCTCTTCATCAGCTTCGCCATGTCCGCCAGGCCGTCCAGGCCGGGCATCACCAGGTTGTGGGTCTTCTCGCCGTAGCAGCCGTGCTTCTCATAGAGGGCCTGGAGGGCCTCCAGCACGGTCATGCCCTTGAAGGCGTAGTAGGCGGCCATCTCCGTCAGCAGCAGGGAGGCTGTCACGGCGTCCTTGTCCCGCACGTAGTCGCCCAGCATGTAGCCGTAGCTCTCCTCGTAGGAAAAGACTACCTTGCCCTCGCCGCTGCCCTCCAGGGCGTTCTTCTTCTCTGCGATGAACTTAAAGCCGGTGAAGGTGTCGTAGCACTTGGCGCCATAGCTCTCCGCCACGGCCTTGGCCATCTCGGTGGTGACGATGGTCTTCAGCGCCACGGGGTTGGCCGGCAGCTTGCCGGTGCGGCCCATGGCCCCCAGCAGGTAGTCCAGCAGTACCACGCCGGTCTGGTTGCCGGTCATGACCTTATACTCGCCGTCCTTGTCCCGGACCATGATGCCCACCCGGTCGCTGTCCGGGTCGGTGCCCAGGATAAAGTCCACATCGTTCTTCTTCGCCAGCTCAATGGCCAGGGCGAAGCCCTCGGGGTTCTCCGGGTTGGGGGAGACCACAGTGGGGAAGTTGCCGTCAATGACCATCTGCTCGGGTACGCACAGCAGGTGCTTGATCCCCGCCCGCTTGAGGGCCTCGGGCACCAGCTTGTGGCCGCAGCCGTGGAAGGGGGTGTAGACCAGCTTGAAGCTGTCCGCCACGGCGGGGATGGCCTCCGTGTCCGTAACCATCGCCATGACCTCCTGGAGGAAGGCCTCGTCGGTCTCCTCGCCCATGACGGTAATCATCCCGGCCTTGACCGCCTCGTCATAGGGCATGGTCTTGATGCCGGTGAAGATATCGATTTCCTCCAGCCGGGCGGCGATGGCGGAGGCGTGCTGGGGCGGCAGCTGCGCGCCGTCCTCCCAGTAGACCTTGTAGCCGTTGTACTCCTTGGGGTTGTGGCTGGCGGTGACGTTGATGCCGGCCTGGCAGCCGTAGTGGCGCACGGCAAAGCTCAGCTCAGGGGTGGGGCGCAGGGACTCGAAGATGCGCACCTTGATGCCGTTGGCGGCGCAGACCCCGGCGGCCGCCTGGGCAAACTCCATGCCGTGGTTGCGGCAGTCCATGCAGATGGCGACGCCCCTCTCCCTGGCCGCGTCCCCCTCGGCACAGATAATGTCGGCAAAGGCCTGGGTTGCATGGCGCACGACATACAGGTTCATGTGGTGCAGGCCCACGGCCATGGTGCCCCGCAGCCCGGCGGTGCCGAACTCCAGGGGGCCGTAGAACCGGCTCTCGATCTCCTTGGGGTCGCCCTTGATGGCCTCCAGCTCAGCCTTCTCCGCCGCTGTGAGCACGCCGCTGTCCAGCCATTTCTGGTATTCCTTCTGAAAGTCCATATGCTGTAATCCTCCTGCATCAATTTACTGGGGAAGTGTATACTGCCTCTCTATTGTAGCAAGTCTTTCCCCTGGGTTCAAGGGGAAATGGAAAAAAGGCGGAAAAACTCCGCCCAACCCCTGCGGCAGCGGGCATTGCATGGTTCGGGGATCTGTGGTAAAATAGGCCATATTTCCGATCAAAGGAGGAGCCTATCATGATAACCTTGCAGCCCGTATCCACCTCTGACGGCCGGGCGTTTTACGACATGCTCCAGCGCATCCGGCCGGAAAACGGCTTTGAAAATTCCGCATTTGCCATGGATTACGCCGATTTCCCAGCCTGGCTGGCAAAACGGGTGGATATGTCCCAGGGGCTTGGCCTGGAGGGCTGGCAGGTCCCCGCCACCACCTACTGGCTCATGGACAACGGCGTCCCGGTGGGGACCGGCAACCTGCGCCACCGGCTCACCGCCGCCCTACGGGAGGCCGGGGGCCACATCGGCTACGCCGTGGATGACTCCAGGCGGGGCCGGGGCTACGGCAAGGCCCTGCTGCATCTGCTGCTGGAGGAGGCCCGGCGCATGGGGATCATGGAGGACATCCTGGTGACGGTCCGTCTGGAGAATATCGCCTCCCGCCGGGTGGCCGAGGCCTGCGGCGGCCAGCTCCGCCGGGAGACAGAGGAGCGGGCCTATTATTGGTTCAGCGCACAGGAGCCGGTGCACCATGACAGCTGACGAAATCCTCCGGCAGTGCCTGGACCGGCTGGAGGGGACTGTGCTGGTAGAGAGCTGGGGGGAGCGGGGCATTTTTTACAACCCCGGCCACGCCCTCAAGCGGGGCGTCTACCTCCTGACTATCAAGGATCAGGACGGGGCCAACGACAGAGCCTCTCAGCTGGACCGGCCCGGCATCTTCCGGGTGAATATCGGGGTACGGCCGGACACCTACCGTACCCTCTTCGGTCCCAAGCCCGCCCGGCCCCAGGCTGGCGGCGTGGTGTCCCTGCCCTGTGATTTCACCGCCCTGGACCAGCTCATCCCCCACCCGGTCTACGCCTGGATGGGCTGGGTCTGCATCCTGAACCCGTCGGAGGAGGCCTTCCAGCGCACTTGGCCGCTGGTCGAGGAGGCCCATGGATACGCCCGGGAAAAGTTCCAGAAGAGAAAACGATAAATCCCAGGCGGTCAAGCTGCCGGGCTGTTTTCGTTCTTTTTGATCCTTTTTCTTGCAAGAAAACGGATGGATACCGTTACGCCTTTGAAGGGAGAACGCTGTTTATGGATACGATTGCCGCCATCTCTACCGGGAACACCCTCTCCGCCATCGGCATCCTCCGGGTCTCCGGGCCGGAGAGCTTTGCCATCTGCACCCAGGTCTTCCAGCCCCTGGACGGGACGCCCCTCTCCCAGCACCGGGAGCGGGAGATGGTCCTGGGCCGCCTGCTGGGCCGGGAGGGCCGACCCATCGACCAGGCTCTGGCGGTCCGCTTTCCCGCCCCCCGCAGCTACACCGGGGAGGACTGCGTGGAGTTCCACTGCCATGGCTCACCGGTCGTGCTGGACGAGGGCCTGCGCGCCCTCTTTGCGGCTGGGGCGCGGCAGGCGGGCCGGGGGGAGTTTACCAGGCGGGCGTTCCTCAGCGGGAACCTGGATCTCACCCAGGCGGAGGCGGTCATCGACCTGATTGAAGCAGAGAGCGCCCAGGCCGCGCAAAACGCGGTGGAGCAGCTGGGCGGTGCGCTCCGGCGGCAGGTGGAGCCCCTATACAACCGCCTGCTGGACCTGGCCAGCCAGTTTTATGCCGTGGTGGACTACCCGGATGAGGACATCGAGGATTTACAGCAGGAGGAGCTCCTGGGGACGCTGGCAGAGGCGGAGGATGCGCTGCGCGCCCTTCTGTCCACCGCAGGCCGGGGCCGTCTCCTGCGACAGGGGGTCCCCACCGCCATCCTGGGCCGGCCCAACGTGGGGAAGAGCTCCCTGCTCAACGCCCTGCTTGGCTACGACCGGGCCATTGTCACCGACGTGGCTGGTACCACCCGGGACACCGTGGAGGAGAAGGCCGTGGTGGGGGGCGTCCTGCTGCGCCTGATCGATACCGCCGGTATCCGGGATGCCGCCGATGCGGTGGAGCGCATGGGGGTGGACCGGGCCAGGGCTGCGGCAGGGCAGGCGGAGCTGGCCCTGCTGGTTCTGGACGGCTCCCACCCCCTTATGGCGGAGGATGAAGCGGCTATCCAGGCCGCAGGGCTGGCCAGGCAGATGCTGGTGCTGGTCAACAAGAGCGATTTGCCCCAGGTGCTGGATCTCCCTGCTTTGGCGGCGCGCTTTGGCGGCATCCTTCCTGTCTCCGCTGTAAATGGGAAGGGCCTGGAGGCCCTGGAGAGCGCTGTTGCGGCCCTATTCCCCGCGGGGGAGGCCCCGGCGGGACAGATCCTGACCAACGCCCGGCAGGCAGAGGCTGTCTCCCGGGCAGCGGAGGCCATCCGGGGGGCCAGGGAGGCGCTGGAAGGCGGTCTGACGCCCGACGCGGTCCTGGCCGATACGGAGCGGGCTGTCAACGCCCTGGGGGAGCTCACCGGGCGCACCCTGCGGGAGGATTTGGTATCACGGATTTTTGAGCGCTTCTGTGTTGGGAAATAGGGAGGGGCCAAGCCCCTCCCCTCATTTCAGATCAGCTATTGAGAAGGAGGTTTACAGATGAAAACGCTGTTGAGAGGCGGCGGCGTGGTCTCCGGCCTGGGTGTGCGCCGGGCGGACGTGCTGCTGGCTGGCGGGAAGGTGGCCGCTGTAGAGGCGGGCCTCCCCGTTGGGGACGCGGAGGTGGTGGACTGCAGCGGGAAGCTGCTGTTCCCCGGCTTCATCGATGCCCACACCCATTTTGATCTGGAGGTGGCCGGTACCATCACTGCCGACGATTTCATCACCGGCAGCCGGGCGGCCCTGCGGGGCGGCACCACCACAGTGATCGACTTCGCCGCCCCGGACAAGGGGGAGTCCCTGGCCCAGGGCCTGGCGCGCTGGCGGGAGAAGGCGGA
Source organism: uncultured Oscillospiraceae bacterium (assembly GCA_910583885.1). GTDB lineage: Bacteria > Bacillota > Clostridia > Oscillospirales > Oscillospiraceae > Pelethomonas. Next base: position 31,282 of record CAJUAC010000015.1, on the reverse strand, counting down.
GGGGCGCGCCGCCTGTGACTACGGCTTCCATATGACTATCGACGACTGGAATGGGGAGATTTCCCGGGAAATCGAGGAAATGGCGGCGCTGGGCATTCCCTCCTTTAAGCTGTACATGACCTACCCCGCCATGATGCTCCCGGAGGGGGAGATGTTCCAGGCCCTCCGGCGGCTGAAGGAGGTAGGCGGCATTGCAGGCGTCCACTGTGAGAATGACGGTATTATCCGCCAGCTGACCGCAGAGGCCAGGGCCGCAGGCCATCTCTCCCCGGCCTCCCATCCCCGCACCCGCCCCGCACCCCTGGAGGCGGAGGCGGTAGGGCACCTGCTGCGGCTGGCCCAGCTGGCGGATGTGCCGGTGATTATCGTCCACCTCTCCTGCCGGGACTCCCTGGAGGAGGTCCGCGCCGCCCGCAGGCGGGGGCAGCGGGTATATGTGGAGACCTGCCCCCACTACCTGCTGCTGGAGGACAGCGTCTATGACCAGGCGGAGTTCCTGGAGGCGGCCAAGTACGTCTGCGCCCCGCCCCTGCGGCGGTGGGAGGATCAGGAGGCCCTGTGGGCGGCCTTGCGGGGCGGTGAGATCCACACTGTCGCCACAGACCACTGCTCCTTTACCCTGGCCCAGAAGCGGGCAGGGCAGTATGACTTCACCAAAATCCCCGGCGGACTGCCCGGCGTGGAGCACCGGGGTGTGCTGCTGTACACCCACGGCGTGGCGGCGGGCCGGATTGCGGAGGCGGACATGTGCCGTGTGCTCTGCGAGAACCCGGCCAAGCTCTATGGCTGCTGGCCCCGGAAGGGCGTCATTGCCCCGGGCAGCGACGGCGATGTGGTGGTCTACGACCCGGCGGCGGACAGCATCATCACCGCATCCAGCCAGGCCCAGCATGTGGACTACACCCCCTATGAGGGCTACCGGACCCGGGGGTCTGTTGCCCGGGTATACCTGCGCGGCAGGCTGGCAGTGGATCGGGGAGACGTGCTGGAGACTGCCGGGGAGTTTATTCCCCGGGGAAAGAACCAGCTGTAGCGTCCCGGACCAGGGCTTGTTTGATCAATGGCGGAATGACCAGAAGCGAGAGATTTTTTCGATGGACAGGGCAAAAAATCGCGGGAATACTTTGTGTATTTCAGGATTTTTTAACGCTGTCCAGCGGAAAAAGATCCGCCATTCGGGCGTTTTGACATTTTTCAAACATGCCCTAAACAGCCAGGAAAATCCCATGCAGCCCCCCTTTGTCCCGCAGCATGTCAACGCGCACGGCAAGCTGCTCACTATATTGGGCAATATAGGCACATACCTCTGGATCAAGAGCGTGACGCAGGCGCAGCCCCTCAAGCCCTTGGAGCAGGCAGCACCGGATCTCAGCCCGCCCCATATGCGCCCATACACCAGATAAGCGCTCCAGCTCCTGCCGCCCTAGTTGGAGCGTACCGTCCAGCCTTCCCAGGACAGCAAGGCCAAGGGCGTTTGCAGCAGCAGGTTCAAACAAATTGACTACCAGCCCCTTGTAATCAGGGCAATATTGGTGAAGTACAGGGATCAATGTGTCCGGCTGATAGGCCGAGAGGAAGCGGTTTTCGGAAAAAAGATGCTCCAAATACCGGATAGCATAGTCAACACCCCGGATCGTATCTGAGACGGGTATGGCAAGCTGATAGTCCAGGCCGCTGGGAAGCCAGTGGGCAAACCAGCCGCTGTCATATTTTTTCCAAAAGGAACCCAGGCTTTTCAAGGTATCCAGCATCGCGGTGCTCCAGACCGGCGGCAGATTGGCGCAGGCCGCCTGCCACAGGCAGATGCCCAGCTGCTTTTTCTGTTCCACACGCAGCAGGCCCTCCGCATATTCTTGGGCGATATCGCAGTACAGCAGGCGTCTCCACCTCCCGTCTGGATTTGTGGCAGATATGCCCAGGCAATAGCAGATGGAATCCAGCAGCTCCTGCGCCTGTTCTACCCGGATGGACGTACTCTCTCCCATTGTGTACCGCTCCACCTGGCGCGAGAGCAGCTGCAAAAGCTTCCCCTGTATGAGGCTGCGTTCCGCAGGTGTGAGGGGCGGCGTAAGCTGGCTATTCATATTCTTCTCCATCAAAACCACCCCCGAACGGCGGCCGCTCCAGCTCGGTCCCTTCCACGCTTGCCGTCACAGCAATCTGAACCATCGTTTCCCAGCCAACCCCGGCCACATACTCTGTACTCCCCCTCGCAACCTCATTGTAAATCAACCGCATGGCCCCGATCAATTCGTCATCAGATACCAAATCATGGCATTCATTTTTGAAGCTGTAGAATAACCCCTGCAATTCTGTCAGCGTCTCCTCGTACGCATTTTTGCACAATATAGGGCGAATCACAAAACGCCGCAATCAATTTCCCCAACGCCCCCTCCCCCCATTCGATCCGGTTTGTCTGCCGCAAGGCCTCGTCCCTGTGTTGCAGCAGCCGGGTCAACGCCTGTTCTGACAGCATCAGCCCAAATGGTTCTGACTGCCGGTTGTACCGCTCCAACGCCGCCGCCCCCCACTGTGCCTGGGACAGGCTGGATAGCCAGTGATTCAATGCGATCACCTCCTGCATACTATGTACCATAAAAGCGCAGGGCGTACAAGCCTTGAAAAAAAGCCAATTTTGTGGTAATATAGAGGCAGAAATAACAGGAAAACTGGCAGCTGCCATAGCCCTCTCCGCACCTGTCCCCCTGCCGGCGCATACACTGGCAGTAACGCCGCCGGAACCAACTTCTGCGGCGGCGGTTCGACAAGGAGGGAACTTGGCATGGCTGTATCGACCAATCCAGGGCCGGTGATTGCCCTGGCGGGCAACCCCAACGTGGGGAAATCCACTGTTTTCAACGCATTAACCAACCTGCATCAACACACCGGAAACTGGCCGGGGAAAACAGTGGCCACGGCCAGGGGGAGTTATACATATCACGGGCGTACCTACGCCCTGGTGGACCTGCCCGGGACCTACTCCCTCCGCCCCGGCAGCGCCGAGGAGGAGGTCACCCGGGACTATCTGCTCTCCGGCGAGGCGGATGTGACGCTGGTGGTGGCGGACGCCACCTGCCTGGAGCGGAATTTGGCCCTTGTACTGCAAATTCTGGAGATCGCCTGGCCGGTGGTGCTGTGTGTCAACCTGCTGGATGAGGCGGCAAAAAAGCATATCGAGGTAGATCTGGAGCTGTTGCAGCAGCGGCTGGGCTGCCCGGTGGTGGGGGCCGCAGCCAGGGGCGGCCAGGGGCTGGACGCCCTGCGGCAGGCCCTGGAGGATGCGGCCCTCCATCCCCAGCCCCGCCCGGGGGGGCCGGCCCCCTGCCCGGAGGGGTGTGCCGGGTGCGGGGAGTGCCGCGCCGCCGCCGCCATGGCCCAAGCCGCCGGGATCGCCCGGGAGGTGGTCACGCTGGACGATGAGAAGGCCCACCGCCGGGACCGGGCCCTGGACCGGCTGTTGACCAGCAAGGCCACCGGCATCCCGGCAATGCTGCTCCTGCTGGCGGGCGTGTTGTGGCTGACTATGGTGGGGGCAAACATCCCCTCTGAGCTGCTCTCCAAGCTGCTGATGGGCTGGCAGGAGCCCCTGCGGGGGGCCTTGCAGGCGCTCAACGCCCCCTGGTGGCTGGAGGGGGCGCTGGTGGATGGGATGTACCGGACCGTGGCCTGGGTGGTGTCGGTGATGCTGCCGCCCATGGCTATCTTCTTCCCCCTGTTCACCCTGCTGGAGGATGCGGGGTACCTGCCCCGGGTAGCCTTTAACCTGGATCATTTTTTCCAGCGCTCCGGGGCCCACGGCCGCCAGAGCTTGACGATGTGTATGGGCCTTGGGTGCAACGCCTGCGGTGTGATGGGCTGCCGGATTATCCAGAGCCCCCGGGAGCGGCTGATTGCCATCCTGACCAACTCCTTTATGCCCTGTAACGGCCGCCTGCCCACCCTGATCGCCCTGATCTCCATGTTCTTTGTCACTGGCAGCGGGCTGTGGGGATCTGTCACCGCCGCAGCGGCACTGATGGGGGCCATTGTGCTGGCAGTGGCCATGACCCTGTGGGCCAGCCGCCTGCTGGCGGCGACAGTGCTCCAGGGGGAGAGCTCCTCCTTCTCCCTGGAGCTGCCCCCCTACCGGGCCCCCCAGGTGGGGCAGGTGCTGGTACGCTCCATCTTTGACCGGACGCTGTTTGTGCTGGGGCGTGCGGTAGCGGTGGCCGCCCCGGCGGGGCTTCTGATCTGGGCGGCGGCCAATGTGGACATCGGCGGGCAGAGCATCCTGGTGCGCCTGGCAGGGCTCCTCCAGCCCCTGGGGGCGCTGATGGGCCTGGACGGCTTCATCCTGCTTGCCTTCCTGCTGGGCTTCCCGGCCAACGAGATCGTAGTACCCTGTATCCTGATGGGCTACCTCTCCACCGGCGCCCTGACAGACTATGGGAGCCTGGCGGAGCTCCACGGGCTGCTCAGCGCAAACGGCTGGACCACGGCGACCGCGCTGTGCGCCCTGCTGTTCACCCTCTTCCACTTCCCCTGCGGCACCACCTGCTTCACCATCTGGCGGGAGACGCGCAGCGCCAAATGGACCGCCCTGGCCGTGGCCCTCCCCACAGCGGTGGGGATCTGCCTGTGCATAGCGGTCCGCTGTATCTGTGCCCTTGTGTGGTAGAATAGCAAAAGAGCCGGGCAGCCCAACCGCTGCCCGGCCCTTCCTATGTACTGATACGCCTTATGAACGCTCCTTTGCCCTGGCCTGGAGGTCTGCAAGGCCCTCCTTCAGGTGGTTGAAGCTGATCGGCAGCTGGGCTGCGGTAACATCCAGCTTCCGCAGTTCGCTGGTAATATGGCCGGCAATGGTATCAACAGACTGGAAGAGCTTATCGTACTCCTCCGCAGTGCTCCCAATCTTTTCCTCCATCTCCCGCAGGAGCTTCTGGGCGCGGAAATGGGCCTGGCCCTCCGTCGCCTCCGCCTGCTCCTCAGCCTCCTTGCGCAGGCTGGCCGCCTCAGCCTCCGCCTTGGCCAACACCTCCTCCGCCCGGGCCTCCGCCTGGGAAATCAGATCCTGTGTGCGGGCCTCTGTCTGGGCCATCAGCTCGTCGGAGCGCTGGTGGGCGTCCAGCTCCAGCTGGGCAATCCGCTCCTTGTCCCGGCGCATCCCCTCCAGCTGCCCCTCCAGCTCCTGGATCTGGTGGAACAGGCGCTGGTTCTCCTCGGTGAGCTCCCGAACTGTCCGGTCCCGCTGCGCCACATCCTGGCGGAAGGATTCCTTTGCCTCGCTCTGGGCGTCCCAGTTATTTTTTGCATGGTTGTAGCGCAGGGTCATGTCCTCCAGCTGGCGCTCCACGCCGGCCTTCTCCTCGGTACACTCCTCCAGGGCCTGCCGGGCCTCGTCCATCTGCTGGCGGAGCTCCTCCGCCTGGGCCTCCAGCTTCGCGGCAGATTCCTCTGCCTGCCGCTGGGTCCGCTCAATATACTCCATCACGTCCTGACGGTTAAAGCCATTCAGTTCCCTGCGAAAAATGTGATTGTCCATACGCTCCCACCTTTATCCTATTCATAGATTCGCTATCACTTTACCACAATTTGCACGCTATGACAACAGGTTTTTCAATTATGGCTGTTTTCAAAATTTAAAAAAACGCAAAGAAACCACCGTTGCATCGGGATAGCAAATATGATACAATAAAGCATTACGAAAAAGATGAGAAAACGGAGGCGCTTCCATGACCACCCGCAATTTTCAACAGCAGAGCCTGCTGTCCATTTTTGTCAGCTATTTCAAGCCCCATATGCGGCTCTTCCTTCTGGATATGGCCTGTGCGCTGATGATCTCCCTGATTGACCTGAGCTTCCCCTACGTGTCCCGGCTGTGCATGTACGAGCTCATCCCTGACAGCCGTTACCAGGCGTTTTTCAGCGTCATCGCCGTGCTGCTGGCCGCCTACCTCCTGCGGGCGGGCCTGCAATACGTGGTCTGCTACTGGGGCCACACCTTCGGCGTACTGGTGGAGGCGGACATCCGCAAGGACCTGTTCAGCCATCTCCAGACCCTCTCCTTCGGCTTCTACGACAAAAACCGCACCGGCCACCTCATGAGCCGGATGACGGCGGAGCTCTTTGACATCACGGAGCTGGCCCACCACGGGCCGGAAGACCTGTTCATCTCCGGCGTGACGGTGGCCGGGGCAATCGCCATCATGTTCACCATCCAGTGGCGCCTCGCCCTGGTGATGCTCCTGCTCATCCCCACCTTCCTGGTGGTCATCAACCTCAACCGCCGCAACATGATCCAGGCCTCCCGGCGGGTCAAGCAGAATATCGCCAGCATCAACGCGGACATTGAGTCCAGCATTTCCGGGATGCGCACCGCCAAGGCCTTCTCCAACGAGCGCACAGAGAGCGAGAAGTTCTCCGGGGCCAACGAGCGGTTCAAGACCTCCAAGAAGGAGCGCTACAAGGCAATGGCATGGTTCATGTGCTCCATGGAGTTCTTTATGTGCATCCTGCCGGTGGCTGTCATCACCGTGGGCGGGCTGCTCATCATGGACGGGCAGATGACCTATGTGGATCTGATCACCTTCAGCCTCTACACCAGCACCTTTATCAACCCCATGCGCAAGCTCTCCAACCTCTCGGAGATGCTGGTGGACGGCATGGCCGGCCTGAGCCGGTTTGTGGAGCTGATGCGCATTGAGCCGGATCTCAAGGACAAGCCGGACGCCATCGAGCTGACCGGCGTAAAGGGGCAGATCGATGTGGACAACGTCTCCTTCGCCTACGAGCGGGACGACGCCGAGGTCCTCCACCATGTCTCCCTCCATGTGCGCCCGGGGGAGACCATCGCCGTGGTAGGCCCCTCCGGCGGCGGCAAGACCACCCTGTGCAGCCTGATCCCCCGGTTTTATGACGTGGGGACGGGCAGCATCCAAATCGACGGCCACGACGTGCGGGATGTGCGCCAGCAGAGCCTGCGCCGGAATATCGGCGTGGTACAGCAGGACGTGTTCCTCTTTGCCGCCAGCATCATGGACAATATCCGCTACGGCCGGCCCGGCGCGACGACCGACGAGGTGATTGCCGCCGCCAAGCGGGCAGAGATCTACGACGATATCATGGCCATGCCCGACGGCTTCGACACCTATGTGGGCGAACGGGGGACGTTGCTCTCCGGCGGGCAGAAGCAGCGCATTTCCATTGCCCGCATCTTCCTCAAGGATCCGCCGGTGCTGATCCTTGACGAGGCCACCTCTGCCCTGGACAGCGTCACCGAGGCCAAGATCCAGCGGGCCTTTGACGAGCTGGCCCGGGGCCGCACCACCCTCATCATCGCCCACCGCCTCTCCACCGTCCGCAATGCCCACCGGATTCTGGTGGTACGCAACGGCGTGGTCGCGGAGGAGGGCAGCCACCAGGAGCTTTTGGCCCGGGGCGGGGATTATGCCCAGCTCTACAACACCCAGAACCTCCATGGATAAGGCCGCAGTGATCGCCAAAGCGGCCCAGGAGCCGGAGGACCGGCTGCTGCTGGCCCGGATTTTAGATAAATACGACCAGTCCCAGCGGCGGAATATCCCCGCTGCCACCGTCTTCCTCAGCCCCCGGGAGCAGCAGCTGGCGGAGGGGATGCTCCGCGCTGCCGGTGTCCGGTCAGGGTATGTCTTCGACGGCGGCTACGAGGAGGCGGAACGCCGCCTGCTGGTCTTCCTCCCCGATTGGGCGGAGGATGCCGGGGAGGAGCTGGTGTTCCTCCGGGCCGCCTTCCACGGGCAGGACAGCACCCTGTCCCACCGGGACATCCTGGGCAGCCTCATGGGCCTGGGCGTCACGCGGGAGCGGGTGGGGGATATCCTGGTCTCCCCACACAGCGCAGACATCGTGGCCGCCCCCTCCCTGCGGGAGTTCTTTCTCCAGGAGTGGGGGCAGGCGGGCCGGGTGCGCCTGGATGTGTCCGAGATCGGGCGGGAGGCGCTGTGTGTTCCCCAGCTCCAGGTAAAAACCATCCGGGATACCGTATCCTCCCTGCGCCTGGACGCGGTGGCGGCCTCCGCCTTTTCCCTGAGCCGGGGGCGGGCGGCGGAGCTCATTGCCGCTGGCCGGGTGAATTTGGATCACACCCCCTGCCTCAAGCCGGATAAACCGGTGGCGGAGGGCGCCGTCCTCACCGCCCGGGGCCTGGGCAAGGCGAAGCTCACCGCAGTGGGCGGGCTGACCAAAAAGGGCCGCATCGGGATTACCATTGAACGTTATCTATAAAACCATCCCTTGGAGGACTGTATTGTGGATTTCTCAAAGGACGACTTGCTGGAAGCCCAGCGGCAGATCGGCTCCACCCTGCATAAGCTGCGGGAGACCGTCAAAACCCTGGAGGCGAAGGAACAGCCGCAGCGTTATAAATCCCAGATCACGCTGGCAAAGCGGCGGATTCAGGCCTTTGAAATCGCTGCCTGCCTGATTGAAAATGAGCTAAAAAACCAATCCTACTGATAACCACGTGCGAAATTTTTCTGTTTAACCCTTTTTCTTCGCCTAGAAAGGAAAAGGATGGCTACCATCAGGAGGCGTTATGGAACAATATAAAATTGATCGGATCAACGACCTGGCGCGGAAGAACAAGGCCCAGGGGCTGACAGAGGCGGAGAAGGCGGAGCGGGAGCTCCTGCGGCGGGAGTATATCGACTCTGTCGTCGGCAGCCTCACCGGGCAGCTGGAGCGCACCTATCTCGTGGACGAAAAGGGGAACCAGACGAAACTGCGCAGGAAAGAGGGCAAGTAAATGGACGACTACTTTGACAAGGAAAAATTTACCGGCGGCCAGACGCCGCCCCGCCAGACACCGCCGCCCTATCCACCCCCTCCGCCCCGGCCGCAGCCGCAGCCGCCGAAAAACAGCTCCAACAACTCCGGCTGGTACAGCTGGCCGGTCATTATCATCCTCTTCTCCCTGGGCATCTGGCCGGTGGCCCTGGCACTGCTGTTCTTCAATCTTTTTGGCGACAGCAGCAAACGCAAAAACCAGAACGCCGCCTCCCGCAAAACCGCCTACAGCCAGGCGGAGAGCGCGGTAGAGCGGGCCATGCGCAACGCGGAGGCCCGTGCGGACCGCGCCGCCGGGCGCGCAGCGGACCGCACGGACGAGGCCATCCGGCGGGCCGCCGCCCAGGTGGAGCGGACCATCAGCCGCACTGCCCGGCAGGTGGAGCAATCCGTCAAGACGGCGCCACCCTTTGAACCGGTAAAGCCGGATAAACAAAAAAAGGCAAAGCAGCCCAAGATCAAAAAATCCAAGCCCGCAGGGGTGCTGCTGCGGATGCTGGGCATCATTTTCCTGGCCGTAGGCGGCCTGGTGGGGATGGACTTCCTGAGCGAGGTCTTCTCGGGCTATTCGCCGGATTCTGACAACTTCTTTGCCAGCGTGAGCTTTTTATTCTCCGGCGGGCTGATGTTCTTCCGGGGCCATTACCTCAACCGTATGAACCGCCGCAGCCAGCGGTATATCCTGGCCATCGGCAATGTAGATGCCATGCCTCTTGACGTGATCTCCAAGCGCGTCAACCGCTCCCCGGCCAAGGCTGCAAAAGAGCTGCAAAAGCTCATTGACAAGGGCTACCTGGGGGAGGACGCCTATATTGACCACGAGCGGGGCTACTTCCTCCGCTTCGGCGCCACCCTGGAGGAGGAGCAGCCTCCGGAGCCTGAAGCGCCTCCCGTGCCCACCCCCAAGGAGACCGAGGCGGGCTATTCCGGTATCCTGCGCAAGATCCGCCACGCCAACGACCGGATCGCCGACCCGGAGCTCAGCCGGAAGATCGATCGGCTTGAGCAGGTCAGCGGCCTGATCTTCCGGGAGGTGGAGGAACACCCGGAGAAGCGGGAGCGCATCCGTACATTTTTTGACTACTACCTGCCTACCACCCAGAAGCTCCTGGACACCTATGCAGAGTTCGAAGAGACAGGCGTGGAGGGGGAGCATCTGCGCCAGGCCAAGGAACGCATTGAGCAGACCATGGACGCCATCGTAGAGGGCTTTGAGCACCAGCTGGACCAGCTCTACAGCGCCGACGCCATGGATGTGGTCAGCGATATCAAGGTCATGGAGGCCATGCTCAACCGGGACACCGCCTCCGCAGCCAGGGACTTCGGCTACTCCGAGCCTCCCAAAACCCGTCCCAAGTCCAACGGGGACGAACAGAAGCTCCAGCAGCAGCCGTAATCAGCCGTAATAAAAAACAGTGCGCCGCCCACAGGCAGCGCACTGTTTTTGCATATTTCAATCACGGCTCACTCCAAGCTTTGGTAGAGCTTGCGCAGGACCAGCAGCGCGGTCACTGCCAGGATCACCTCCGTCACCGCCTGGGCGTAGGCCAGCCCATAGAGGGGGAAGAGGGCGTTGAGGAGATAGAGGGCCGGGATCTCCAGGATAATCTTGCGCAGGATGGCGAAGAAAAACGCCTTGCGCCCCATGCCGGCGGCCTGGAATACGCCGACCGCCATGAAGTCCACATTCAAAAACGGCAGGGCCAGGCACATCCCGTGGAGGAAGCGTGCGCCATAGGCGATGATGTCCTCATTGCGGATAAACAGGCCCACGAAAAATTCCGCGCCAAAATAGTAGCAGGCCGCCACAAAAAACAGGAAGGAGACGGAGAGACGCATGGCAAAGCCGACAGTCCCCCGCATCCGGTCCCGGTTGCCGGAGGCATAGTTGTAGCCGACAATGGGCATAACCCCCTGGGAACCGCCAAGGGCAATGTTCATGGGCACCATGTTGATTTTCTGGGCAATCCCCATGGCGGCTACCGCATCCGCGCCGAAGGAGGAGGTAAAATTGTTGAGTACCGTCATCCCCGTCACGTTCAGCAGGTTCTGGATGGCTGCCGGGATGCCCACGGCGCACACACCCGCCACAATGGAGCGGTCCAGGCGGAGCATACTGGGCCGGATGCAGACGTAGGTCTTCCCCCGCCGGACAAACAGCAGCACAAAGAAGTACACACAGGCTGCACAGTTGGAGAGGAAGGTGGCCAGCCCCGCACCGGCCGCCCCCATGCCCAGCCCCCAGGGCAGGATGAAGATGGGGTCCAGGACCATGTTCAGCAGGCATCCGCTCATGGTGCCGATACTGGCGTGGAGGGTGCTGCCCTCCGAGCGGACCATATAGGCCATGACCACATTCAGGATGGCGGGGGCCGCGCCGCAGGTCACGGTCCACGTCAAATATTCGCCTGTAGCCGCAGCGGTCTCTTGGTTCGTGCCCAGCAGCGCCAGCAGCGGCCCCTTGGCCACCAGCAATGCCACGGTGAAGAGCAGGCCGCCGCACACGGAGCCATAGAATCCGAAGGCGGAGGACCGCCGTACCGTATCATAGTCCTTCCGTCCCAAGGCACGGCTCATCATGCTGGAGCTGCCCACGCCGAAGAGGTTGTTTACTGCGTTGAAGGCCAGCAGCACCGGGGCCGCCAGGGTGACGGCGGCGTTCTGGATCGGGTCGTTGAGGATCCCCACAAAGTAGGTGTCCGCTAGGTTGTAGAGCACCATCACCAGGGAGCTGATGATGGTGGGCACTGCCATAGAGAACACCGCCTTGTGGATCGGGGCCTCCTCAAACAGGTACGCTTTCTTTTGATCTTCCATAGGAATTCTTCTCTTTCCTTCCAAAATACCCGGGCACAGCGGCAAAGGGGCCCGGCGATACCTGCCGTACCGCCGGGCTCCCCCGCGCCCTGCCTTTGTGCCTGCCGCCGCAGCGCGGCGCTTCCAAGTATATTGTAGCATGTTTTCCGGCGGGCTGCAACCGGGAAACCGGATTTTCCCTTTTGATAATATTGTTGCAGTATATCTTCAAAACCGGTTGATATGGCAATCCTTGTGTGCTACAATCCGCCGATAAATCTAAAATTGGGGAGATTGTCCCTATTCAACCGGCAGATTGTGCTGCTTCAAAAAGGAGAGCTTATCCCAGTATCCTCTCTGGAACAGGATCTTCCCATTGACAACCTGAAAAAATCCACAGCCCCGCAGCCCCAGGGGATCCCTCCACTCCAGGATCGCCCACTGCCCGTCCTCAAAAATATTTTCTACAATAGCTGTCATATCGGCTACTGCAAATTCCGCTGCAAACATTTCCCTGATTGCTTCCTTGCCGGTCACCGGCGCATTTGCTACCTGATGGTTGACTGCGTTGTCATGATACAGCTCCATCATCGCCTCTACATCATGGCTGTTAAAGGCATCCACCCACTTGCATATGATTTCCTTTGGCCTCAACATATCCAGACCCTCCATCAAATTCCAAATTTGCCGCCCCCATCCTATCACAGGGCAGGGCTCCAGTCAATGTGTTTTCGTGAAATCACCCGGGCTGGGATGCCCTCAGCACTGATTAGTGGATTTTTGTTAGGAAATGTTGACATTTTGTTCAAAACAGGATATAGTTATCCTATTATAGAGCAACAAAAGCAGCAGGGATCTATGTGTGTGCAGTCGTGTTAAGCTTGCAGGTGTTATTGGATTGGGAGGGATGTTTGTTGGCAGCAATCAAAAAATTGTGGAACGATTCCTGCTTTGTCCGCTATTCTTTGGGAATCCTCATTGCAATTGAACTGTTAATGTCGTTTACTTTTTTGGGCTATATCCACATACCGCCTATCTCTGTTACCACGGCGTACATCCCCATCCTGGTGGCGGGGTGCCTGTTTGGCCCTTTGCAGTCTGTCATCGTTGGGCTCACCTTCGGAGCTGCCAGCATGTATAAAGCGTCTGCTTCGTATGTCATGCCGGCAGATGCCGCATTTTCCCCCTTTTTAAGCAGTTCCCCAGTCAACAGCCTGCTGCTGAGTGTGGGTACAAGGGCCCTGTTCGGGCTCCTTATTGGGCTTGCCTTCCTATTGGCCAGAAGGCGGAAGCACTTCCGCCTGTGGGCGGGGATGATTTCCATGTTCGCTCCCAAGATACACTCCCTGCTGGTCTATACTGCGATGGGGATACTATTCCCTGAGCTGGGGTATCACTACCATTCGGCCCTGCAATGGGACTGGGAAGATGCTGTCTTTGCAGCAATCTGTGTTGCGACAGTTGAAATATTATGGGCAATTTATCAGAGCAAAACCATCCAGCACATCAAGCTATGCATCGACCAATCCATCCATAGCCCCTACTCATCGAAAAAGATGAACCTGTTTTTTGCGCTGCTGGAATCCTTTGTGATTTGCATGGCGGTTTTTGCGGCAAACTATTTTTCTGAAAGGGAATCGTTCATGCTCAATCAGCATGGCATCGCGGTGTCCTCCTCCATTTCTGCCGACCTGCTGCATCTACAGATACAGTTCCTTTTTGCCTCGCTGTCTCTGAACGCCATTTCCGTCATTTTATTGATGTCTATCTATAAATATATGGCATACAACGAATATATAGGGGATCTGGACGCGTTGACGGGTGTCATGGGGAGAAGGATGTTCCTGTACCACTGCGAAAAAGCACAGAAAACGATCCGCACCGGCCAGGAGAGGACGGGCTGGTTTCTATTTGTAGATGCAGATTATTTCAAATCAATTAACGACACCTTTGGCCATTCTGTCGGGGACCATGTCCTGAAGACGATTGCGGCAAATCTCCAGCAGATTGTTGGGGAAGACGGGAAGGTGGGAAGAATCGGTGGGGATGAGTTTGCCGTTATCATTGAAACCCCCATGCCGCAGCAGGAGCTGAGGCGGCGGCTGGATCAATTCCTTACCGCCCTTTCCGGAACACTGGATAGCCAGACGATCAGCTGCAGTATCGGCGCATATGAGTTTGTTTTTCCCCAGAATGTAAAAGATCTGCTGACGGAAACAGACAACATCTTATATCAAGCAAAAGAAAACGGCCGGGCCTGTTATGTGATGCAGCCCTACGTCCCCAGCGTGCCGGGCGCGTGTGAAACCATCAGTTAGCCAGCTGCCCTTCTGCCTCTGGCGCCAATTATCCCCGGATAATCAGCTGTCCATCCGCACCGCCTGCGGAAACCCGCGGGGCATGGTTCCTATCCGCTTTATATCCTCCCCTGTTTGGCAGGAGCCCCTGAAGAAAATCACTGGATTTCTATCAGGCGTTCTTAACAAAGGGGCGGCTTTTTCCCGCAACGGTTCCAATATAACGGCACCCTGCAAGCAGCAAACATTGTAATACGTCCGCAAAACACATAATTAGGTGTGTAGATCGTGATTTTGGGAGGTATTTATGCGGTATTACGAAATCGAACAGGAAATGTATCGGAAAGCAGTAGACCTGATTGAAACGCGGTATCCTACCGGTTGGGGCGGCGCTGGTGTGGTTCACACATCCAAGGGGAATTATTATACCAGCGTCTCAATTGACACCGCTAATGCAAGTGCAGTCGTTTGTATTGAATTGGGAGCGATGCTGGAGGCCCACAAATACAATGAAAAAGTAACGCATTGTATGTGCCTTATCCGTGATGATGAAAATTCCCCATATAAGGTATTATCACCGTGCGGCATTTGTCAGGAGAGGCTGCGGTATTGGGGCGAAGACGTACAAGTGGCTGTCACAACGGACGAGGATACCATCAAATTTGTAGAATTGAGGGAATTGCAGCCATATCATTGGACAAACGCCTATCCAGCCGGCACCCTGGAGCACTGGGAAGAGTAAGACAAATTCCTGTTTGGAGAATTGCCAGCCAGAAGAAAATCACTGGATTTCTACCAGGCGTCCTTGACAAAGGGACGCCTTTTCTCTATAATTTAATAGGCCCGGGCCGGTTCCCGGGCATCCGCAGAAAGCAACTGAGTCGATTGCTTTTCCCCGCGACTGTTCAATATAAAGGAAAGGAAGATTCGCCATGATCTATTCTACCGAAGTACAGCACATGTGCCCCGTCGCCAAGGGCGCATACCATGGTCCCGCTCCCATCCCCGAGGAGGGCAAGTGGGTCCAGGCCAAGGAAATCAAGGATATCAGCGGCTTCACCCACGGCGTGGGCTGGTGCGCCCCCCAGCAGGGCGCGTGCAAGCTGACGCTGAACGTGAAGGAGGGCGTTATTGAGGAGGCCCTGGTGGAGACCCTGGGCTGCTCCGGCATGACCCACTCCGCCGCCATGGCCAGCGAGATCCTCATCGGCAAGACCATCCTGGAGGCCCTGAACACCGACCTGGTGTGCGACGCCATCAACACCGCCATGCGGGAGCTGTTCCTCCAGATCGTCTACGGCCGCACCCAGTCCGCGTTCTCCGAGGGCGGTCTGGCCGTGGGCGCCAGCCTGGAGGACCTGGGCAAGGGCCTGCGCAGCCAGGTGGGCACCATGTTCGGCACCAAGGAGAAGGGCCCCCGCTATCTGGAGATGGCCGAGGGCTACTGCACCCGCATGGCCCTGAACAAGGACGATGAGGTCATTGGCTATGAGTTTGTGAACCTGGGCAAGATGATGGATTTCATCAAGAAGGGCGACGACGCCAACACCGCCCTGGAGAAGGCCAAGGGCCACTACGGCCAGTTCGACGCCGCTGCCAAGTATATCGACCCCCGGCACGAATAAGAGAGGAGGACAAAAATTATGGCTCTGTTTGAAAGCTACGAGAGAAGAATCGACAAGATCAACGGCGTCCTCGCTCAGTACGGCATCAAGGATGTCGAAGAGTGCCGCGCCATCTGCCAGGAGAAGGGCTTTGACCCCTATGAGATCGTCAAGGGCATCCAGCCCATCTGCTTTGAAAACGCCTGCTGGGCCTACGTGGTAGGCGCGGCTATCGCTATCAAGAAGAACGTCTCCTCCGCTGCTGACGCCGCCCGCGCCATCGGCGAGGGCCTGCAGGCCTTCTGCATCGACGGCAGCGTGGCCGACGACCGCAAGGTGGGCCTGGGCCACGGCAACCTGGGTGCGATGCTCCTCAGCGACGAGAGCAAGTGCTTCGCGTTCCTGGCCGGCCACGAGTCCTTCGCCGCCGCTGAGGGCGCTATCGGCATTGTCAAGAACGCCAACAAGGCCCGCAAGGAGCCCCTGCGCGTTATCCTCAACGGCCTGGGCAAGGACGCTGCCCAGATCATCAGCCGCATCAACGGCTTCACCTATGTCCAGACCCAGTTTGACTACGGCACCGGCAAGGTGAACGTGGTCAAGGAGATCCGCTACAGCGAGGGCGAGCGGGCCAATGTGCGCTGCTACGGCGCAGACGACGTGCGCGAGGGCGTGGCAATCATGCACCTGGAGGGCGTGGATGTGTCCATCACCGGCAACTCCACCAACCCCACCCGCTTCCAGCACCCCGTAGCGGGCACCTATAAGAAGGAGTGCGTGGAGCAGGGGAAGAAGTACTTCTCCGTGGCCTCCGGCGGCGGCACCGGCCGCACCCTGCACCCCGACAACATGGCCGCCGGCCCTGCCTCCTACGGCATGACTGACACCATGGGCCGGATGCACTCTGACGCCCAGTTCGCCGGCAGCTCCTCCGTCCCCGCCCACGTGGAGATGATGGGCTTCCTCGGCATGGGCAACAATCCCATGGTGGGCGCTACCGTCGCTGTGGCCGTGGCAGTTGCCGAGAGCTTGAAGTAAGCCTCTCCCAGCAGGCTCCTGCCCTTAGCGGAATAAAAGCAGGAATCACGTCACTTGGCGGGAACGCCAGGATGTGATTCCTGTTTTTAGCACCCGCGCCCACCTGTGCGGCTGTCTCCGGGGCGGCGCCTATCCCAGCCATCCAAATCGGAAAGAAAGAGGAGAAGATGATGAAGATCAAGAACCCTATCCTGCGCCTGTTCTATGAGTACGGGGTGATTACCCTGGGCAGCGCCATCTACGCCCTGTCGTTTAACTGGTTCTTCCAGCCAAACAACATCTCTATGGGCGGCTTTACCGGCGTGGCCCAGATTGTCAACCGCTTTGCCGGCCTGCTCCCGGTTGGTATCACAGTTATTGTACTGAATGTCCCCTTGTTCCTCATTGGCGTGCGCAAGCAGGGGATCCGCATCCTGGTCTCCTCCCTGTACGCCATGGCCGCAGGATCCCTGATGATCGACGGCCTGGCGGCCCTGCACACCTTCCAGCCCATGGATCCGCTGCTGAGCAGCATTTATGGCGGCGTCCTGCTGGGGCTGTCCATGGGCCTGCTGCTGGGCGTGGGGGCTACCACCGGCGGCACCGAGCTGGCCGCACGCCTGCTGAAGTACAAAATCCACCAGCTGTCCATCGGGCGGCTGTGCCTGTGCATTGATGTAATGGTGATCTGCGCCTACGCACTGGTCTTCCGCAACGTCAATAACGCCCTCTACGGCATCATCGCCATGTACATCTCCAGCCTGGCCATGGACATGGTGGTCTATGGTTCCATCAACGCTAAAATTGCCTACATCATCAGTGCCAAAAGCCAGGAGATCGCAAAGCATCTGCTGCAAATGGATCTGGGCATCACCCTGCTGGACGGCCGGGGCGGGTACAGCGGGGATCTGAAGCAGGTGGTCCTGTGCGCCTTCAAGCGCAGCCAGATCGCCGCTATCAAGGCCTCCGTCACAGCCATCGACCCCAACGCCTTTATTATTGTCTGCGAGGCCCACGAGGTGCTCGGGGAGGGCTTCGGGGCGTATTCGCCGGACAGCCTGTGACACCTCCCCGATTCCCCCCGCATAGGATACCGTCAGCGGGAAGCATAATCCCCGCGCAATCCGGGAATACTTTCCTTTAAAGTGTGAAAATAATGGCGATATCAGGGCTGAATCTGGATTCTTCCATAAATTTTCCCACAAAATGGCGTGGAGACGTCTGGATTCACCGGATAATTTTGTATAATGTGCTATTGACGAAAAAAAAGAAATTTGCTAACATAATAACTATATTCCCGAGCTGCGAACCACCATGCAGATTGAGATATGAAGAGGAGATATCGGTATGTATACTCAGGAAGTCACCATTAACAACGAGGTTGGTCTGCACGCAAGACCTGCCACCTATTTCATCCGCAAGGCCAATGAATTCAAGAGCGGCATCTGGGTAGAGAAGGACGAGCGCAGGGTCAATGCAAAGAGTTTGCTGGGCGTCTTGTCTCTGGGGATTGTGAAGGGTACGACGATTACCCTGATCGCCGACGGCTCCGATGAGAAGGAAGCTGTCGAGGCCCTTGCCGAGCTGGTCCGTTCCGGGGAATTCGGCGAATAAGTGCATGACGGATGAGAAGACTGTTTCGGCAACGGAACAGTCTTTTACTTTATTTCCCGGGGCCTGCCCCGGGGGAAGGACGGACTATGACCAAGGAAGAGCTGCTGGAAAAGGCCAACAGCCTGCCCCTGGCCCCGGGCGTGTACCTGATGCATGGCAAGGACGGCACGGTGATCTATGTGGGCAAGGCAAAAAAGCTGAAAAACCGGGTGAGCCAGTACTTCCAGGCCGGACGGGGCCACAACCTCAAGACCCAGACCATGGTGAGCCTGGTGCATGAATTTGACACCATCATCGTAGGCACGGAGTTTGAGGCCCTTGTGCTGGAAAACGCGCTCATCAAGCAGTACATGCCCCGCTACAACATCCTGCTCAAGGACGACAAGGGCTATCCCTTTGTCCGGCTCAGCCGGGAGCAGTACCGCCGTTTCTCCATCGTCAGCCGGGTTGCCAGCGACGGGGCCCGGTACTTCGGTCCCTACGGCGGCCGCCTGGAGACCCGCTCCGCCCTGGACGCCATCCGCAACGCCCTCCATCTGCCCACCTGCCACAAGACCTTCCCCCGGGACATCGGCAAGGAGCGACCCTGCCTGAACCACCACATGGGCCGGTGCGACGGCTTCTGCCGGCCGGAGATGAGCGCGGAGGAGTACAACCGGCGGATCGACCTGGCGGTGCAGCTGCTGGAGGGCAAGGTGCGCCTGGTGACCGCCCAGCTGGAGAAGGAGATGCAGGAGGCCGCCGAGGCGCTGCGCTTTGAGGAGGCCGCCGCCCTGCGCGACCGTATCCAGGCCATCAAGGTCCTGGGCAAGCGGCAGAAGGTGATTGCTGGTGTGTGCGCAGACACCGACGTTTGGGGCCTGTACCTGGAGGCCAAGTGCTGCTATGCGGTACTCCACTACGAGGAGGGCCAGCTGACCGGCCGGGAGGCGGAGCTGTTTGGCGCCTCCGCCCTGGAGGACGAGGGGGAGATCCTCTCCGCCCTGCTGCTGCAATACTATGGCGGACGCTCTGCCCTGCCCCGGGAGATCTTCCTCCCTGTGAGTGTGGAGGATCAGGAGGTGCTCGAGCAGCTCCTGAGCGAGAAGGCGGGCCACCGGGTGATCCTGCGGGTCCCCCAGCGGGGGGACCGGGCCCAGGTGCTCCAGCTGGCCGCGGCCAACGCCCGGGAGGAGGCGGAACGCCAGACCTCCAGCCAGGAGCGGGCCAGCCGCACCATCGAGCTGCTGGGGAAGCTGCTGGGCCTGGCAGAGCCGCCGGAGTGGCTGGAGTCCTACGACATTTCCAATACCGGCGCCGAGGACATCGTCGCCTCCATGGTGGTCTTCCAGGGCTCCAAGCCCGCCAAGGACCGCTACCGGCGCTTCCGCATCAAGGGCCTGGACGGCCATCCCGACGACTATAAATCCATGGAGGAGGTCCTGACGCGGCGGTTGACCCACTATATGGAGCAGGACAAGAAGTTCATGCCTCTGCCGGATGTGTTCCTCATCGACGGCGGTGAACAGCACGCCAAGGTGGCCCGGCGGGTGACAGAGCACTTTGGCCTGGCCATCCCCATCTTCGGTATGGTCAAGGACGACCGGCACCGCACCCGCGCCCTGGTCACACCGGAGGGCCGGGAGATCGGCATCCAGGGGAACCAGGCGGTTTTCTCCCTCATCGGCCGCATCCAGGAGGAGACCCACCGCTTCGCCATCACCTACAACCGCCAGAGCCACGGCAAGAGTGTGCGCGGCTCCACCCTGGACGGCATCCCCGGTGTGGGGGAGGCCCGCCGCATTGCGCTGCTGAAAAAATTCAAGAGCGTGCGCGCCATCCGGGAGGCCAGCCTGGAGGAGCTGCTGGAGGTGGTTCCGAAAAACGCCGCCCAGGCGGTATACCTGTGGGCCCACCCAGCCCCGGAGGGGCAATAAAGGGAGCCGGATGCTGTTTTCCAGCATCCGGCTCTCTTAGAACCTGTATTCACGGGCGTTGAACGCTGTCCGGACGGGGATTTTTCCGTCCTGCTGCGTTAAAAAGTCTTGAAACCTGTGAATACAGGTTCTTACTCTGCCTGGGCGCTGCGCAGCTCCTCCAGGCATTTCGGGCAGATATTCTTCCCTCGGAAAATCGTAATGTCCTTTGCACTGTCACAAAAAATGCAGGTAGGACGGTACTTCTTGAGCACGATGGCAGGGCCGTCCACAAAAATCTCCATGGCCTCCCTCTCGCCGATATCCAAGGTCCGCCGCAGTTCAATTGGCAGAACGATCCGCCCCAGTTCGTCAATCCTTCTCACAATCCCGGTGGACTTCATATCCCGTCCTCCTGTCTGATAGATTGGCCGGCTGCCGCTGGCCTTCTTCCCTACTAGACTACCACAAACCTGCCATGCATTTCAACACGCACTTAAAAAATTTGGCTGGAAAGTTTTGCATGTTTCCGTTTTCAGCCGCTATATTTGTATAGGGACGGCTGTCCAATCAAAAAAGGAGCGTGTGGGATATGGCAATGGCGTGGATCTGGACGGGGATGGTGGCAATTTCCGTGGTGTTCGGCATCACCAACGGGAGCATCGGCGCGGTGGGCAGTGCGGCTATGGAGGGCGCGGCGGCGGCAGTGGAGCTCTGCCTGAAAATGGCGGGCATCATGTGCCTGTGGAACGGGGTGATGTCCATTATGAAGGCCAGCGGCCTGATGGACGGCCTCAGCAGCCTGTTCCGGCCCCTGCTCAGCCGCCTGCTGCCCCGGGCCTGCCGGGATCCGGAGACCCTGGCGGCACTGTCAGGCAACGTGTCTGCCAACCTGCTGGGCCTGGGCAATGCGGCCACGCCCCTGGGCATCCAGGCCGCCAGCCGGATGGCAAAGGGCTGCGGGGGCTGGGCCTCCGACGAGCTGTGTACCCTGGTGGTACTCAATACCGCCTCCATCCAGCTGCTGCCCACCACAGTGGCGGGGGTACGGGCGGCCCTGGGGGCCCAGAATGCTTTTGATATCCTGCCGGCTGTGTGGATGGCGTCCGTGATGTCGGTAATCGCCGGGCTGCTGGCCGCCAGGCTCTTCTCCCGCCTCTGGCGGCGCTGAGGAGGCGGGAGATGGACTATTCCGCTTACCTGGTGCCCCTGCTGCTGGCCTCTACCGCCCTGTTCGGCCTGTGCAAACGGGTGGACGTCTACGCCGCCCTGACCCGGGGCGCAGAGGAGGGGCTGACGATCCTGCTGCGCATCCTGCCGGCCCTGGTGGGGCTGATGACGGCAGTGTATATGCTGCGTGCCTCCGGTGCAATGGAGGTGCTGGGCGGGCTGCTGGAGCCCCTGCTGATCCGCCTGGGCATCCCGCCGGAGACGGCGGCCCTGCTCTTCATCCGCCCGGTCAGCGGCAGCGGCGCGCTGGCCATCGGCAGTGAGCTCATGGCCGCCCATGGCCCGGACTCCTATGTGGGCCGTGTCACCGCCGTGATGCTGGGCAGTACCGAGACCACCTTTTATACCATCGCCGTCTACTTTGGCTCCGCCGGGGTACACAAAACCCGCTACGCCATCCCCGCTGCCCTGATCGCCGATCTCACCGGCTTCGCCGCCGCCGCCTTCGCGGTACGGCTGCTGTTCTGAACAACCATAGAAAAACGGGCCTGGGGGCTGTCCCCAGGCCCGCTTTGATTGGATTACATCATCCCGAACAGGAGCGCCAGGATCGGCAATACCACGTAGTAGAGCACAGCCACTGCAACAATCCAGAATATCCACTTGATGGGTTTGCCATTCTGACTGCCGCTGGCTGCCGGTTTGGACGGACGCGGCTTGTCCATCCCGGTGAAACGGCGCACCGCCTTCTCCCGATGTACCTCCCGGTGGGCAAAGGAACCGCTGTGGGTGCGCTCATTGACGCCATCCACCCGGACCACCGGCGCCCCCGCTTTCCCCGGCTGGTTGTACGCGCCGCACCGGGTACAGAACTCGTCCTTGTCGTAATCGTACACCTTCCTACAATTCTCACAGACCATCATCTGCATCGCGCACGCTCCTCCCTCAATGCTTCTTTTTCCAACCGGGCTCAGGCCCCGGCATACAGGGCCACAATGTTGCGGAGCATGGACACCGCACTGTCCATCCCTTCCACGGAGATGCACTCATAGGGGCCGTGGAAGTTAAAGCCGCCAGTGCCCAGGTTGGGGCAGGGCAGGCCCTGGTAGGACAGCCGCGCACCGTCGGTGCCGCCCCGGATGGGGTGGACGGCTGCCGTCAGGCCCGCCATCTCCGCAGCCCGCTTGGCGTTCTCGATCAGGTGCATACAGCTCTCCAGCTGGCTGGCCATGTTGTAATAGCTGTCCTTGAGCTCCAGGCAGATAACTGCCTTGGGATGGGCCTTCTGGACCGCCTGGACAGCCTCCTCCAGCAGCCGCTTCTTCTCCTGGAACTTCCCCTGGTCGTGATCCCGGAGGATGTAGCCCATCTGGGCGGCCGCCGTGTCGCCCTTGAGGGACTCCAGGTGGAAAAAGCCCTCATACCCCTCTGTGCGGGCGGGGATGGCGTCCGCCGGCAGGTGGGAATTGATCTCAATGGCAATCAGCAGCGCATTCTCCATGGCGTCCTTGGCGGAGCCGGGGTGGACAGATACACCTGTGATGCTGATTTTCGCATTTGCGGCGTTGAAGTTCTCATATTCAATGCCGCCCTCCAGGTCGCCGTCCATCGTATAGGCGTACTGGGCCCCGAAGCCGGGCACGTCAAAGTGATCTGCCCCCTCGCCGATCTCCTCGTCCGGGGTGAAGGCAATGCAGAGCTTCCCATGGGGCAGCCCCTGGGCGGACAGCTCCTCACACAGGGTCAGGATCTCGGCGATGCCCGCCTTGTCGTCCGCCCCCAGGAGGGTAGAGCCGTCGGCTGTAATGAGGGTGCGGCCCTTCATCCGCTCCAGCACCGGGAAATCCGCCGCGCGGATCACCCGCCCCTCCTTGGGCAGGGCAATGTCGCCGCCGTCGTAGTCCGGGTGGAGGATGGGCTCCACACCGTCGCCGGTAAAAGCGGGGGCGGTATCCATGTGGGCGATCAGCCCCAGGGCGGGCGCCCCTTCGCATCCGGGGGTGGCGGGCAGGAAGCCCGTCACCACGCCAAACTCGCTGATCCTGACCTCCTGGAGCCCCAGCTCATTCATCTCCCCCTCCAGCAGCCGGGCCAGATCCAGCTGGCAGGCGGTACTGGGGCTGGTCCCCGTCCCATCGGCGGACTCGGTGTTAATCTTTACATAGCGCAAAAACCGTTCATAAGCACGCATATCGGGTTCTCCTCTCGCTCTTCTCTCTCAATTTATTGGGGAATCATCCGTTTCCTTTGGAAAAGAAACGGATCAAAAGAAACCTGTTCCAGGGATGCCCCCTCAGTACTCAATCCCTTCCCGGGCGGGAATGCCCTGCTCAAAGGGGTGCTTGACCTTCCGCATCTCTGTCACGTAGTCTGCGGCGTCCTGCATCGCCTGGGACGGATCCCGGCCCGTCAGGACGACCTCCAGCTCCGCCGGGCGCTGCTCCAGCAGCTCCAGCAGCCGCGCCTCCTCCACCATGCCCGTGGAGCAGGCCCCCATGGCCTCATCCAGCACCAGCAGGCCAAACCCGCCGGCGCGGCGGAACGCATCCTCCAGAAGGCCGGTGTAGTACGCCCTGGCCTCCGCCCGCTCCCCGTCAGTGAGGGTCCAGCTGAAGCCGAAGGAGCGGGTCTGGGGCACAACCTCAATCCCCGGGACGTGGGCCAGGGAGGCAAACTCGGAGCTCTTGCCGTCCTTGAGGAACTGGAGCAGCAGCACCTTCCTGCCGCTGCCGGCGGCCCGTAGGGCCAGCCCCATGGCGGCGGTGGTCTTCCCCTTGCCGTCGCCGCAGTAGATGTGGATCAATCCTGCCATGTGGTTTCTCCTTGTTGTTGAAAATTGTTTTGACATCTGCGCCGCCTACATCCAAATGGAAAATACGCGCAGTACCTTCTCCAGCAGCCGCCGTCCCCAGGAGCGCTGCCCCCACTGGGCCGGGCTCACCTGGACGCTGCGCGCCATGATCTCCTCCTGGTCTGCCAGCAGTGCGCGGATGGCCGGTACGCCATAGAGGGCCACGCCGCACTCGTGGTGGAGCTGGAAGCTGCGGTAGTCCATGTTAATGGTGCCCACCAGGGCCATCTCCCCGTCGGCCACCAGGCTCTTGGCGTGGAGGAAGCCGGGGGCAAATTCGTAGATCTTCACCCCGTGGCGCAGCAGCCGCTCATAGTAGGATCCCGCCACGATATAGGTGTACTGGTGGTCCGGGATCCCTGGCAGCAGCAGCCGCACATCCACGCCGCAGTCAGCGGCCATGCACAGGGCCTGGACCACGCTGTCCTCCACCGCAAAATAGGGGGTGGTCATCCAGATATACCGGTGGGCGTTGGTGATGCACTGGAGGTAGAGCTCCTCCGCCGGGTTGTCCGGGTTGTTGCTGGGGCCGTCGGTGAAGGGCTGGCACCAGCCCTCCGCCGCAGGGGCGGCGGCCCCCTCCGGCAGATGGGGGCGGTAGTAGTCGTGCTCGCTGTGCAGGCGGCCGGAGAGCATCTCCCACATGTGGATAAACTGGGCCGTCAGCCCCCACGCGCCGTTCCCGTCCAGCAGGACGCCGCTGTCCTTCCACTCCCCGAACCGGCGGATATACCCCACATACTCGTCTGCCACGTTGACCCCGCCGGTGTAGGCGTACTGCCCGTCTACGCACAGGATCTTCCGGTGGTCCCGGTAATTGAAGTACAGCCGGTTCACATACTGGTGGACGGGGTTGAAGATGCGCACCTCCATCCCCTCTGCCTGCATCCCCTCGATGGTCTCGCTGCGCATCCGGGTGATGTTGCCGAAGTCGTCAAAGACAATCTTGATCTCCACGCCGTGCCTGGCCCGGTCCGTCAGCACCTCCAGCATCCGGTCCCACAGCCGCCCCTCCGCCAGGATGAAATACTCCAGGAAAATGAACCGCTCCGCCTTCGCCATTTTCCCAATGACATCGTCAAAAAATGCCGCGCCGGAGGGGAAATAGGTCACAGCGGTGCCTGGGTAGAGGGGGAAGTCCCACCGGGAGAGCAGCTGGCTGGCCCGCAGCCAGTTGGGCAGGGCATCGGCCAGCCGCTCCTGCTCCCGCTGGGCCTGCCTGCGCTCCATGGCGGTCATAGCAGGGGCCTTCACCGGCAGCAGGTTCAGCCGCTTGCTCTGGATATTCCCGCCCCACAGGACGTAGAGGACCATCCCCGCCACCGGCAGGGCTACCACCAGCAGCGTCCACGCCTGCTTGTAGCTGGCGCTGACGGGGCTGGACTGGATATTGACGGCCACCGCAATGGCCACCGCCTCCAGCAGGCCGAAGGCAATGGCGGAATGGATCTGGAGGAAGCTTGTCAGCAGGATGACGGAGCCGATATTGAGCAGCAGCAATCCCACCGCCATGGCGATGCGCAGGGAGGCGGAGATCCGCCGCTCAGTGGTCTGTTTGACAGGGCGCTTTTTCACAGGAGTCTCCTTTCCGGGGTGGGGATACTGGGGTCAGCCGTTTTGCTCCAGCAGGCCGTGCTTGACATCCCACAGCTTCTGGGAGAGGTCGACATAGTACTTGTGGGGGTTGTCGAAGCGCTTGACCTCCTCCCACAGTGTGTCCACCTGGCGCAGGCAGTAGTCGCGGATCTCCGGCAGGGACGGCAGGGTGTAGACCAGCCTGCCCCCCTGGAACACGGGGATCTGGAGCTCCTTGGCGGTGAAATCGTAGACCTCCTTCTTCTTCCACGTGGCATCCGGGTCGAAGATGGTCAGCGGATGGCTGTCGTCCACAGATTCGTCGTAGACGGTGAGGTAATCGGCAATCGCCTTGCCGGTATCGTTGCCGTAGAAGCGGTAGAGCTTCTTATAGTGGGGAGTGGTGATCTTGGCCACGTTCTCACTGATCTTGATCTTGGGCGAGATCGTCCCGTCAGGCCGCTCCACGGCCACCAGCTTGTACACGCCGCCGAACACCGGCTCGCTGCGGGCGGTAATCAACCGCTCGCCCACACCAAAGCAGTCGATCTTCGCCCCCTGAAGCAGCAGGTCCCGGATCAGCTCCTCGTCCAGGGAGTTGGACGCCGAGATGGTGCAGCTCTGCCACCCGGCGGCATCCAGCATCTTCCGTGCCTCCTTAGTCAGGTAGGCGATGTCGCCGGAGTCCAGGCGGATGCCGCACTTGGTGATGCCCAGGGGCTTGAGCACCTCGTTAAACGCGCGGATCGCGTCGGGTACGCCGCTTTTCAGCGTGTTGTAGGTATCCACCAGCAGGACGGCGTTGGTGGGGTAGATCTCGCAGTAGGTCTTGAACGCCTCGTACTGGCTGTCAAACATCTGAACCCAGGAGTGGGCCATGGTGCCGGCGGCGGGTACGCCGTAGATCTGGTCGCTGATGGCGCATGCAGTGCCGTGGACACCGCCGATGTAGGCGGCCCGGGCCCCTACCACAGCCCCATCCACCCCCTGGGCCCGGCGGGAGCCGAACTCCAGCACCGTGCGGCCCTGGGCAGCCCGGACGACCCGGTTGGCCTTGGTGGCGACCAAGCTCTGGTGGTTGATGCACAGCAGGGCGAAGGTCTCAATGAGCTGGGCCTGGGAGGCCGGGGCGCGGACTGTCACCAGCGGCTCACCGGGGAATACCGGCGTCCCCTCCGGAACGGCCCACACATCCCCAGTGAAGCGGAATGTACGCAGGTAGTCTAAAAAATCCTCCTGGAACAGGTTTTTGCTGCGCAGATAGGCGATGTCCTCCTCGTCAAAGTGGAGATCCTGGATATACTCCACCAGCTGCTCCAGGCCGGCGGCGATGGCGAAGCCGCCCCCATCGGGCACCCTGCGGAAAAACACGTCGAAATACGTGACCCGCTCCCCCATCCCCTGGCGGAAATAACCGTTGGCCATGGTCATCTCATAGAAGTCGAACAGCATGGACAGGTTCAGTCGCTCCTTACGTTCCATAAACAGCGTTCCTCGGTTTCTTTCGTAATGGACAGGCCGCTGAGGGGGCCCATCCACTCTATAGTATAACTTTTTTCCAGGATTTGCAACGATGGAATTGACATTTCTTCCTGTATCCTCTAAGATAAGGGGGCCGGTGGGCGCAGGGAGAACAACCAACACCTGGGGAGGGCACTTTGCTATGTCTATCATTTTAGGGATTGATATCGGCGGTTCCACCACCAAAATCGTGGGGCTGCGCACAGACAACTCCGTCGTCACCATGCAGCGGGTACAGGCCCAGGACCCCATTACCTCCCTGTATGGCGCAATGGGGAATTTCCTCTTTACCAACGGCCTTGAGCTGGGGGATGTATCCCGCATCGCCCTGACAGGGGTGGGGGCCTCCTATGTGGAGGGCGACATCTACGGCATCCCCACCCAAAAGGTGGAGGAGTTTACCGCCGTTGGGACCGGCGGCCTGGCCCTGAGCGGCCAGGAGCGGGCCGTGGTGGTCAGCATGGGCACCGGGACTGCCTTCATCTGGGCGGAGAAGGGGAAGGCGGTGCGCCACCTGTGCGGCTCCGGCGTGGGGGGCGGCACCCTGGCTGGGCTGTGCTCCCGGCTGTGCGGCACCAGCCAGTACCAGCAGATTGTGAAGCTGGCTGCGGCCGGCGATATCAGCCGCATCGACCTGACGGTGGGGGATCTGACCCGCAACAGCCACCCCTCCCTGCCGCTCGACATCACCGCTGCCAACTTCGGCAGTGTCTCCGACAGCGCTACAGCCGGCGATTTTGCCGCCGGTGTGGTGAATATGGTCCTCCAGTCTATCGGCACCACCTCCGTCATGGCCTGCCGGGCCTGCGGCTGCGACACCGCAGTGCTGACCGGGTTCATGTCCAACCTGCCCCAGGCGCGCTCCTGCTTCGACCTCTTCACCCGGCTGCAGGGCATCCGCTTCATCATCCCGGACAACGCCACCCACGCCACATCTATCGGCGCGGCCCTGTCGATCCAGTAGACTGGCCAGTTGAGAAGAGGAGGCGGTATACATGGACCGTTTGCTATTTGAATGTACTGGTATGGAAGACGGCGGGAAGTTCCCCATAGAGAATACGGGGCGGGGCCAGGATCTCTCCCCCGGATTTTTCATAAAGAACCTATCTCCGGACGCAAAAACCCTTGCAATTACCCTGGAGGATATCAAACACCCACTTTTTAAAGATTTTACCCACTGGCTGATCTGGAATATACCGGCCAGCCAGCAGATTGCCCCGGCAATCCCCGGTGGGAGGACTGTCCCTGGCCTGGGGAACGCCCGGCAGGGGATCGGCTATGGCTTCTGCAAGTATGCCGGCCCGAAACCGCCCAAGGGCAGGCGGCACTCCTACCGCTTGACTGTGTACTCCTTGGACAGTGAACTTGACCTGACGTTTCCTGCTACGAAAAACCGCCTGATCCGGAAAGCAAGAGGGCACATCCTCCAACAGGGCAGTATCGTTTGTGTGTTTGAGTAGCGGAAACGGAAGCAACCCGAATTTAAGATGATAAGGAACGATACCGCTTATGAATGAGATACTCCTGCTCAAGCTGGGGGAGGTGGTGCTCAAGGGGCTCAACCGCCGCTCCTTTGAGGACAAGCTCACCAGCAATATCCGCCGCCGCCTCGTCCACTACGGCAGCTTCCGCGTCTACTCCAAGCAGAGCACTGTCTACGTTGAGCCCCAGGATGGGGCCTGCGACATGGAGGGGGCCTTCGCCGCCTGCCGCCAGGTGTTCGGCGTGATTGCCGTCACCCCGGCCCGCCCCTGCCCCAAGGATAAGGACGCCATGTTCCACTGCGCCAAAAACTATCTGGACCGGGAACTGCGGGCAGCCAACACCTTCAAGGTGGAGACCAAGCGGGCAGACAAAAAATTCCCTATGAACAGCATGGAGATCTCCCAGTATGTTGGCGGCCTGCTCCACGACGAGTACCCCCATCTGCGGGTGGACGTCCACCATCCGGAGCTGTGCGTCCACGTGGAGGTACGGGAGAAAGCGGCCTATGTCCACGGCCCCTCCCAGCCCGGCGCAGGGGGACTGCCCATCGGCATGGGCGGCACGGCGGTGAGCCTGCTGTCCGGCGGCATTGACAGCCCGGTTTCCTCCTACATGATCGCCAAACGGGGAGTCCAGCTGGAGCTGGTCCACTTCTTCTCCCCGCCTTACACCTCCCAGCAGGCTCTGGAGAAGGTGTGCTCCCTGGCCAGGGAGCTGACAGGCTGGTGCGGCCGGATGACGCTGCACATTGTCCCCTTTACGGAGATCCAGGAGGCCATCCGCCGGGACTGCCCGGAGGACCACTTCACCCTGATTATGCGCCGGTTCATGATGCGTCTGGCGGAGGGTGTGGCCCGCCGCACCGGAGCCAAGGCTTTGGTGACGGGGGAGTGCCTGGGCCAGGTGGCCAGCCAGACCATGGATGCACTGACGGTCTCTGACCAGGCCTGCCATCTGCCGGTGCTGCGGCCGGTCATCGGGATGGACAAGGAGGAGATCATCCGTATCTCCCGGCGGATTGGGACGTTTGAGACGTCGATCCTGCCCTATGAGGATTGCTGCACGGTGTTTACCCCCCGCCATCCCAAGACGCACCCCCATCTGGATGAGGTGCTTGCCTACGAGCAGGTGCTGGATATCGAGGGCCTTGTCCAGCGGGCCCTGGACGGCATCGAGCGGCGGACCATCACGATGGAAAAATAGAATCCAATTATTCAGGGCGCGCCCGGATCCCTCCGGACGCGCCCTTGATCCTTATTCCTGTACAACCACCGGCGCAACCTTCCCGTTGGCGTGGATGTCCACAATCAGCTTCCTGGGGCACTTGGTCACACAGGTGCCGCAGGAGGTACACTTGTCGTAGTCGATGCGGGCTACGTTGTTGTTCACCGTAATGGCCCCGGCAGGGCAGTTGCGCTCGCACAGCTTACAGCCGATGCAGCTCACCGCACAGTGGGCCTTAGCGGATGCGCCCTTCTCATGGTTGGCACAGGGCAGCACCACATCCACCGCATAGGGCATACTGACAATGACCTTCCGGGGGCAGGCGGCGGCGCACTGCATACAGCAGGTACACTTCTCCCGGTCCACCTCGGCCACGCCCTTGTCGTTGATATGGATGGCGTCAAACTTGCACACCTGGACGCAGGTCCCGCGCCCCAGGCAGCCAAAGGCGCAGTCCAGGGTGCCGTTGCCGGAGACCTTCATGGCGGCTACGCAATCCTCAATCCCCACATACCGCTCGAACTTGTGGCCGGCCCGGGTGCCGCCGGAGCAGCGGACAAAGGCCACCCGGCGCTCTACGGCCTGCACCTCCACCCCCATCACAGCGGCAATGCGGGAGGTCTGCTCCCCGGAGCAGCTGGGGCAGGCGTTGACCGGGGCCTTTTTCGCCAGGATCGCCGCCGCGCAGCCTGCGCAGCCGGGGTAGCCGCAGCCGCCGCAGTTGGCCCCGGGCAGGCAGTC
This sequence comes from uncultured Oscillospiraceae bacterium, assembly GCA_910583885.1. Lineage (GTDB taxonomy): Bacteria > Bacillota > Clostridia > Oscillospirales > Oscillospiraceae > Pelethomonas. The sequence continues at coordinate 687 of CAJUAC010000015.1, read as the reverse complement.
CAGCAGGAGCTCCAGGCGGGGATCCGTTTTTACCTCGAATACCTTGGACGCGATCGCCAGGATCAGGGCGAACACGCCGCCCAGGATGCCCAAGGTGAGTACAGCATAGACAATATTCATCCCTTTCTCCTCCTCACCACGGAATTTGCAGCCCCGAGAAGCCCATGAAGCTCAACGCCATCAGCCCCGCTGTGATCAGCGCAATGGGGAACCCCCGGAAGGCCTTGGGCGGCTCAGAGAACTCCAGCCGCTCCCGGACACTGGCAAAGAGCACAATAGCCAGCAGGAAGCCCACGCCGCCGGTGACGCCATAGACCACGGACTGGATGAAGTTGTAGTTGTTCTGCACGTTCAGCAGCACCGCGCCCAGCACCGCACAGTTGGTGGTAATCAGCGGCAGGTACACGCCCAGGGCCTCATACAGCGTGGGGATAGACTTTTTCAGGAACATCTCCACAAACTGCACCAGGGCCGCGATGACCAGGATGAAGGCCACTGTCTGCATATACTTCAGATCCAGCGATTCCAGCAGCCGGTTCACCGGGTAGCACAGCGCCGAGGCCAGGCCCATGACGAAGATGACCGCAAAGCCCATGCCCACGGCGGTATCCATCTTCTTAGACACGCCCATAAAGGGGCAGATGCCCAAAAACTGGACCAGGATAAAGTTGTTAATCAGGATCGCAC
>CAJUAC010000014.1 GCA_910583885.1 uncultured Oscillospiraceae bacterium | reverse complement strand
AAAAAGAGTGTTGGCGGCTCTTTTCTGGCCAACTTCATGTTGATTGTATTGGCGAAGGATTACGTCTTGCCAAAGACCGTTTGGGTGAGAAAAATGTATACTTTGTCAATCCCTCTTTTGACCGCTAAATAGTTCCACAAATCATCTCCCCCGCAAAGGACAGTTTGTTCCTCTGCGGGGGCTTTTGAATAGTACTCGAACTTTATATTAAGCAAAACAAAATTTTTGTTTAATTTTATTGTCCATCATGAATAAAGAGTTCATCCTATAAAAAATGGCATCAAACACACCCATAGTGTTTGATGCCCTCGAATTAGACCTATGCATAGAATTCCGCCAGATCCTCCAGACGGAGGCAGGCCAGGCGGCGTTGCGGGATTGGGTAGCCGCAGGCACAGTCCACATCAAAGTAGCCGTGACCACGGAAAATGCGCAGGTGTCCATCCTCCAACTCCCAGGCAGGCTCTCCGCTTGGCCTATACAACTCACATACCGGGGTATGTCCAGCAACAATCAGTGTACCATCTGAAAATGGGCTGACAGCCTCTGGCCCAGGCCGGGCCCAGACCCGGTTATAGGTGCTCTCTGCTGGGAAAGCGTGAACCAGATAAAACCGCCGGCCACCGGCAGTCACTTCCAGATGGTCTGGCAGTGTACGCAGATAATCCAGCACGCATGTCCGCTCCGCCTCTCCTAAAGATTGGAGCGCGCTATATGTTACTTGGCCGCCATTGCGCAGCCAGTGCCCAACAGCCTTGTCATTATCTGGCTGATCCATGGCCTTCAGGCACATGGACTCATGATTACCCAACAGCAGGACTGCATTGGGCCGTTCCATGAGATCCAGAAGGATGTCCACGCCTCCCATCCCACCCCGATCTACAACGTCTCCCAGGACAATAAGCTGATCCCCGCTGGAAAAACCAGTTTGTTCCAGGATGTCATGGTACCGGGCTGTCTCACCATGAAGATCTGCCATGACATAGTGCATTGTATCCCCTCCTAATCACATGGTGGGAAAATACTGGACCACCTCTCGGTGGACCTCGGATCTATATACCTTCAGATCTGGAAAGTACTCCTCTAGATACCTGACCAGCACTGGGCATACAACATCCTCTGTTGGGAAATGGCCTGCGTCGATAAGGCTTAACCCCAACGCCTTGGCATCCAGGAACTGGTCATATTTTACGTCAGCGGTGACAAGGGCATCACAGCCTAATGCCACCGCCCTTGTGAAGAAACTACCGCAGGCCCCTCCGCCCACGGCTACCCGGCAGATTGGCTTACCAGAATCCACATACCGGATGCCGTTAGGATGTAGCCCTTCCTGCACACGTGCCAAAAAGTCCAACAGAGTCACCGTTTGGGGAAGGTTCCCAACACGCTCAATACCATTCTCTTCCACACAGGACACTTCCTCCAGCCCGATAGCCTCAGCCAAGGCGTCATTGACACCGCCTTTGGCGGCATCCAAGTTGGTATGCATACAGATGGCGCCTATGCCACCCTTGACCAGCCGAAACAATATCTGACCCTGAGGATTGTCATCCCGAAGGGCCTGGACAGGGTGCCAATTACAGTTCATCACTGGATGGTGGGCCACAATCAGCTCCGCCCCCAGCCGCGCTGCCTCATCCACCACAGCCGCTGTGATGTCCAGCGCTGTCAGTACCCGCCGCACCTTTTGCACCGGTGAGCCCACCAGCAGGCCCACGTTGTCCCAGCTCTGGGCCAGTTCCCGCGGGGCCAAGGCATAGAGGGCATTCTCCACCTCATGTATGGTTGGCACGTTCCCACTCCCCTTTCTTTTTCTCCAATGCGTCGATTACCTGTAGGAGCTGTTCCCGTCTGGCGGCCACAGCCGGATCCTTGGCCTGGGCTAACCCCGCTGCTGCCCGCCGCAGGCGCAGCAGACGGCTATTGAGATACACTCCCCACAGCGGGTCTTGCGCCAGCAGGAACCCGCCCTGGACCTGCACCTCATCCGCCAGTGCCATCTCCCCTCCCCTGACAGTCAAAATAGGGTAAAGCACCCCCTTGTCCTGCACCAGTTCTTCCCTGCACACAGCATATCCGTTTGCAGGCAGCCAGCGACGCAGCGAATCCGCTTTGCTCATGGGTTGGAGCAGCAGCAACGGCCCATCCAGGCTCCAGGGTGCGGCAGCCAGAATCTCCGCGATGGTATCACCGCCCATCCCGGCAATGACGATGACATCCGCCTCCCCAGGTGCTAAGACGGCCAGCCCGTCCCCCAGGCGGAAGCTGAGTCGCTCTGACACCCCGTACTGCCTGGCAGTACGCCGGGCATGATCCAGGGGTGCAGCCCCCACGTCGGCGGCAATAGCCTGCTCAATCACCCCCGCCTGCAATAACCAAACCGGGATATACCCATGATCTGTCCCAATATCAGCCAGGCATTTGCAGTGTGCGGGCACCTGCGCGGCGACAGCACGCAAGCGTGGGCCCAACTCTAATTTTTCCGGCACAGCCCCTCCCCCTTTTTCTCCAAATTGAAAAGCAACAGGGGCCCATAGGCAATCTATGGACCCCTGCCAGCCAGATGCGTCTACTTGTTGGCCTCGGCGTTAACGGCCTCCAGAAGCTTCTCCACATCTACGCCATGGACAGCACAGGCCTGCTCCACCGTCTCGCCCCGGCTGCTGGGGCAGCCCAGGCAATGCATCCCGATGGACAGGAAGATCGGTGCAGTCTGGGGTGCCATATCCAGAATATCACCGATGATGGTATCTTTTGTAATAGTAGCCATGAAACCGATTCCTCCAAAGTCTATTTTTCTTGATGGGTTCTATCCAGCGGAAATAGTATACCCCATTATTCCCGTAATTTCAATACTTTTTTCAAACTGTCCAGCTTTTGGCCGGCCTCCGGAGCCTTGGGCGGCAACCTATTGAGAAACACCGCAGTAACGATCTCTATCCATCGATAAACACAATTTGATTTTATGATATATTCTATCTATAATATCATCTGCTGCTGGATGCAGAGTGATTATGAGAGGAGAAAGAACATGAAAATTCGTGCAAAAGAGGTCAGCTTAAAGAAGCTCCAGAAGGATGCAGAGGATAATTTTCGGGGTGGATACTTCTGCTGCGAGGCGTTGGTAGCTGCAGTGCGGACAAACTTTGACTTGGATGTCCCGGAGGACGTGATTGCTGTAGTCTCTGGCATGGCGGTGGGCATCGGGCGTTCCGGATGTACCTGCGGTGCGCTCAATGGCGGTGTAGCCGCCCTCGGGCTGTTTTTTGGCCGCACCGAGCAAAGCGGCCCCCAGGATCCCAAGGTTAATCAATGTATGGCCCTCACCCGTGAGCTCCACGATTGGTTTAAGGCCAGCAATGGCAAAAACGCGATCTGCTGCCGGGTGCTGACCCGTGAGTTTGATATGGGAAAGGGTGAACATAAGGAGCAGTGCATCCGTTTCACTGGGTTATGCGCCTGGAAAGTGGGGGAAATCATCTGCCGTGAACTGGGGATCCGGAACACAGATGCGGCGTGAGGGGGACGGTGATGAAACAATTTCTCCGTACATTGCCCCTCCCTGCTTCCGGAGTCATGCTGGGTCTGGCGGCCCTGGGCAACCTTTTGCAGAGTTACAGTGAAGGTGTACGCCTTGTATTTGGTGTGCTGGCGCTGATGCTGTGGGCCTGCTTGGTATGCAAGGCAGTATTTTTTTGGAAAGGTGTACGCCAGGCGTTAGAGGATCCCATTATTGCCAGTGTAGCAGGCACCTTCCCTATGTCGACGATGCTGCTGTCTGTCTACGCCAAGCCATTTGTGGGCGCAGGGGCCGCCCAGGTGGTCTGGTTTTTGGGGATTGCCCTGCATATCACTCTGATCGTCTGGTTTACCGTCAAATTTTTTGGAAAGTTCCGGTTGGATCACGTGTTTGCCAGCTACTACATTGTTTATGTCGGCATCGTAGTCGCCAGCCTGACCGCTCCTGCTTTCGGCATGGCTAATACGGTGGGCACTGCAGCCTTCTGGTTTGGCTTCGTTTGCCTGGCCGCCCTACTGGTATTGGTAAGCGTGCGCTATGCCAAGCTGCCTGTGCAGAAGGATCCAGCTAAGCCTATTTTTTGCATCTACGCCGCCCCTGTGAGCCTGTGCCTGGCAGGCTATATCCAGTCTGTCTCTCCGAAGTCTCCTGCGATGGTGGTTGGGCTGATGATCGTCTCAACGGCTCTATATATCATGGTGCTGGCGAAGCTCCCTGGTTTTTTGAAGCTCCCCTTCTACCCCAGCTATGCGGCCTTTACCTTCCCTATGGTCATCACCGCTATCGCCTCCAAGCAATCCATGGCCTGCCTGACCAATTTGGGCTACGCCGTCTCCTGGCTGTCCCCGGTTGTGCTGATTGAGACCATCATTGCCGCAGCCATGGTACTCTACACGTTTATCCGCTATGGGATGGCTATCATCAAGGCTTGCCGAACCGCCTGATTTCCATCCACATAACAGAATGGGCCGCCTGCTGAGCAGGTGGCCCATTCCTTTGCTTCTGAGCAAAGGTCCAATTATTTAGGACGGCTTACAACAGCTAAAACAGTGTAATTTGGCTGGTATCGGCCATCCCCGCAAAGGCGCCCAGCCCCTTGAGCTGGTCGATGTGGGTTTTAGAGAGCTTGTTGCAGCACATGGCAAATTCCTCAATAGAGATAAAATCCTTCCCCTTCCGCTTCTCTACGGTATCCAAGGCCGCCGTCTCCCCCAGGCCCCGCACAGCGGTAAAGGGTGGGATCAGCGCATCTTCTCCCTTGAGGATAAACCGGGTGGCCTCGGACTCATAGATGTTGATGGGGTCGAAGCGGAACCCCCGGAGGTAGAACTCATAGCAGACCTCCAGCGTCACCGCCAGATCCTGCTCCACAGCTGCCGCCTCCTTGTTATTCCAGATTTCCTGTAATTTCCGCTTGACCGCATCAAAGCCGGCACAGCAGTACTCCGCGTCAAAGGCCTTGGCCCGGATAGAAAAGAAGGTCGCATAGAACGCCAAGGGCTTATGCACTTTGAACCAGGCGATACGGAAAGCCATCATGACATACGCCACCGCGTGGGCCTTAGGGAAGAGATATCCAATCTTCGCTAGAGATTCAATGTACCATTCGGGCACATCGTGCTCCTTCATGGCCTCTACCCAGCCCTCCTCAAAGCCGCCTTTCTTCACCTTCCCTTTCCGGACAGACTCCATGATCTTAAAGCTCATCTTGGGATCCAGCCCCTTGGAGATCAGGTAGAGCATAATATCATCACGGCAGCCCACGGTCTCCGTAACGGAGGCAGTACCATTTACGATCAGTTCCCGGGCGTTGCCCAGCCACACGTCCGTACCATGGGAAAAGCCAGACAGGCGTACCAGGGTATTGAAATCCTTGGGCTGGGTATCTATCAGCATCTGACGGGTAAACTTGGTGTTAAACTCCGGGATCGCCACAGCCCCAGTAGGCCCCAAGATCTCGTCGTTCTCAAACCCCAGCGCACGGCTGGTGATAAACAGGCTCATCGTGTCCGGATCGTCCAGCGGGATCTGCCGGGCATTGACGCCAGTGAGATCCTCCAGCATCCGGACCATGGAGGGGTCATCGTGGCCCAGCATGTCCAGCTTGAGCAGATTGTCCTCCATACAGTGGTATTCAAAGTGGGTGGTGATAATGTCGCTGTCCGCCGCGTCAGCCGGATGCTGAACCGGGCAGAAGTCCTCCACATCCAAATCGTCCGGCACGACCACCAGGCCGCCGGGGTGCTGGCCTGTCGTGCGCTTTACCCCCACACAGCCCATGGCCAGGCGGTTTTCCTCCGCATGTCCAGGATTCAGTCCCCTGTCATTTAAGTACTTTTTCACATAGCCATAGGCGGTTTTCTCCGCCACAGTACCAATAGTCCCCGCCCGGAACACCTGGGTCTCTCCAAACATCTCGATGGCGTGGCGGTGGGCCCGGGCCTGGTATTCCCCGGAGAAATTGAGGTCGATATCCGGCACCTTGCCGCCGCCAAAACCCAAAAAGGTCTCAAAGGGTATGTCAAAGCCGTCCTTGACATACATTGTCCCGCATACTGGGCAGTCCTTATCCGGCATGTCTGCACCACAGCCGTAGGAGCCGTCCGTAATAAACTCGTGGTGCTTGCACTGAGGGCAGCGGTAGTGGGGCGGCAGGGCATTAACCTCGGTGATACCGGACATGTAGGCGACCAGGGACGACCCTACGGATCCACGGGAGCCTACCAGATACCCGCTCTCCAGGGAGCGCTGGACCAGCTTTTGTGCGGACATGTACACCACATCATATTTCCCCAGGATGCCGCCCAGCTCCACGTTCAGCCGGTCTACAATCAGCTGGGGGGGCTCCTCCCCATAGAGCTCATGCACCTTATCCCAGACCAAGCGGTTGAGCTCCTCCTCTGAATTCTCCAGCCTGGGTGGGAACAGCTTCCCCTTGGGCAGCAGGTCAAAGGTCTCTATCTGCTCCGCAATAGCTTGGGGATTCGTGACGACCACCTCCATAGCCTTCTCCTCCCCCAAGTAGCTGAACTCCTTCAGCATCTCATCTGTGGTGCGGAAATAGATAGGCAGCGGGGCGTCGCAGTCAGAATACTTTTTGGTATCCAGCAGGATGTGGCGATAAACCTCATCCTCCGGGTCCAGGAAGTGGACATCGCCCGTAGCACAGACAGGTTTCCCCATCTCCTCCCCCAGACGGACAATGGTGCGGTTAAACTCCCGCAGCTCCTCCTCGTCCTTCGCCTTGCCGTCCCGGACCATGAATGCATTGTTGCACAGGGGTTGGATCTCTAAGTAATCGTAAAAGCCTGCAATCCGCTTGAGCTCTGCCCAATCCTTATAGTCCGCCACGGCTTGGAACAGCTCCCCTGCCTCGCAAGCTGCGCCGATCACCAACCCCTCCCTATGGGCAGACAGCTCGCTTTTCGGGATAATCGGAAACCGCTTGAAATATTTCAGATTGGACATAGACACCAGCTGGTAGAGGTTCTTCAGCCCTGCCTTATTCTTTGCCAACAGGATGATGTGCTTTGGCCGGCGGCTGGCGCTGCCCCTGGACCGCAGCTCCGGCATGGCATCGTTGACGGCCTGGAGGGAGTGTACGTTCAGCGTCCCTTCCAGTTTTTGAAAGAAATGGGGCAGGAAGAGGCCGCAGGTAGCTGCGTCATCACTGGCCCGATGGTGCTGGAAGGCTGGCAGGCGCAGATGCTCCGCCACCGTATCCAGCGTGAATTTTTTGAGCTCAGGCAGCAGGTTCTGGGCCAATACCAGTGTGTCCACATAGGTGGGATCAAAGTCCAGCCCCGCCTGGCGGCAGCCCTCACGGATAAATCCAATATCAAATTCTGCATTATGGGCCACCAGGGGCCGGCCCTTTACAAACGCCAGGAACTTCGCCAGGGCCTCCGCAGGCTTGGGCGCGCCTTGCAGCATCTGGTCCGTGATGCCGGTCAGGGCGATGATCTCCGGTGTCAGGTGCCGGCCAGGGTCTACAAAGGTCTGGAACCGCTCCCCAATCTCCCCATTCTTGATGACCACCGCACCGATCTCCGTGATGGCCTCCTGCTTGACCTTCAGGCCGGTGGTCTCAATGTCGAAAGCCACATACTCACTGTCAAATGAAGCCTCCTGGGGGCCATGGACCGGGATCCGGTCATCCAGATTGTTGATGAAATAGCCCTCCATGCCATAGATAATTTTAATGTCCTTGGCGGAGTGCCATGCGTCGGGGAAGCCCTGGACTACACCGTGGTCGGTGATGGCGATGGCCGGATGGCCCCAGGCCTCCGCCCGCTTGACAATATTCCCCTCCGGACCTGCCTTGGGGTTGAGGGGAGAGAGGGCGTCCATGTTGGAAAATGTGGTGTGGGCGTGGAGCTCCACCCGCTTGGCCGGCGCTGTGTCCTGGCGCATCACATGGGGATAGGAAACGATGCTCTTGGGATCCAACAGGATGTCGCTGCCGTCCCGGTCAAGCTTCACAAAGCCCTGTACCTTCACCCACATCCCCGGCTTGACCTCTTTTTTCAGGGCCGCTTTCTCCTCCGCCTGCATGTATTTGGTCACACGTACAGAAGTCTGGAAGTCTGTCATATCAAAGGTGAGACAGTATACACCCGGACGGCGGGTTTCCCGGAGATTCGCCGCGAATACCTTCCCCGCCACCACCACATTTCCCATCTTCGGGTTGAGCCCAGCCATTGGCTGGACGGCCCCCTTGACTGCTGCGCCCATGATAATCTCCTCCCCCTTACTGGGTGCAGCGGTGGAGACGGGCGCAGAGACAGTCTGGTGGATGGAGAAGTTATTCAGCGAGAAGGCCGCCGCAACAGCCTCTGTGAGCGCCTGCTTCCGCTCCCCCAGGTCGGCATGGACGGTCAGGTCTATGTGCATGGCCCGTTTTTCCCGATCCACCTCCACAGCGGTGAGGTAGGCGCCGTCAAGGCGAACTCGGACATCACGCTCCAATGGAAGCGCTGGGAACAGCTCAAAAAAGGGTATCTTTTGTGGCATAATTGTATCGTCCTCTCAGCTTCTGCTGTCATTTATAACTTATGGAATGTTCGCAATCTCTTCCATCAGCGCGTCAACCAGTTTTTCCTGGGGCACCTTCCGGAGAATCTTCCCCTTGGCAAAAAGAAGACCCTCCCCGTTCCCGCCGGCAATCCCTACATCAGCGGCGGCAGCCTCCCCAGGGCCGTTAACAGCGCATCCCATCACCGCTACAGTAATGGGCTTTTTACATCCGGCGAGGCGGCGCTCCACCTCCTCCGCCATGGGGATCAGATCAATGTTGGTCCGGCCACAGGTTGGGCAGGCAATCAGGTTTGGCCCTTCCTGACGGCGGCCGGCGGCAGAGAGGATCTTTTTTGCCGCGTACACCTCCTCTACCGGGTCAGCGGTAAGCGTCACACGCAAAGTGTCCCCGATGCCCAGGCACAGCAGGCCACCGATCCCCATAGCGGATTTGATGACCCCCATCCCTGGTGTCCCCGCTTCCGTGACACCCAGGTGCAGCGGATAGGGGCACCGTTCGCTGAGCAGACGGTATGCCCCCATGGTGATGGGGACAGAGGAGCATTTGACTGAGATACAGATATCCGTGAAATCGAACTTTTCCAGCAGGGCCGCATGGCCCAGGGCGCTCTCTGCCAAGGCTTCCGCGGTAGCGCCGCCATGCTTTTTCAGGAGCTCCTTCTCCAAGGAACCACCATTTACGCCAATCCGGATGGGGATTTTCCCCATCCGGCAGGCATCCGCCACCGCCTTTACCCTGTCCTCCCCGCCAATATTTCCCGGGTTAATGCGGATCTTGTCAATCCCCTGACCCGCACACTCCAGGGCCAGTTTGTAGTCAAAATGGATATCTGCCACCAGCGGGATGTGGATACGGCTCTTGATGACTCCAACGGCCTTGGCCGCCGCCATATCCGGCACTGCCACCCGGATAATCTCACACCCAGCCTCCTCCAGGCGGTGGATCTGGTCCACTGTGGCGGGGACATCATCGGTCTTGGTACTGCACATGGACTGGATGGAAACCGGGGCGCCGCCGCCCACAGGGACGCCGCCTACAAAAATCTGCTTGGTCACTGCCCTGCCTCCTAGCTTACCAGCTTCATCACATCGTTAAAGGTTACAAAGAGCATCAGGCCCATCAAAAGGGCTAAAAACACCATGTTGATCGCCGCCTCGTACTTTACGGGGATCTTGCGCCGGAAGATCTGCTCTGAAATGGTAGCGACCGTCAGGAACAGGATGTGCCCGCCATCCAGCGCGGGGATGGGCAGCAGATTCATTACGGCCAAGTTCACCGCAATCATCGCACCAAAATAGGCGATATTCTCCAATGCAGCGGCCATATTCACGCTCTGTGTCCCCACCTCGTTGATGGTAGAAACAATCCCCACCGGGCCGCTGAGATCCGACACCCCGGCACTGCCAGTAACAAGCATTTTCAAGCTGTACCACACAATGCGGACAAAATCAATGGCGTTATACCAGGTATACTTCAGCCGCTGTCCCCAAGTGGCCTCCTGTACCACTGCTGTACGGGTAAAGCCATAGCCCTCGTAGGGCTCCCCCTCGGGGCTGGTATAGGTTCTGACGGCCAGGTTCTTCAGTTCCACCTTCTCCCCATCCCGCAGGACCACCAAGTCGATGGGCTGGCGGTCTGCCAGCATGAGCAGCAGGTCAATGTCACTGGTCAAATAGATCCGGGAGCCATTAATGGAGTAGAATACGTCCCCCTCCTCCAGCGCCACGCCGTTGACAGCCTCAAACTCCGGCGCGCCGCCCTGGATTACCGGCACCAAAAAGCCGGTTGCCCGGCAGTTGAGCGCCAGCAGGATCAGTACGCCAACCAGGAAATTCATGGCTGCCCCGGCGGCGAACACCAGCACTTTTTTCCAGAACCCCTGGTTGCCCAGGCTGTGGGGGTCGTCGGACTCCTCATCCTCCCCCTCCATGGCGCAAAAGCCGCCAATCGGCAGGGCGCGGATGGTAAACTGCGTCTGTGTTCCAGTGTCAAAGGGATCCACTGCCTTGGGCTTGCTTTTCCACAGGACAGGCCCCATGCCGATGGCAAACTCATGAACTGTCACACCGCACAGCCGCGCTGCGATGAAGTGCCCCCACTCGTGGGCAGCAATCAGAATCCCGAACATCAAAATGGCGAGGATAATATACATAGACGAAAAACCTTCCCAAAAGGTAATCATACTTTTTCTTAAAAGAAAAAGTATCAAAAAGAACTGAAATACCTACATTTGTAACATGATCTGTCTGTTCCTTGAGCAGATCCCTGCTGCTTTTTCATAGCTGCTCCCAGTCTCCGTTTACGTTTGCCAGCACGCACTCCCTTGCCTGTCTGTCTGCCTCCAGGACATCCTCCAGCGTGCGTGCTGGATGGGACGGGATCTTATCCAGCGCCTGCGCCACCAGCTGCGGAATCTGCCCAAACGGGATCTCCTCCCGCAGGAAGAGCGACACCGCCGCCTCATTTGCCCCGTTGAGGACTGCACAGCTGGTCCCCCCAGCCTTTGCGCACTCCATCGCCATTTGCAGGCAGGGGAACGCCTCCAGATCCGGCGGGGCAAATGTCAGCGGTGGACACTGGAGCAGATCCAACGGCGGCAGCAACGACTCGCCCCGATAGGGGTATGTCAAGGCGTAGCGGATCGGCAGGCGCATATCCGGCGTCCCCATCTGGGCTAGGACTGCACCGTCGCAAAACTCCACCATGGAGTGGACAATGCTCTGGCGGTGGATGACCACGTTTACCCGCTCTGGCGGCATCCCGAACAGCCGCATGGCTTCAATAAACTCCAGGCCCTTATTCATTAAGGTGGCACAATCGACCGTAATCTTTTCGCCCATAGCCCAGTTGGGGTGGCGCAGGGCATCCGCACGTGTCTTTGATGCCATCTCCTCCAGGCGCAAACCAAAGAAGGGCCCGCCGGAACAAGTCAGCAGAAGACGCTTCACCTCCCCGCCTGCCAACCCCGGCCGCCGATCCCGGCAGCCCTGGAGACACTGGAAGATGGCGGAGTGTTCACTGTCCACAGGAATAACCTCCGCGCCGTACTTCCGGGCGGCTTCCATCACCAGATCCCCGGCGCAGACCAGCGTCTCCTTGTTTGCCAAGGCAATCCGCTTGCCCGCCTCAATGGCTGCCATGGTAGGCCAGAGTCCTGCCATACCCACCACAGCGGTGACAACTGTATCGCTCTCTGGCAGCGCAGCCGCCCGGCGCAGGCCGTCCAAACCATAAGCCACCTCAATCTCCAAATCCGACAGCCGCCGCTTTAGCTCCAGTGCAGGTTCCAGCTCATACACTGCCACAAGGCGGGGATGGAACTCCCGGGCCTGCTGCTCTAGCCGGTCAATATTGCCCCGCGCTGTCAAGGCCCCCACCGCCACACCAAGCTCCCGGCATACATCCAGGGTCTGCCGGCCAATGGAACCGGTAGACCCCAGCAGTGAAATTGTCTTCGTCATATCCCTTCCCCTATCTCTTTCTTTGCCCTTAAAGGCTTGAACAGCCGTGCGCTCCACAGCTCCATCCCTATCTCATCTATATAGAAATGGAGCAGCGCCCGATAATTCTTGGAAACCGCGCTCAAAAGAATATAGTCCGCTTCCACACGCTCCTCCGCATAGCGGAACAGCATGGCACCGACCCCAACAGACCTGCAGTCCGGCTTCACATACAGCTCCTCCAGCTCAAAGCAGGGCGTTCCCTCTGGCATGAGGGAGTGCATCTGCTGGGAGCACTCTACCCTCCCCAAGAGATAGCCGGCTACCTCCCCTTTTTCCAGTGCCGCAAACATGCGCCGCCCTTCCAGATCTGACGGGCTGTTCCTCCGGTATCCATAGCAGCTGCCCTCCGCTTCCCATGCTGCGGAGAGTGCAAGCAGCGCCTCCGCTTCCCAGCTGTGGGGCACGATTTCCTTCACTTCCAACCTATTCACCAACCTAACGCAACGCGCAGTCTTGCGTTTTCTTTGATCCGTCTCTTTTGCAGAAGACAAAGACGGCCATCCACCGCCGTTATCCCAGCCCTACCAGCGGCATGACGATCCCCAGCACCGGCGCGACAAAGATCACACTATCAAACCGGTCCAGCACGCCGCCGTGCTCCAGGAAAATGTGCCCATAGTCCTTGATGCCGAACTCCCGCTTAATGAGGGAAAAACTGAGATCCCCCAGTTGGGCTACCACGCTGCACACCAGGCCCGCCAGAGCAATCCCCATATAGCTGATGCTGTAATCTAAGACAGTATTCATCACCAGGGCAAAAATCATCCCCAAAACAGCATTCCCTGCCAATCCGCCAAGGGCTCCCTCCACCGTCTTGTGGGGGCTGACCCTGGGGGCAAGCTTATGGCGTCCAAAAGCCCTGCCAGCAAAAAAAGCACCAGTATCACTGCCAAAGGAAAACAGCAGAGGCAGCAGCAGGAATGCCCGGTGGACAACCAAGGTGTACAGACGCAGGAAAGAGGCAAAGGAATAGGGGATAATGAACATGGCGAACAGCGCCGCCATGACCTGCTGGAACTTCACTTCCCCGCCCCGGAATACCGCATAGGCAAAGACCAGCATTGCATAGAGTACCACCAGTTCCCCATAGATATAAGCGTTTGCGTATACAAATCCTACCGAAAAAGCAGCACACAGCACAGCAGCCCCATTGAGGAGCCTGTGCCGGCCTGCTCCCACGCACTTCATCAGCTCCCATGCCCCAATAGCAGACAGCGCAGCCAGGAACACCGCAAACACCCACATCGGCGCCCACAGCACCACCCAAAATATCAGCGGCACGCCAACAGCGGATACCAGTAACCTCGATTTCATTGGAAAGCCCTCCCAACCGGATTCTTCTTGTTTATCTTCCCCCGTTGGACATCACCGCACACCGCCAAACCTCCGGTCCCGGCCCTGATAGGCGGCAATAGCCCGGTGGAGATCCTCCTTGGAAAAGTCGGGCCATAGTACATCCGTGGAGTAAAACTCCGTATAAGCGCACTGCCACAGCAAAAAATTGCTCAGCCGCTGCTCCCCGCCAGGCCGGATCAACAGCTCCGGGCTGGGGATCCCAGTGGAATAGAGGTAGCTGTCAAAGCGTTCTTCTGTTAAGTCCTCTGGCTTTGCAGCACCTGCGGTACAGTCCTCTGCAAACCTACGGGCAGCATGGAGAATCTCCGCACGTCCCCCATAGTTGATGCAGATGTTGCACTGGCAGCCCGTCAGGCGCGCTGAAATTTCATTGCACTGTGCTGCCAGCTTTTGCAGCTCCCCGTTGAACACCGACAAGTCTCCCATGAAGTTCAAACGCACGTTATCCCGCTCCATGGTGTCAATCGCTTCCAGCAGGTACCGCTTGAGCAGGGCCATGATCGTATCTATCTCGTCCTGGGGCCGCTTCCAGTTCTCTGTGGAAAAAGCATAGACCGTCAGATAGTCAATCCCGATATCCCGGCAATAGGTAGCAATGGTACGGAAGGTCTCCGCCCCCACCTTATGGCCGGCAGTGCGGGGCAAGCCCCGCTTCCGGGCCCAGCGGCCATTGCCGTCCAATATAATAGCGATGTGGCGGGGCAGACGGCCAAAATCCACCTGCCCCGCCGTATGATCGCTTTTTTTCCAAAAAGCCAGCTTCATTCAAGCACCCTGGAGCTCAGCGGATCAGACCGCCAGCAGCTCCTTCTCCTTCTTCTCCAGCAGCTCGTCGATCTCCTTGCACATGTCGTCGGTCATCTTCTGGATATCCTTCTCCGCAATCTTCATATCATCCTCGGTAATTTCGCCGTTCTTCTTCTGCACCTTGAAAGCCTCCACAGCATCCCGGCGGATGTTGCGGATGGCAATTTTGCCGCCCTCAGCATACTTTGCAATCTGCTTCACAAGATCCTTCCGGCGCTCCTCCGTCAGCTGCGGAAACGCCAAACGGATGACCTTGCCGTCATTCTGGGGATTGATACCCAGATCACTCTCCTGGATTGCCTTGCAGATCAGCTTTACCGCAGTGGCATCCCAAGGCTGGATGGTCAATGTGCGGGGATCGGGAGAGCCGATGGAGGCGATCTGGTGGATCGGGGTGGGTGTGCCGTAGTAGTCAACCATAATCCGGTCCAACACAGCCGC
This sequence comes from uncultured Oscillospiraceae bacterium, assembly GCA_910583885.1. GTDB lineage: Bacteria > Bacillota > Clostridia > Oscillospirales > Oscillospiraceae > Pelethomonas. Next base: position 38,041 of record CAJUAC010000014.1, on the reverse strand, counting down.
ATTGGCACGGCCTGCCCGGACAGCGGCGAAGTCTGCCGCTACGGAGCTGATGGATTTGCGCATCCTCTCCTCGTAAACCTTGTACTCGCTTTTCATTTCGTTGTATCCTCCTTCACAATTGTACCAATCTTCTCGCCTTTCAGCGCACGAATAATATTATAGGGATCCTTCAACCCAAAGAGCAGCAGGGGGATATGGTTATCCATAGAGAGGCTGGTAGCGGTAGAGTCCATAACTGCCAGACGCTGGGCCAATACGTCATCATAGGTAATCGCGTCATACTTCACCGCACTGGGATCCTTGTTGGGGTCAGCGCTGTAGACACCATCCACGTTCTTCGCCAGCAGGATCACATCCGCCCCGATCTCAGCGGCCCGCAGGACAGCGGCAGTGTCCGTGGAGAAAAAGGGGTTGCCAGTGCCGCAGCCAAAGATAACGACCCTCCCCTGCTCCAGGTGGTGGATCGCACGGCCCCTGATGTAGGGCTCCGCCATAGCCCGCATATCCACAGCGGTCTGCACCCGGACAGGCACTCCCTTCTGCTCCAGTACATCTGCCATAGCCAAGCAGTTCATCACCGTTGCCATCATGCCCATATGGTCGGCCCGGGTGCGCTCCATCCTGCCGCCGCCGTCCTTGACGCCGCGCCAGAAGTTCCCGCCGCCTACGACGATGCCCACCTGGACGCCCATGCCCACCGCCTCACGGATTACATCACATACCTGCTCAATCACCCCGAAGTCCAGGCCGGTGTGCTTCTCCCCCGCCAGGGCTTCCCCGCTGATCTTCAGCAGGATTCGCTTGTATTTGGGTTCCTCCATCAGCTTCTCCTCCGCTTAATTTTTTCTTTGCGTTACACTGCTCTCTATTCTAATATATTTTTGGCAATTTGAAAAGTAGTTATTGTAAATTTTTTGGAGAAAGGCCACTTACCTGCTGTTTTCCATGCCTGCTTGCCATAGATTGACAAATGTTCCCTCAACTGGTACAATAACCCAGAGAAAAAGACAGGCCATCTGTTGCCTGTATGTTGTGATAAGGAGTGTCCCTATGGTACATATTGACCCTGCCCGCTGCACAGGCTGCGGGCTGTGCGCGGACAACTGCGCGGTCCACGCCATTATCCCTGATGGGAACGGCGCATACCGCTGCAACGGGATCTGGTGCTTTGCCTGCGGCCAGTGCGTGGCACTATGCCCTACCGGGGCCCCCTCCATGCCGGAGCTGGAGACCCCTATCCCCTACAACAGCGCCGCTTTTGACTTGGAGCCCCATGTCCTGCTCAATGCCATGCGTTTCCGCCGCAGTATCCGCTGTTTTACTGGCCAGAAGGCTACCCGGGCGGAGCTGGAGCTGCTGCTGGAGGCGGGGCGCTGCGCCCCCACCAGCTCCAATAGCCAGACGGTCGGCTTCACTGTGCTGGACGCAGAGTTTGAGGCCATGCGGCCAAAAATTTGGGAGGCGTTTGCACGGTTTTCCCGGGAAAATGGCCGCAAACTCCTGCTGCGCCGGTATGAGAGCTACCTTGCCCACCCGGATCAGCCGGATACCCTCTTTTATGGCGGGAATCAGATGATCCTCGTCACCTCTGAGCCCCCCATAGATGGCGGCCTAGCCCTGGCCAATATGGAGCTGATGGCCCACGCCTTGGGGCTGGGGGCGCTCTACTGCGGCTTTGCTGCCCACGCGATCAGCAGTGACCCGGAGCTGCAGGCCTATTTTGGTGTTACAGAGAAGCGGAAGCTGGACAGCTGCCTCATTATTGGCCGTACAGATCTGCGTTTTTGCCGCACCGCGCCGAGGAATCCGGCCAATGTGGTGTGGCGCTAGTCTGTTGCCCGGAAAAAGAATCCTGGACATCCCTTCCCCACAGCATGGAACTTTTTTTGCTGCCCTGCGTCTATAGGCGCAGAAGCAGATCAAATGGAGGAAATTGACCATGAAATTGAAGATCCTTGCCGCCCTTGCGCTGGCCGGGCTGATGCTTCTGCTGTCCAGCTGCGGTGCCGGTCAGGTGGAATGGGACATTGGTATCCCCACTAACATCTCCAGCAGCATGGAGCCTGCCCCTTAATACATAAACAGAAATGCCGTCTGAGGATACGCCCAGACGGCATTTCTTGATCTACAGCATGTTATTTGTAATGGGGAACTTATCCCAGTGTCCCCTGTAAAAGCGCCATCAACGCCTCCCGGCCCGTCCCCTTTTCTGCGGAAAACGGCACCAGCTGGTCACACTCCCGGAGTGCTAGCACTTGGCGGATACACGCTAAGTTGGGCTCAGTCTCTGACTTCTTCAGCTTGTCCAGCTTGTTGGCAACGACGATAAACGGGCATCCTGCATCATAAAACCAATTGGCCATCGTCACATCATCTGCAGTCGGTTTGTGGCGGGCATCCACAATCATTACACCTGCGGAGACCAAACCTGAGGCAAAATAGCTCTCCATCAGCCTCCCCCACCGCTCCCGTTCTGCCTTGGACACCTTGGCATAGCCATAGCCTGGCAGATCCACCAGATAGGCTGCGCCATCCAAGCAGAAATAATTGACTTGGCTGGTCTTGCCCGGTGATGCGCCAACACGTGCAAAATTCTTCCGGTTGACCAACCGGTTAATGACAGAGCTCTTACCAACATTGGAGCGGCCGGCAAAAGTCAATTGAGGCAGCCCATCCCGCAGGAAATCCTTTGGTGAGGCGGCGGAGCGTATGAACTCCACCTTGTTGAAATTAACGTCCATCATACCCTCCTTTGCCGGTCATCCTCCTGCCCATTACTGGCGCAAGGAAGAATCCTTTACAGCCTTTTCCACTGGGACAAATGCGGCGATAAAATTTTCCTGCTTCTCCTCCCGGGTTCCCTCTGCGGACTCCGGACGGCACAGGGCCTCCGACAGGACCGCATCAATACTGTCCACTGCGACAAAACGTAGGGTATCCCGCACTACTGGGTCAATTTCCATGAGATCCCGCTGGTTTTCCTTGGGAATAATCACGGTGCGGATCCCATTGCGCTTGGCAGCCATCGTCTTTTCCTTCAACCCACCAATCGCCATCACCCGGCCCCGAAGCGTTACCTCCCCTGTCATAGCAACGTCGCTGTGAACTTTTACTCCCGTTAAAGCCGACACGACAGCGGTGGTAATGGCAATTCCAGCCGAAGGGCCATCCTTTGGTGTGGCCCCCTCGGGGAAATGGATATGGATATCCCGGTTTTTGTAAAACTCCGGGTCTATTCCTAGCTGTGCTGCCCGGCTGCGGATACAGCTGACAGCGGCCTGGGCGGACTCCTTCATCACATCCCCCAGGTTGCCTGTGAGCTCCAGCTTGCCAGTCCCTTCCATCACATTGACCTCTACCTCCAGCAGCTCACCACCAACCTCAGTCCAAGCCAGGCCATTGACCACTCCCACTGGATCCTTATCCAACACAGGCGGCAGATAGCGGCGGACGCCCAGGTATTCCTCCAGGTTTTGTGGCGTAATGGTAATTCGCTTTACAGCTGTTGTTGCCAAATACATTGCTGCCTTACGGCACAGCTTTCCCATCGTCCGCTCCAGAGAACGGACACCGGACTCCCGGGTATAGCCGGTGATAACCTCACGGATGGCCTCATCACTTAAACGCAGGGCGCTTTTGGATAAGCCATGCTCCTTAAGCTGCTTGGGCAGCAGATAACGCCGCGCAATTTGCAGCTTTTCCTCGTCCGTATAGCTGGTCAGCTCAATAACCTCCATCCGGTCCAACAGGGGCCGGGGGATTGTAGATGTCGTATTCGCGGTGGTGATAAACAGCACCTTACTCAGATCTACAGGGATCTCCAGGAAGTGATCCCGGAAAGCATAGTTCTGCTCGCTGTCCAGCACCTCTAACATGGCGGAGGCGGGATCCCCCCGGAAGTCATTTCCCATCTTATCAATCTCATCAAGCAACAACAATGGATTCATACTGCTGCTTTGGCTGACGGCATTGATAATTCGCCCCGGCATGGCCCCTATGTAGGTCTTCCGGTGGCCACGGATATCCGCCTCATCCCGGACACCGCCCAGGCTGAGCCGGGCCAGCTTACGGTTTAAGGCTGCTGCCACAGAGATAGCAATGGAGGTCTTCCCCACACCGGGAGGGCCCACCAGGCAGATGATCTGCCCCTTGGCCTCTGGGTTCAGCTGCCGCACAGCGATAAACTCCAGGATCCGCTCCTTTACCTTTTCCAGGCCGAAGTGATCCCGATCGAGGATCTTCCGGGCGGCGGACACGCTTGCCCGTTCCTTCGTCTCCACCCCCCAGGGCATCTCCAGACATACATCCAAATAGTTGCGGATCACGGAGGCCTCCGCACTGGAGAAGGGCTGCTTCGCCAGCCGGTCTACCTCCTTAAGCAGCTTCTGCTCAACCTCTTCTGTCAGCTGCCGCTCTAAAATTTTAGCGCGGTACTCCGTCAGCTCACTGTCCTCGTCCTCCCCCAGCTCCCGCTGTAGGAGCCGGATCTGCTCCCGGATGATGTGGTCCCGCTGGACCTCCCCCATCTCCCGGCGGATCTTGCCCTCCAGCTCCTGCTCACAGTTGAGGACCTCTGCCTCCCGGGCCAGCAGTTCATTGACCTTCCGCAGGCGAGGCATAGGCCGCAGCTCCTCCAGGACCGCCTGCCTGTCCTGATGGCGCAGCATGATGTTTTGAGCAATGAAGTCTGCCAGATGGCCAGGATCCCGGTCGTCCATGACGGCAACCGAGATCTCGTCCCCAAGCCGCGGCGCTACGGAGGCGTACTCGGCAAAGTTAGCATAGGTCTGGCGCAGAAGGGCCTCCAGATGGAAGTCGGAGATGCGGGCTTTCATATCCTTAATGGGCTCCACATTGCCCTGGAGATAGGGCTCCGTCTGCCACAGCCGCCGCAGCTTTGCCCGGCCCCGGCCCTCCATCATCACACGCACGGTGGTATCGCCGATTCGTAGGATCTGCCGGATCAGCGACACGGTACCCACGCTGTACAGATCCTTCTCCCCCGGCTGCATGGTCCCGAGCTCCCGCTGGGCTACCAGGAAAATGTACTGATCCCGCTCCATGGCCCGCTCCAGCGCCCGGATGGAGATCTCCCGCTCCACATCAAAGCTAAGGATACAGCCTGGGAAGATGGTTAGCCCCCGCAGGGCCAGCACCGGCATATTCATTGTTGTGTTTTCTGTTATTTCCATTTGCTAGGGTCTCCTTTCCCCGGCAAGGCCAGGAATCTGTCATCAAAAAGGGGGGCAGTCCCCCGCCCCCCTCTCATCTTGTTCTCCAATCATCCACACACAACAGGGACATGCAGGCACTCTGCCTCCCAGCGTCCCTAAAGGGCTACGACGCAGTATTCGGTACGCTGTGCCATGCCTCCCTGTCGCTGTTGCGGACCAAGGTTGGGCCGCACTCCCCCCGCACGCAGGCAGGGGTAATGAGCACCTTCTCCACCGTAGGGTCGGAGGGGATGTCGTACATCACATCCGTCAGGATGCTCTCCATCACCGTACGCAGACCACGCGCACCAATGTTGCGCTCAATCGCCTTGTCCGCCACAGCTTCCAAAGCCCCCTCATCAAAAGCCAGCTCTACCTTGTCATACTCCAGCAGCTTCCTGTACTGTTTGACCAAGGCGTTCTTCGGCTCTGTGAGGATACGCACCAAATCCTCCCTGCTCAGGGAGTCCAGCGGGGCAATGATGGGCAGGCGGCCCACCAGCTCCGGTATAATGCCGAATTTCAGCAGGTCATGGGCCTGGACCTCCTTCAAGAGTACGCCCACATCCCGGTCCTTCTTGCTCTGGAGCGGGGAATCAAAGCCCATACTCCGCTTATCAGTGCGCCGTTCAATGATCTTATCCAAGCCATCAAACGCGCCGCCGCAGATAAACAGGATGTTCTTCGTATTGATCTGGATGAACTCCTGGTGGGGATGCTTGCGGCCTCCCTGGGGCGGGACATTGGCCACAGTCCCCTCCAGGATCTTCAAAAGTGCCTGCTGTACGCCTTCACCGGATACATCCCGGGTAATCGAGGTATTTTCGCTCTTGCGGGCAATCTTGTCAATCTCATCCACATAGACGATCCCATGCTCGGCCAGATCCACATCATAGTCCGCAGCCTGGAGCAGGCGCAGGAGAATATTCTCCACATCATCGCCCACATAGCCCGCCTCTGTGAGAGTGGTTGCATCAGCAATGGCAAAGGGTACCCGCAGAGTGCGGGCCAGGGTTTGGGCAAAGTGGGTCTTGCCGCTGCCAGTGGGCCCGATCATGAGGATATTGCTCTTTTGCAGCTCCACGTCCTCGCCGCCGCCGTACTGGATCCGTTTATAGTGGTTGTAGACTGCCACGGACAGGGCCACCTTTGCATTTTCCTGGCCAATGACATACTGATCCAGGATCTCCCGGATCTCCCGGGGAACGGGCAGCTTATCTGGCAGGTCTGCGGGTATAAAGCCGTTCTGCCCGCCCAGCTCCTCCTCCAGCACGCTCATGCACAGGTTCACGCATTGGTCGCAGATCCGTGCGCCTGGCCCCTGGATCATCCGCCGCACTTCCTCCTCCCGCTTGCCGCAGAAGGAGCAGCGCAGGGACTTTTTTGACTCGTCACTCATGGGCAAAATCCCCTTCCCCTTTATCTGGAATAGATGACCTTGTCAATCAGGCCGTACTCCCTGGCCTCCTCAGCCTGCATGAAGTTGTCACGCTCACAGGCCGCAGTGATCTCCTCAACCGTCTTCCCTGTGTTCTCCGCCATGATCCGGTTCATGCGCTTCTTGATGATCTCGAACCGTTTGAGATGGATTGCCATGTCTGTCACCTGCCCTTGGGTGCCGGCGGAGGGCTGGTGGATCATAATCTCCGAGTTCGGCAGGGCTAAACGCTTCCCCTTCGCGCCGGCATTGAGCAGGAAGGCTGCCATGCTGGCACACATGCCCACGCAGATGGTGGACACATCGCATTTAATATACTGCATGGTGTCATAGATGGCCATGCCGTCAGTAATGGAGCCGCCGGGGCTGTTGATATACATCTGGATATCTTTATCCGGGTCCTGGGCCTCCAGGTAGAGCAGCTGCGCCACGACAAGGCTGGCCGTGGTGGCGTTCACCTCTTCACCCAGGAAGACAATGCGGTCATTGAGCAGGCGGGAAAAAATATCATAGGAGCGCTCCCCCCGGTTGGTCTGCTCAACTACATATGGAACTAAACTCATGGTAGACTACCTCCTGACAGAATAAGGACCCCTCCACGCGCCGCCGCCCTTGGGCCCCACGGCGCCACACTAGGATAACCACATTCGGTAAAATTTAGTACTAAAGCCCCGTTATTCGGCGCCCTCCTCGCTGGTCTCTTCCACCGCAGTCTCATCGCTGGACTTCTTGGAACGCTTCTTCTTGGGCTTCTCCTCGCCGTCGTCCTCCTTGGCCTCCGGCTTGACGGCAACAGCGCTGTCCGCCACAACAGCCACAGCCTTATTGCGCAGAAGCTGCTCACGGATGGCCTCAGCAGGGGTGTACTTCTTCAGCGTCTCCGCATCCATGCCATACTTCCCTGCCATCTCGGTGAACTCCGCCTCTACCTCCTCGTCAGTCACCTCCAGGTTTTCCTCCTTGATGATAGCGGCAACCGCCAGATCCATACGCACCTGGCCCACAGCAGGTGTGCGCGCCTCCTGGAGCAGGGACTCCTCATCCATATTGGTCATCTTCATGTACTGGTCAAAGGGCATCCCCTGGGACAGGACCTGCCGCTTCAGATTCTCCACAAACCGGTGAGCCTGGTCCTCAATCATTGCGTCAGGGATATCTGCCTCAATCCCGTCGGCCACCTTGCCCATCAGCACGTCCTCAAAGGCACGGCGGGCGGCATCCTCCCGCTCCTCGACGAGCTTGGCCTTTACATCCTTCTTCAGCTCAGCCAGGGTGTCAAACTCCGACACATCCTTGGCAAACTCGTCGTCCAGGGCAGGGAGCTCCTTGACCTTGACGGCGTTGACCTTCACGTGAAACACCACGCTCTTGCCGGCCAGGTCGGCGTGATAATCCTCGGGGAAGGTGATGTCAATATCCTTCTCCTCGCCCACGTCCATACCAGTGACCTGATCCTCAAAGCCGGGGACAAAGCTGCCGGACCCAATTTCCAGGTCAAAATTGTCGCTCTTGCCGCCGTCAAAGGGTACGCCGTCCAAAAAGCCCTCAAAGTCGATGTTTGCCACATCGCCCTTCTTCACCTTGCGCTCTACGCTGACCATGCGGCTATTGCGATCCGCCATCTCCTTCAGGCGGGCGTTGACATCGGCAGCGGCAACCTTTACCTCTGCCTTGGGGGCCTCCAGGCCCTTGTACTGGCCCAGCTTCACCTCGGGGTACACGGCCACAGTCGCCTTGAAGGAAAAACCATCCTTCCCGACCTCCAGCAGCTCCACCTCGGGATAGCCTACCACATCCAGCTCCTGCTCCTTCACAGCGTCCGCATATGCGCCGGGCAAAGCAATATTCACAGCCTCCTCATAGAAGATCCCCACGCCATAGCGGCTCTCGATCATCTTGCGGGGGGCCTTCCCAGGACGGAAGCCAGGCATCCTGATGCTGCCGCGCTGCTTTTTGTAGGCCTTCTCAACGGCGGCCTCGAAATCGGCGGCGCTCACCTCCACGGTCAGCACAACCATGCTTTTTTCTAATTTTTCACAGCTTTTGATACTCATTTTACATTTCCTCCGTTCACTGTCGGCCTTTCACAGTCAGCCAGCATCATATTGTAGCATAGTAAATAGAAAATTTCCAGTATTTTTTTCTTTATTCCAAGATTTTTTTCGGGGTAAACCCCAGATAGTCCGCCGCTACCAGGCTGTAGGCCACACCCCCGACCCTCCCCTCGACGGCCCGCTTATGGGTAGGGCCATGGAGATGGCCGTAAAAGCAGCGCTGGACATGGTACTCCTCCAGCTTGCCAATGATCTCTGGGCAGCGGTAGCCGGTATAGAGGGGCGGGTAATGGAGGAACGCCAGGATCGGGCGGCCCTCTGCCGCCCGCAGCGATGCCTCCAGGCGGCCCACCTCCCGGTTGAGGACCTTCTCGTTGTGGCCGGAGGCCTCCTCCTCATAAAACCACCCCCGGGTGCCGCACAGAGCCCAGTCCCCATAAAAGCAGGCATTGTTGTGGAGGATCTCCAAACTTGTCAGGCCGTTTTCCTGGAAAAAGCGCCGCATCTTCGCTGCTGTATTCCACCAGTAGTCGTGGTTGCCCTTGACAATAATCTTTTTGCCCGGCAGGCGGTCGATGAATTGGAAGTCCGCCAGGCTCTCGGAAAAGTCGATGCCCCAGGAGAGGTCGCCGCACAGGACCGTCATATCCCCCTCCCCCAGATGGGAAAACGCCTCCTCCAGCCGCTGGGCATGATTGGACCAGCCTGGCCCAAACACGTCCATCGGCTTGTTGACGCTCATTGCCAGATGCAGGTCCCCAATCGCATAGAGGGCCATTCTTGAAGCCTCCTTCCCTATTGGAGGAAGGACAAAACCGCCTCCTCCATCTGCTCCCGCTCTGTTACACTGTCAAACCGGGGCTGCTTCCCCTTCAGGGCTGCCAAGCGGGTTGGCGCCGTGGTGCCGGTGCGCTCCTGCATCTGGGCAATCCGTTCCACGCTGTCCGCCACAGGCGTCTCCCCAATGGCCTCCAGGACGCTGTCGCAGAACTTATACGGGCTGGCGGTGGAGACAAAGATGGCGGGCGTCATGTCGCCGCTCCCCTTCCGGTAATCGGTGAGCACCTTTGCCGCCACAGCGGTATGGGGGTCGATGAGATAGCCGTACTGGTAGAGCATCTGGATAGAGGACGCCGTATCCTCCTCATTGCAGAAGCCGCCGTAGAACAGCCCCTGGAGGCGCTCCTTCAGCTCCGGCGCGATCTCGTACCGCCCGCTCCTGGCCAGCTCCTCCATATAGCCGCGCACCAGCGCGTCGTCCCCGCCGCTCAGATCAAACAGCAGGCGCTCCAGATTGCTGGAGATCAGGATATCCATGGAGGGGGACATGGTGGTGTGGAAGGGGCGGTTGCGGTCATAGATGCCTGTACGGATAAACTCCGTGAGTACATCGTTGCGGTTGGAGGCGCACACCAGCTTCCCGATTGGCAGGCCCATTTTTCTGGCATAGTAGCAGGCCAGGATGTTGCCAAAATTCCCCGTGGGGACGCAGAAATTCACCTTCTGCCCCAGCTTAACCTCACCTGCATTGATAAGGTCGCAGTAAGCGGAGATGTAGTAGGCCACCTGGGGCAGGATGCGACCCCAATTGATGGAGTTAGCAGAAGAAAGGAAGTACCCCCGTCCCGCCAGCTCTTCCCGGATGGTTGGGTCGGAGAAAATGCGCTTGACGCCGTTCTGTGCGTCGTCAAAGTTGCCGCGCACAGCGCACACGCCCACGTTGCTCCCCTCCTGGGTGACCATTTGCAGCTTCTGGATCTCGCTGACGCCATGCTCCGGGTAGAACACCAGGATCTTCGTCTGCTCCACATCCGCAAAGCCCTCCATCGCCGCCTTCCCGGTATCGCCGGAGGTAGCCACCAGGATGCAGGCGGTCTTCTTCTCCCCTGTCATCTTCAGGCTGGTGGAGAGCAGCTGGGGCAGCATCTGCAAGGCCATGTCCTTAAATGCGCTGGTGGGGCCATGCCACAGCTCCAGGCACCAGGTCTTCCCATCCAGCTTCCGCAGAGGGGCCACCGCCGGGCAGTCGAACTTGTCCGGGCCGTAGGCCCGCTGCGCGAAAAGGGCCAGATCCTCCGGCCGGAACTGCTCCAGGTACTTGCCCATGATATAGGCCGCCCGGCGCTGGTAGTCCATGCCGCACAGGGTCTCCACCTCCAGGGCGCTGAGGACCGGAAAGCTTACGGGCGTAAACAGCCCGCCATCCCGGCTCAGGCCCATCTTGATGGCCTCCGCCGCGCTTAGGCGCAGGGTTTTGTCTCTTGTGCTTAAATATTCCATAATGATTGTATCCTCCCATCGCGTCCCGCTCAGAACGCGCTGATGATATAGTTGATCCGCTGGCCGTAGACCTCCGCCACATCGAAACGGCAGGGTTCATCGTCCAACACCTGCTCCGCCAGGTAGCAGCCCGCAGCGGCCCGCAGACGGCGCTGCTTGGCGGCAGTGACCGCCTCCCGGGCCTGGGCGAAGGACGCGCCGGAGCGGGCCTTCACCTCTACAAAGCAGACCTCCCCCTCCGGCGAACGGGCGATCAGGTCGATCTCCCCCCACCGGCAGCGGTACTGCCGTTCCAGTATATGGTATCCCCGCCGCTCCAGCGCCGCCGCCACGGCGGCCTCGCCCCGCTCCCCCAACGCCCGCCTCTCATCCACTGCGGCCTGCCTCCCACTTTCTCAGGAAGCTCTTTCGGTGGATAGGGCTGGGCCCATGCTGATCCAGCATGGCGTAGTGGAGCTTTGTCCCGTAGCCCCTATGCCGGTCAAAACCGTAGGCCGGGTACTGCTTGGACATCTCCTCCATATACAGATCCCTGCTGACCTTGGCCAAAATAGAGGCAGCGGCGATACTCACACTGCGCCCGTCACCACGTACAGCTGTCCCATGGGGCAGGGTGATCGCATACCGGCTGCCATGATCCCTGCTGCCGTCAACAAGTGCGTAGTCCGGCGCGGGGTCCAGCCGGTCAATGGCATCCTGCATAGCCTTGATGCGGGCATTGAGGATATCGATTTCATCAATCACCTCTGGCGGTATAGACGCCACCGCCCAAGCCACCGCCTGCTCCTGGATCTGCTCAAAGAGCCCAGTACGCCGCTTGGCTGTCACCTGCTTGGAGTCGTTCAGCCCCGCCAGCTCCAGCCCTGGAGGCAGGATCACAGCGGCGGCATACACTGGCCCGGCCAGGGGCCCGGCCCCTGCTTCGTCGCATCCGCAGACCAGGTGGAAGCCCTGGGCCCGCGCCTCCTCCTCCAGCCCCCAGCCCGGCAGGCTTTTTTTATCCATCCTGCTGCTCCACCCCTTCCGGCAGTTCCAGTGTAAAGCGTCCAAGCTTGCCAGCCCGGAACTCGTCAAGGAGGATCCGGGCCATACGCTCCGTATCAATTTCGCCGCCCCGGACAACAAAACCGCGCTTCCTCCCGGCCTTTACCAGCAGCTCGTAGCCCGTGTCAGCAGCCTCCGGCTCCACCTTGTACCGCTCCAGCAGGGCCTGGGGATATCGCCGGCCCAGGTAGGCGATAAGGCGGCAGGCCAGCTCCTCCAAATCGATGATCTCGTCACGCACCGCGCCGGTGCAGGCCAGCCGTACCCCTACATCCGGATCCTCAAAACGGGGCCAAAGCATTCCAGGCGTGTCCAACAGCTCCAGGCTTGGATCCACGGACACCCACTGCTTGCTGCGGGTAACTCCCGGACGATCCTCCGCCTTGGCGGTCTTCCGCCGGGCTACCTGGTTGATAAAGGTAGACTTCCCTACATTGGGGATTCCAAGGATCATTACCCGGACCATCCGTCCGGCCTGCCCCTTTTCCGCATAGGCCGCCAGCTTGTCCGCCAGCAGCTCCCGCACCGCAGCAGGAAAACGGGCTGTCCCCTGGCCGGACTTGGCGCTGGTCTCCAGTACAGCGAAGCCCCTCCCACGGAAATGGGCAGCCCAGCGGCGGGTTGCGGACGGATCCGCCAGATCTGTCCGGTTGAGGACGATCAGCCGTGGTTTTTCCGCCGTCAGCCCCTCTACATCCGGATTCCGGCTGGAAAAGGGGATGCGGGCGTCCAAAATCTCACACACAGCGTCCATGTGTTTCATCTGTTCTACAATCATCCGGCGGGTCTTGGCCATGTGGCCGGGATACCACTGGATCTGCATATTACTCTGCTTGTCCTCCATCACAGCGCCTCCCCGCCTGTCACTGGACCAATCCGATCCGGCCCCAGTCATGCCGGTTGGTATCCGGGGTCTTCCCGGGGGCCAGCAGAAGCACCGCCTTGCCCTGGAGATACCCCTCCTTTACCGGGCCCAGCCGGTCGCTGCGGCTGTCTGTACTATGGTTGCGGTTGTCTCCCATGACGAATACCTCGTCCTCCTCCAGCGTGAGGGGGAATTCGATCCCCTCGCTGGTCAGGGTAGGCTCCTTGATATAGCTCTCCTCCAATGCGGCGCCGTCTACGTAGACAGTGCCGCTGGAGAAGTCAATGTCCACGGTCTGGCCCCCTACGGCAACAATCCGCTTGACCAAGGTCTCGTCCAGCTCCGCATTGTAGTCGTTGATGACCACCACGTCTCCAGCCTGGAAGTTGCAATAGGCGGCATTGAGCACCAGAAGCCGGTCGCCGGTATACAAGGTGTCCTGCATAGACGGCCCGCTGACGCCAATCAGGCGGAACCCGAAGGTAAACAGCAGTACCACGCCCACCACCGCTGAGATCAGCGCTTGGGCCCAGCAGTACAGCGTCCCCTCCAGGCTCTCCGGATCTCTCCGCGTCCCCTCTGTCTTGGCAGGCCCAACCTCCTGCGCAAGCTCCGGCGCTTGTTTCTTCTCTGCCATAGCAGCACACTCCTTAGAATATAATTTTCTAAGGATATAGCATAGCACAATCCTTATAAAAATACAAGGGCCGTACCGGCCCTTGTATGTCTGATTATAAGGCAAACTGAATTTTTTCAGATTTTCCTTGCCAGCCTGCGTGAAAAAACAGCTGCGCAGCTTACTTTTTCGTGATCACAGGCGCGCCATTTTGGTCCAGCAGCGGCGTCATCCCACCGGAATTCGCACACTTGCGCCATAAATAATGGACGCCGGTTTCCCGATCAACCAGGATTTCCACCACATCCACTACGCCCTGGCTGTACACCTTCTCAAAACGCATCCTTCCCCACCCTCCTTTCTGTTATTTCTATCGCTGATTCTGTTCCAGCTCCTGGATCTTCCAAGAGCACTGCCGGACAGCCCGCAGAATGGCCAGCAGTATCAGTACCTGCACCGCCACAAGGGACCTGATGACTAAATTGCCCGACTGTATCCCGCCATAGATGTTGATGAGAGAACATGAGGAACACACTATCAGCACCCATAAAAACATCCTTTGGATACGGCGGTACAGGGCAACCTGGGAGTCGATATCCGTATAAATATCGAAGGGGCCCTCCTCCGTCCGCTTGCGCAGATAGACCCATCTGCCCCATTGCTGGAGTACCTCCACCCCCGTCTCTTCCATGAAGGCCGCATACCCTTCATAGTCGTCTGCCCGCAGGCCGCAGCCAGGCAGCAGGTCGATCTGGTAGATGTATTCCCCTGGCTGGCAGCGGACAAACGTCACAAGGCCCAGGAAAAAGCTGCTCATGGCCCAGCCCTGCTGACAGTACCAATTGAGCCAGTCCTGTTCCTCATCCTTGTCAAGGGTTATTTTGAATCGAATCATTCTGCTCCCTCCATCCTCTCGCCGTTTGAAACCAGCTCCTGCAGCCGCCGCAGCTCTGCGCTGAATACCGCTTTGCCCTCGCTGGTGATGAGATATTCCTTCTTTTTCCGGGATCCAGCTTCGGCACTGTAGAGGGTAATCCACCTCTTATCCAGCAGTGAGTTGATGGCCCCATACAGTGTCCCAGGCCCCAGGTTTACCCGCCCATTGGTCATCTCCGCAACCTCTTGGATCATGCCATAGCCATGCACAGGCTTGCGGGCAGCCAGCAGGATGTAAAACAGCGCCTCTGTCAGCGGTTGGTTCCTATCCACGGCACTTCCAAGCCCTGATCCTGTGTACGGCCTTCCCTGGCAGGAGATCCATCACCAGAAGCACCACCGCCCCTCCAGCAGCGGCCTCTATGGGAAATGCCCACAGGGAATCTGGGATGCCGCCTGACAGCAAATGCATCGCGCTGAGCAACACGCATGGAATTGCAAAAAGCCGCCCAAGATGGTTTCTCTCCATCCCCAAACCCCTCCCATCACTAATATATCGTTATCCGATGTATTTAATATATCATCAACCGATATATTTGTCAATAGGGATTTTCCCGGCGGGCACGCCTCCTAACGCCAGACGCAGCTGCGGAGAAAAAGTTCTGCTTGACTTGGAGTGTACTCTATGCGGTATAATAGCAGCACCTAATCCAAACCGCCGCAGAAATTTTATGCTAAAGGAGAACACATATGGAAAAGGCAAAGGTCTATTTTACCCAGGAAATCACTGCTGAATCGCTGCAACGGATCTACCACGCCCTGGGTGTCACCCTCAAAGGCAAGGTGGCTGTCAAGATCTCTACCGGCGAACCTGGCGGCCTCAACTTCCTCCAGCCTGCCCTGATCGCCCCCTTGGTCCAGGAGCTGAATGGGACTATTGTCGAGTGCAATACCGCCTATGAGGGGCGCCGGAACACCAGTGCCGCCCACTGGGAGACTATGAAGGAGCATGGCTTTACAGCCATTGCCCCCTGTGACCTGATGGATGAACATGGGGAGATGTCCCTGCCTGTCACCGGTGGTAAGCGTATCAAGGAGAACTTTGTCGGCGAGAACCTGAAAAACTACGACTCCATGCTGATGCTGTCCCACTTTAAGGGGCATCCCATGGCGGGCTTGGGCGGTGCATTGAAAAATATGTCCATCGGTGTGGCCTCCGCCCATGGCAAGCAGTGGCTCCATACCTCCGGCAGCGGCGAGACATCCTTTGATGCGCTGATGAACTCTGACCACGACGGCTTCCTGGAATCCATGGCCGATGCGGACCAGTCCGTCATGGCCTACATGGGCCGGGAGAATATCGTGTATATCAACGTGGCCAACCGCCTGAGTGTGGACTGCGACTGCTGTGCCGCCCCGGCGGAACCGGAGATGATGGACATCGGTATCTTCGCCTCCCTGGATCCCGTTGCAGTCGACCAGGCCTGTGTCGACGCAGTGTATGCCTCCCCCGACCCCGGCAAGGCAGCCCTTATCCAGCGGATGGAATCCCTCAACGGGATCCTGACCATACAAGCTGCCTCTGATCTGGGCCTTGGCAGCCGGGAGTATGAAACCGTCACTATCTGACAACGGGCAGGCCGGGGATCTCCCTAGATCCCCGGCCCTGTTGGTGTATGCGCCCTGTGGGCGCTGCCCCTCCCATCGTTTTCATTTGCGTTCTTATGCATGATGGGTTTGACTTTTCCGTCCATCCGCGATACAATATAGCCAATGTTTTTTAGGAGGTCCTCCCCATGCTGTATTCCGACCATCCCCGCGTCCACTATCACAAGGCACAGCTGGCGGAGGTAATCTGCCAGTTCCGTTTCCCCGCCATCCTGTCCATCGGCGCGAAAGAGCCTGTAGACTTCCAGGAGGCTGTCCGCTCCCTATACCCCCGTTATGCCGTCCGGGAGGATCAGCCAGGCCCTAAGATTACCGGCCTGGGAACACCCGGCGCAAAGCTGGAACCCCAGAAGCCTGTTGTCAACCATAATTTTATCTCTGCTGACGGCCATTGGAAGCTGAACCTGACCAGCACTTTCATCTCCCTAAGCACAGTGGCCTACCCGGGCTGGGAGGTCTTTGGCAAGCATTTTGATCTGCCGCTGGCCCAGTTCATCCGCATCTACCAGCCCGCTTTCTTTGAGCGGATCGGCCTGCGGTATGTAAACATCTTCTCCCGTAATGCGCTGGAGCTGGAGGGTGAGCCCTGGCGGGAGCTGGTTGCCGCCCCATACCTGGGCGTTTTGTCCGAGGAGGATGTAGATGAGCGCAGCACGCGGAAATGCTCCGTGGATGTAGAACTGGGGCTGGACAGCACCTGCCGGGCCAAAATCCATGCCGGGCCTGGCATGGTCAAAAAGAACGTCCCCAACGCCCCCCAGGATCCAGAGGTCAAGTTCATCCTGGACATGGACCTCTACATGGGCGGCCAGCTGGATCCCCGTATGGCTGCCGGTGGCCTGGAGACCCTCCATGGTCACTCCACCGCCCTATTCCAGGGGGCCATCACAGACCGCCTGCACAGCGCCCTGGAGCCCCAGTAACAAGCAGCGCCCCGGTGAAACCGCTTCACCGGGGCGCTGTTCTATGCCTGCACATGGGATGGAACAGGACATGGAGGCATCCCGTCTCATCTGCCGTCACCTGGGCATCCACCTCATAAACCTGACGGATAAACTCCGGCGTCAGCAACTGGCGTGGGGGGCCGCATCCCACGAGCTGCCCGCCCTTGATGGCGTAAATCGTATCGCAGTACATGGCGGCGATGTTCAGGTCGTGAACAGCGGCAATCACCGTCCTGTCCAGCCCCCGCACCAGATCCATCAGCTGGAGCTGGTATTTGATATCCAGGTGGTTGGTGGGCTCGTCCAGGATGAGGCACGGGGTCTGCTGGGCCAAGGCCCGCGCCAGGATAACCCGCTGCTGCTCCCCGCCGGAGAGGGTGGAGAAGGGGCGGTCTGCAAAGGAGGCCATCCCCACCGTCTCCAGGGACTGGGACACGATCTGATAGTCCTGGGCACTGTCCCGGTCCAGCGCTCTCTTGTGGGGGGCCCGGCCCATGAGCACGACGTCCCGGACGGAGAAATCGAAATTGTAGTAATTGTGCTGGGCTACCACCGCCAGGCGGCGGGCGGAATCCCGGTAGCTGTAGCCATCCAGGGGGCGGCCGTCCAGATACACCGCTCCGCCCACCGGCTTCAGCACCCGGTAGATACACTTGAGCAGGGTGGATTTCCCGCTGCCATTGGGGCCGATAATCCCCACCAGCTCCCGTGCGCCCGCCTCCAGCTCCACACCCCGGAGGATATGGTTCCCGCCAAGGACGGCCTCTACAGCCCTTGCTTCTATCTTCATCAGTCACCGCCCCCAAAGCCGTATTTCTTCCGTGCCATCAGATAAATGAACACCGGTGCGCCCAGGAGCGATGTCAAAATACCGATAGGCATCTCGTTCCCAGGCAAAATGGTTCGGCAGAGCACATCAGCCCACACCAGGAATACCGCCCCTGCCAGGGCGGAAATGGGGATCAGCTTCTTGTGGTCTGTCCCGAAGAGGATCCGGGCCCCATGGGGGACCACCAGGCCCACAAATCCGATCACACCTGCGTTGTACACAGCAAACCCCACCATGAGAGCGGATACAATGAGATAGATCACACGCCAGCGGTGCAGATCCGTCCCCAAGGTGATGGCGCTCTCGTCCCCCAGCAGCATCAGGTTCAGCGTGCGGTGCTGTGTCAGGAAAAACAGCGTCCCTCCAGCGGCAACCATCAGGATGGCGGTATTGTTCTCCCAGCTGGCGGCCGCCAGGCTGCCCATCGTCCAATTGACGATCTTGCTGGTGGAGTGGTCATCATGAGCGATGTAGATGATAAAGTTGGAGAATGCCCCGCAGACCGCCGACAGTGCAGCACCAGCCAGCAGCAGCTTGACAGAGTTGGCCCGGCTGCCCACATTGGCCAGGGCAATGACGGCCATAGACACGCAGAACGCACCAATGAAGGCCATCACTCCCACATAGTTGGGGCCAAAGGCAATCCCCACCCCCAGCATCACCGCTACTGTCGCGCCAAGGGACGCGCCGGAGGAAATCCCCAGGATGTACGGGTCTGCCAGCGGGTTTTTGACGATGGCCTGCATTACCACGCCGCTGATCGACAGCCCTGCCCCTACCGCCGCCGCCAGCACCAGACGGGGCAGACGGATCAGCCACACCACATCATGGACAGGGGTACCCGGAGCCCACGCCTCCGGCACCGGCAAGCGGAGGAAGATGCTGCCTAATTCACAGCGGATCACCTGATACACCTCCCCCAGGGGGAGCTTTACTGTCCCAAAGGTCACTGCTGTCAGGATCGAGAGCGGAAGGGCGGCCAACAGGACCAGGATGGTGACAAGATAGAGGGGCTTCCCCTGGAACAGGCCCCGCCGGACGGTATCCTCTCCCATGGGCGGCTACCCGGCTAAGTCGGGGTACATCCCCGCAGCAAGAACCCGCAGGCCGTCACTGGTACGGGGCCCGCTGGCGTACATATCCCCCAGCATGATCAGATGGACCCTCTGGTTCTGTACAGCGGAGAGGCTGGCCAGGGCGGGGTCGTCCTGGATGAGCGCCAGCTGCTGTGCCTTCACTGTCTCCGGGTCGTCGCCGGAGTAGGCCATGTAGACGACGAAGATCACATCCGGATCGCAGGCGACCAAGTCCTCCTTGCCCATTTCGTTCCCCTCTGGCTTTGCCAGTTCACCGCCCAGCTGGACGACCATGTCCCCAGCCAGGGAGTTGGCACCGTAGTTGGTAATCTTGCCGCTGATCGGCTCCAGCACGGCCACCCGGACCGGCTCCTGGCCCTGGGCTGCGGCCAGGGTCTCTGCTACCTGGGCCTTCATCCCATCTACCAGCGCCTGGGCCCGGTCCTCCACATGGAAAATTTTACCGATGTTCAGAATGTCGTTGTACTCGTTTTCCAGGGTACGTTCAGACGCCGCGCCGCTGTTGCTGGCAATATAGGTCGCCACCCCTTTCTCGTTCCAGCTGTACACATCGCCCAGCTGTTTCTCCCCAAAGTAGGAGGTCCAGGAGAAGATCATGTCCGGAGCCAGCAGCGTAACCGTCTCCTTGTCCGGGGCAAAGACCGATCCGTCGTAGTGCATCTTCTCAAAGCTGGCCTGCCATTCGTCTTTTACCCCATTATCCAAGCCGTAGGAGGCCAACACATGATCCTCCAGCCCCAGGGCAGCCATGATCTCAATACAGCACTGATACACGCAGACGACCCGCTCCGGGGCCTTCTCATAGGTGTATTCCACCGGGTTGCCAGCGTAATCGTAGTTCGTAATCGTGATGGGATAGTAGCCGTCCGCCTGGGATGGCCCCTCCGTACCGCCGGATTGCTGATCCTGTGTGGGCGGCGCCTGGGTATTTGTGCCGGTTTGGCCGCCGCAGGCGGCCAGTCCCATGGCGAGGGCCAGGATCAGTAGCAGGGATTTTACTCGTTTCATTATATACTCTCCTTTGCCTGTTCTGTTATCACCGCAAAAAAACCTGCTCTCCGAAAAAGAAAGCAGGCCTAAACATACGGCCATCAACGCATGGCAGCCGTATACCAATAGGTCACTTTCTGCGGAAGATACCTATCCACTGCCATACACAGCAGGTTTCCTGGCTTGCGGGTCGCCGCGCACCACGCCTTCTCGCTTCCGCAATGGCAGAGTGTGGTTTGCTTGCCGCTTACAGTGACCGGATCGCTCAAGATTCGCACTTGATTCCCTATTACCCCCGCAGCAGTGCGGGGCACTATGTATGGGTATTCATATTTCTACTCACCATTATACCCCCCATGTCCCCTTTGTCAATACCAAACGCAAAATTTGGGCAGGATTTGTCACGCCAGCGCGGGCCGGGGCATCCCCCAAGCCTGGGCAGAAAACTGACGAATTCGCTGTCTGCCCCGAGGTTCCCCTTGACAGACGCCCCTACCTATGGTATAGATGGTGGGGAAACGGAAAAAACATCCATAGAAAGGATTTAGTAAATGGGAACAATTGCAATTGTAACAGACAGCAACAGCGGGATCACGCAGGCGGCGGCCAAGGAACTGGGCATCCGTGTGCTCCCCATGCCGTTCTATATCAATGAGGAGCTCTACTTCGAGGACATCACCCTCACCCAGGAGGCGTTCTATCAAAAGCTGGCGGAGGATGCGGATATCTCCACCTCCCAGCCCGCCCCAGGGGATGTGACAGGCCTGTGGGACGAGCTGCTCCAAAGCTACGACCAGATTGTCTACATCCCTATGTCCAGCGGCCTCTCCAACTCCTGTGAGACCGCCATGATGCTGGCTGGCGACTACCCCGGGAAGGTCTTTGTGGTGGACAACCAGCGCATCTCCATCACCCAACGCCAGTCCGTCCTGGACGCTATCGAACTGGCCCAGGCGGGCTGCTCCGCCCAGGAGATCCATGACACCCTGATGCGGGAACGTCTGGAGGCCAGCATCTACATCACAGTGGACACCCTGAAATACCTAAAAAAGGGCGGACGGGTAACGCCCGCCGGCGCCGCCATCGGCACCGTCCTGCACATCAAGCCTGTACTGCAAATCCAAGGGGCCAAGCTGGACGCCTTCGCCAAGGCCCGTGGCTGGAAGTCCGCCAAGAAAATCATGCTGGACGCCATGGAGAAGGATCTGACCGGGCGCTTTGCCAATCACCAGGTCCACCTCAGCGCCGCCTACACCTGCTCTGAGGAGGAGGCCCAGGGATGGAAGCAGGAGCTCGAGGCACGCTTCCCAGGCTATGACATCTGGATGGACAAGCTGTCCCTGAGCGTGGCATGTCACATCGGTGCAGGGTCTATGGCAGTCGCATGCAGCAAAAAGCTGGGATGTTAATAGTAAAAGACGCAGAAACACAGGGAGAGAAGCAAGCGCTTCCCTCCCTGTGTTCTGTCTTTCATAGATCCGCCTGCCACGCAGGAACTGGCAAACCTGCCCTGGACCTCTGGGCTATGCTTAGTGGGAGGTGTCCACAATCACGGTGTGGGAATCCCCCAGACGGGCCTGTTCCAGTGCTGCCGCAGAAAGCTTTTGGAAGGAGCTATGCGAAGAGGAGGCCCCCGTCAACGCATCAATGGATCCATCCCCCTGCCCCTCCAGGAGCTGGCTGGCATAGTAACGGGTATACTCATTGGGATAGGTGCCGTTGGAATGGAGCATCGTCTGCATATAGGCGTTATCCCAGCTCTTGATAAAACCGCTGGCGTTCTCGGCGTTGTATTCCACGGAGATAATCTTCCCACCCTTTACCAGGATTGTAATGTATTCCTTCCAGCCGTGGCTGAACTGGGCCGCCTGGGCCGTGTAGTAGCCGTCCTGAAGCTCCGCCTTGCTGCCACACGCTGCCAGCGGCAGCAGCAGGAGTCCCATTAAAATACCGCACAAGATCCGTTTCATGTGTCGCTCCCCTCCTGCACAACAAATTTTTCCACCTGGAACCGGAGGGCCTCCGCCTCCCTGGACAGCAGCCCGCTGGCCTGCTCTGTCTCACCAGCGTTTTGCAGGTTCCGCTCCGTAATAGAGGAAATCTCCTCAATCCGCTCCTCCATCAGGGCAAGGGCGCTCTCCTGGCCCTGTACGGCCACCACCAGATGGTTCGAGATTTCGTTGATCTGGTTGGAGACATCAGAAATGGCCTTGAGAGAGCTGGCCGTGCCGGCAGTCAGTTCCACGCCGGTCTGGATAATGGCACGGGTACTGCTCACCACGCTTGTGGCGCTCTGGGCAGCCTCGGCACTCTTTGCCGCCAGCTGCTTGACCTCCCCGGCCACAACGGAAAACCCTTTCCCCGCCTCCCCGGCCCGGGCTGCCTCCACAGAGGCGTTGATGGCCAGGATCCCCGTTTGGAAAGCGATATCCTCAATGGCCTTGGCAATCTTTGTAATCTCCTGGGCGTTGGCGCTGATATCGTCCATCGCGCCGGTGAGGGAAGCCATCTGGGTGTTGGCCTCCTGGATACGCTGGGCAATCTCCTCTGTCTTGGAGCGGGTCTGGCCGCTGCTCTCTGTCACGCTGGACAGCCGCCCCTTTACCAGTGTTACCTCCTGGACCAGCGCCTCAGCCGATTGGGTCTGTTCCATCGAAGCATGGTGCAGCTGGGTGGATTGCCCGCTCAGCTCCTCCGCCATTGCGGCAAGCCGGGAGGCAGCAGCACGGAAGCCCGTAATTGTCTCGTTCATCGAGTGGATAATGGTGTGCAGGCTGCTGCGGATCAGGGTGAAGTCCCCCTTATAGTCCACCTGGGATCTTGCACAGAGATTACCGTCCGCAACCTTGGTCAGCACCTGTTGGATATCCGATATGTACCGGTTAATATTTGTCACCGTATCATCCAGCGTCTGTGTCAGCACCTCCAGCTCATCCCCCGAATGGATCGGGATGACCTCCGTATGCAGGTCGCCGCCAGAGAGGGACACCATCCGATTTGTTACACTTTGGATCGGGCGGGAGATGGATCGGGCCAGGCGCAAGACCAGCAGAAGGGAGATGACCAGCACTGCCATAGTGGCCAGTATGGCCACTATCATTGCACCATTAATATAGTGGTTATAGTCCGCCTTGGGCACCTGGACAACCAGGGACCACTGCGTACCCCGGATGGGGGAAAAGGCCACCAGCATGGTCTCGCCTCCCACAGGGAATTCTGTAGCGCCAGTCTCGCCAGTGGTCACGCCAAGGGATTCCCCATGACCGTCGCTGAGCTGGTTCAGGGTGCTCCCCGCAAGGACCACGGACTGATCCGGATGGCCGGTGACAATCCCCTCCCGGCTGACCATATAGGCCATGCCATTTGTACCCAAATGGATGCTGCTGATGACATCATTGAGCGTATCATATTTGTACACACCCACTACATATAGGGTGGTCTCCCCATCCTCCTTCACAGGCATCCCCATGGTGATGCCCAGCTTGCCCTGGAAGATGGTAGTTGTATGGGTGGTCATATTATCTGTCTCCTGAAGAAGCGAGAAAAAGCCGCTGTCCAGCTGCTCCGGCGCACCATTTCCCTGGAGCAGCTGCCCATCCAGGCTGTACAGGGCGATGGTATACAGCTCATAGATCTCCGCAGCCTCTGTCAGGAGCTCCTCCCGGTTCCTCCGGGTCACCACATCGTCAGGCCGGATTTCCTCCGTTTCGATGTCTACAGAGGTGGCCGTCTGCATACGGGGATCCCCCGCGATGGCCATCATCCGGTCCGCCAGCATGTGGATATTGGCCTCCACTGTCTTGGCCGACTGCCGGGCCATGGGCTTCAAGCTATCGAGCAAGATATTGTTTGCCAGAAACTGCATAGCGAGCGCCATAAACCCGCAGCAGACAACAACCAAGGCCAAAATATTGAGTGTTGTATTCCGCAATATCCTCCTGTTGATGCTCCGTTTCAGCTCCCGTCCTGGGCGGGAGCCCGCTCTCGTTCCGGTCACGGTTTGATCTCTCCTTTTTTCGGGTCTCATCTTGAGACATAATAAGGGCCCGATCGATCCTCCGGTGGTGCGTTAGTTCCCGTAGGCCAATAGGGCCATTCCATAATATACCACACTCCCCAGCGAAATGGAAGCCCCATTTTGCGAAAATCATCACAGCATCTATGTGTGGCATCAGGAGAACATTGTGGAGCCGGACTATCACATAAAAACAGGGCGGGCGGACCGCCTGCTCCCCGCAGGCGGCCCACCCGTCCCGTTACCCTTTTCCAAAACAGAACACCTTATCCCTCTCACCAACCATGCCCATCTCGTCCCGGGCAATATCCTTGATAAGGTCCAGGTTATCCCTGTTGGCAATATCCTGACGCAGCCGCTCATTGCTCTCCTGAAGCTCCGCCAGCTGCGCGGCATAGATGGCCTCCTCCTCCTGGGCACGCTGGAGCTGGCTGTACATGCTATAGAGCTGGACCCCTACGCCAAGCAGCAGGGCCAACAGGATCAGGGCTGTCAGCTTGCTGTTGGGCCGTTTCTTCTGCCCCGCCGTATCTTTCGGCGGGCTTGTATCAGGCTTCTTCCCCATCTCCTCATCCCCTTCCTGCTGCGCAGGCAACCGTTTCTTTTTCCAAAGTGTTATCCTTATTGTAAGCCAATTTATCCAAAAAGAAAAGGTTTTTTTCCCCTTCCGCCCACTTTTTTTTACCAGATGCCCGGCCAGCCGCACCGGGGATAGGAAAATATTCAGCCAAAAATCCCACAATGGGCGCAAAAACTGGCTGAACAGGCAGAAAAACAGCACCGCGCCGCCCAGCGCACCCGCCACGACGAAGATGCGCAGCTCCCCATCCCCTGCCATGGCGAAGAAAAACAGGGAGGACACAGCCAGCAGGCAGAACAGCGCGTCCAATACACCGCCCCACAGCTTCCCGCCCAGCCTGCGCAGGGCCCGCAGCAGGTCGTAAACCAACCCCAGCGTACTGCCCAGCAGGATGGAACGCAAAAACATCAGCAGCTGCTCTGACAGGTAGTTCCCCATAGCCTCAGCCGAACAGCCGCCGCAGCAGGCCGCCCTGCCCGCCGGATGGCCCCTTGTCCTCATAGAGCAGGGTGTGGATCGACCCGTCCACATGGAGTTCCCCGCCGTCCAGGTTCAGCTTGCCAATGTGCAGATCCGTGCCGCCCACTACCAGGGTACCCGCAGTGGTGTTCATGACGATCTCCTCCTCGTCAAAGCGCTCCACCTCCTCCACCCCAGAGACCACCAGCCGCTCCCGGCCATCCAGCTCCAGCCGGTGCTGCATAACACTCATATCCTCATAAGGCATGAAAAGACCTCCCATATCCATCGATTCAATCCATGTATATGGGAAGTCTGTCCACTTTATGCCAGCCTCTTGTCCCGCAAGAGGTCAGATTTCCCGGTACAGGGCGGCGGCATCCGCCTTCCCGGCATTTTCCTGCACCGCCGCAACCTCTACAGTCAGCGTCCGTTCCCCGAACCGGATCGCGATCACATCGCCTACCTTGACCTCATAGGAGGCCCGGGCAACCTTCCCGTTGACCGTTACCCGCTCATTGTCGCACGCCTCGTTAGCCACGGTCCTGCGCTTGATGAGCCGGGATACCTTCAGATATTTGTCCAGCCGCATGGGATGCTCCTTTCCTAGCCAATTTATCTGCCCCAGCCATAAAAGCAAGGGGTACGGTTTTTCCGCACCCCCTGGATGGCCGATCTTCTTTACTGCGCAACAGCGTCCTTGAGCGCCTTACCGGGCTTAAATACGGGAACCTTAGAGGCGGCGATTGGGATGGGCTCCTTGGTCTTGGGGTTGCGGCCCATGCGGGCTTCTCTCTTCTTCACCTCAAAGGTGCCAAAACCAACCAGACGAACCTCGTCCCCATCAGCCAGGGCGGCAGAGATCGCATCCAGGGCAGCAGTAACGGCAGCCTCGGAATCCTTCTTGGACAGCGCGGCCTTCTCCGCTACTGCGTTAATCAGTTCAGACTTGTTCATGGGACAGACTCCTTTTTCTTTTGTTTTCTGTTTATCGATGGGGTGGTACGCCTCATTTGATATACATTTCTTAATCTAACATACTTTTTCCTCACTTGCAAGGTTTTTATGCAAAATCTATGTATTTGGCATCAGAAAAGAGGGAACCGGCCCTCACCGGGCAGTATGCAGGATCCCTATCCGCTGGGATCCTGCATATTTTACATGGATTTAACATAACCAGACTGTTCTTTTTTACAAACCAGTGATAAAATAAGGTTATCTTGGGATCATTTAGGATATCAGTCAATGTTAAGGAGTTAACTATATGGATATTTTTTCCCTGATTACCCTGTGCGGGGGCTTGGCATTTTTCCTATACGGAATGTCTGTCATGTCCTCCGGACTGGAGAAGCTGGCCGGGGGACGGCTGGAACAGCTGTTGAAAAAGATGACCTCCAACCGCTTTAAGAGCCTTTTGCTGGGTGCGGGCATCACCATTGCCATCCAATCCTCCTCCGCTATGACGGTGATGCTGGTTGGCTTGGTCAACTCCGGCATCATGGAGCTGGGCCAGACTGTGGGCGTCATTATGGGCTCCAATGTGGGTACTACGCTGACCGCCTGGATCCTCTCCCTATCCGGCATTGAGAGCGATGTGCTCTGGATGCAGCTTTTAAAGCCGGAGGTGTTCTCCCCGGTGGTGGCCCTGGTGGGCGTTGTCATGACCATGTCCTCCAAGAAAAACCGGGTGCGCAGTGCGGGTGCCATCATGGTGGGCTTTGCCGTGCTGATGACCGGCATGGACCTGATGAAAAACGCGGTCAGCCCCCTGGCAGATATGCCGGAATTCTCCACCATCCTCACCGCTTTCACCAACCCCTTCCTGGGTGTCCTTGTGGGTGCGGTGTTCACCGGCGTCATCCAGTCCTCCGCCGCCTCGGTGGGTATTTTGCAGGCCCTCTCCCTCACCGGCGGCATCACCTACGGCATGGCCCTGCCCATCATCATGGGCCAAAACATTGGTACCTGCGTCACCGCCCTGCTCTCCAGTATTGGTGTCAACCGCAACGCCCGCCGGGTATCGGTGATCCATATCTCCTTTAACCTCATTGGTACGGCGGTATGCCTGCTGGCTTTCTATGGCAGCGACCTCTTCTTCCATTACACCTTTATGGACATCCCCATTGACCCTGCTGGCGTCGCCATGGTCCACAGCATTTTCAACGTTGCCACTACCGTCCTGCTGCTGCCCTTCACCAGGCAGCTGGAGCGCCTGGCCTATCTGGTGGTGAAGGAGGACGCCCAGGAGAAGCAGGAGGAGTTCGCTTTCATGGACTCCCGCCTGCTGGCAACCCCCTCTGTAGCGATTGCTGAGTGTGCCAACAAGGCGGTTGAAATGGCCCGGCTGGCGGAGGATACCATCCTGAGCTCCCTGTCCCTGTTGGACAAGTACAGTGAGAAGACTGCTGACGAGGTCATACGCAACGAGGACCGCCTGGATCTATATGAGGATCAGCTGGGCACCATCCTGGTACAGCTGAGCAGCAAGGCGCTCTCTGACGAGGATAGCCGCAATGTCTCCAAGCAGCTCCACACCATCGGCGACTTCGAGCGCATCGGCGACCATGCGGTAAACCTGCTCCGGGCCGCTCAGGAGATCCACGAGAAGGACATCCGTTTCTCTGGCAAAGCGGTAGAGGAGCTGCACACACTGGTCGCCGCCCTGAAGGAGATCCTGGGTGTCACCACACAGGCCTTCGCAGAGGGGGATCTCCGCCTGGCATCCCGGGTGGAGCCTCTGGAGCAGGTGATCGACGGCTTGATTGCCGACATCAAATCCAACCATATTGCCCGGCTGCAAAAGGGCCACTGCACGATTGAGATGGGCTTTGTCCTCTCCGACCTGCTGACCAACTGCGAGCGTGTCAGCGACCACTGCTCCAATATCGCGGTGGCCCAGATTGAGACCGCCCAGAACGCTTACCAGGCCCACGAATACCTCAATGCCCTGAAAAACAGCGGAAACGCCGGTTTCCAGAGTGCCTTTGACAGCTACCAGGCGCAGTTCTCCATTACAAAAGAGACCCATGGATCCTGAAAGCCAACTGTCCCTCCAGCTGTGCTGGAGGGACAGCTTTTATCTGCGCCAGCCCTACATAGATAACGGAGATGCCAAGCGCAGCACCCGCTTTTCCAAAGGATGCTGCGCATCTGTTTTCACAGGCAGAAGCCGCCCCGGCCAATCCGGCCTGGGGCGGCTTGCTGTTCATTTATCCAAGGAATTCCACAGGGTCTATCGCATTCCCGTCCTTAGTGACAGAGAAGTGCAGATGTGCCCCCAGCCCAGCCTCAGACAGCGAGGTGTTCCCCACTGTACCAATCACCGCACCAGCGGAAACCGTGTCCCCAGCCAGGACGGCAGTCTCCGTCTGGAGGCTGGCATAGGTGGTAACATAGCCGTTGTGGTGATCCACAACAACGGTGGTACCCAGCCGCCCATCCTCCTCCACGGAGAGGACAGTACCGGCGGCAGTAGCCGCCACCACCGCACCTGCGGCGGCCTGGATATCGATGCCGTCATGGGTGCGCCAGTCACCCAGGGTGGCGTCATAGGTCAGCTGTTCCACAGAGAATACGGCCACCGTCTCCCCTGCCAGTGGGGAGACCACTGCCATGGGCTCCTCCGCAATGGAGGGCTCCTCCCCTGCCGTGGGGAGAGCGGGCTCATCGCCGGATACAGGCTTCGGCTCCGGTTCCACCGCCGTCTGGACAGGGGGTCGCTCTACGGCGACGGGGACGTCGGAGATCACCGGCCGGGCGGGCGTCTCCTCCGGCGCCGTCACACTTTGGGCGGGGCCGGGATCTGTCTGGCCCACGTTCTGGGCAGGTTCGTTGTCAAGCTCCGGTTCATTGTTCAGCAGGGCGAAATAGCCAACCACTCCGGCTGCGACCACGCAGACGAGCAGGGCTATGTAGAAGCCCATGCCGCCGAAGATGGAGGAAGCCTGCCGCTTACCTCTGTTGTCCATGCATATTCTTCCTTTCATCATCCTGCCGCCCTTGGCGGGCGGTTGTTGTGGAGGGAAGGAACCCCTCCAGCCACATTGTGCGCGGCTGGAGGGGTTTTTATGCAGGGACACACAGAAAATTTTCACCGCCGCAGGAGGGCCCTTACCGGCCCGCCTGCGTCTCGCAGTAGAGGCAGCGGTAAACACGCTTCTCCCGGTCCGTGAGCTTGAACACCTGGGGAAGCTCCTGCTCCACAGAGGTGATGCAGCGCGGGTTCTTGCAGCGGATGACGTTGGTGACAGTTTCCGGCAGCTTCAGCAGCCGCTTCTCCACCTGCTCCCCCTCCCGGATAATATTGACGGTGATATTGGGATCCACGTAGCCGATGAGATCCCAGTCCAGATCCAGGTTCCGGTCGATCTTGATGATATCCTTTCGCCCCAGCTTGGCGCTGACCACGTTTTTCAGGATGGCTACCGTGCAATCCAGCTCCCCCAGGCCTAAGATCTGGTACAGATCCATGGCTTTCCCGGCGGCGATATGGTCGATAACAATGCCGTTCTTGATGGAATCAATGGTCATACTCTCTTCCCCCTTACTCAATGTCCAACAGCTTCATGATGAGGGCCATACGGATATAGCGGCCATAGCGCACCTGACGGAAGTAGCAGGCCCGGGGGTCGCTGTCCACCGCAGTGGAGATCTCGTTGACTCTGGGCAGGGGGTGCAGGATACTCAGATCCCCCTTTGCATTGGCCAGCTTTTCCGGCGTGAGGATATAGCTGTCCTTCAGGCGCAGGTAATCCTCCTCGTTGAAGAACCGCTCCCGCTGGACGCGGGTCATATAGAGGATGTCCAGCTCCGGCATGACCGCCTCCAGATCGGTGGTCTGGATATACTCAATGCCGCTCTTTTCCAGGACCTCCTTCTTCACATAGCTGGGCAGCTTCAGCTCCTCCGGGGAGACCAGTACAATCCGCGTCCCCTCATAGCGGCTCATGGCGCTGATGAGGGAGTGTACGGTGCGGCCAAATTTCAGATCCCCGCAGAACCCCACGGTCAGATGGTCAAAGCGCCCCTTTTCATGGTGGATGGTCAGCAGGTCTGTCAGTGTCTGGGTGGGGTGGTTGTGGCCGCCGTCACCACCGTTGATGACTGGGACCATGGAGTGGGACGCCGCCACCAGGGGCGCACCCTCCTTGGGGTGGCGCATGGCGATGATATCGCTGTAGCAGCTGACAGTACGGATGGTATCTGCCACGCTCTCTCCCTTGGAGGCGGAGGAGCTGCTGGCCTCGGAGAATCCAAGCACCTGGCCGCCCAGGCTCAGCATGGCGGACTCAAAGCTGAGGCGGGTACGGGTGGAGGGCTCAAAGAACAGTGTGGCCAGGATTTTCCCATCACACTTGTGGGCGTAGGCGGCAGGGTTTTCCAGGATATGGGTGGCCGTATCCACCAGTTCATTGATTTCGGCGGTGGACAGCTCCAGAATATCAATTAAGCTTCTCATTTGTTTCCTCCCATCCAGCTCTCGTCCGACGGGTTGTCCCGGAAAGCGAGGAGCCGGTCAATGTCCTCGGGCTTGATATATGCCTCCTGCGCCGCCACCTGGGCGATGGCGTCGAAGTTTGTCAGGCTGACGTTGCGCACCTGGGCAGCTGCCAGCCGCTCAAGGCCCTTCTTCATGCCGTATGTGAAGATGCTGACAATGCCCAACACCTCCGCCCCGGCATCCCGCAGTACGTTTACCACCTCAATGACGCTGCCGCCGGTAGAGATCAGATCCTCCACCACCACCACCTTCTGGCCCGGCTCCAACCTGCCCTCAATCTGGTTCTGCCGGCCGTGGTCCTTGCTGCCCGAGCGGACATACCCCATGGGCAGGCCCAGGATGTGGGCGGTGATGGCGGCATGAGCGATCCCGGCAGTGGAGGTGCCCATGAGGACCTGGCAATCCGGATACTCCCGCCGGATCATATCGGCCAGTGCGTTTTCCACGTCGCTGCGCACCGCAGGTGCGGTGAGGGTCAGGCGGTTGTCGCAGTAGACCGGGCTCTTGATGCCGCTGGCCCAGGTAAAGGGTTCCTCTGGCCGGAAGAACACGGCCTTGATCTTCAAAAGATCCTTTGCAATCAATTGAGCAGTATGTTCCATATGATCCTCCTGTCTATCGGTTCATTTCCAGATTGTCCGTCCGGCCAACTAAATCATCAGCAGCCTTTGCAGGGCCGGGATATCCTCCGCGATGAATTCCGCCCCGGCCTTCTCGTGCTCCGCCCGGCTGCCGTACCCATACAGTACGCCGACACAGGGCAGGCCCACCTCGTGGGCCCCGGCGACGTCGTGCCGCCGGTCCCCCACCATCACCGTGTTCCCGGCATCCCACCCGGGCCCCGCCCAGCTGAGCGCATTGCGGATGACATTGGCCTTCCGGGCGCCCTCCTGGCTGTCCAGGGGGGCGCCGCAGATGCGGTCGAAGTACTGCGCCATGCCAAAGTGCTCCAGGATCCGCACCGCTGTCACCTCCGGCTTGGAGGTCGCCACCAGCAGACGCTTCCCTGCCGCCTGCAAATCCCGCAGCAGCTCTACCATACCGGGGTAGGGCACGTTCTCCAGCCAGCCCTGGCGGACATAGTATTCCCGGAACGTCTCCGTTGCAACCGCCACCTGCTCCCGGTCAAAGCCATAGAACTCCGGGAACGACTCGTCCAGAGGCGGACCAATGAAATGGGTCAGATTGCCGGGTTCCTCTTGGATGCCGAAGTGCTCCAAGGCGATGGCGACCGCCTTGGTAATCCCCTCCTTGGGGTCGGTCAGGGTGCCGTCCAGGTCGAATAAAATCGTCTCCCACATGGCGCTTACCCCACAAACTCTGCCACGCAGCGGCGGTACGCCGCCACAGGATCCTCCGCCTGGGTGATGGGACGGCCCACCACAATATAGTCAGACCCCAGCTCTTTTGCCCTGGCTGGGGTAGTGACCCGCACCTGGTCCCCCACATCGCCGCCGGCAAAACGGACGCCAGGCGTGACAGTGAGGAATCCATCCCCGCAGGCAGCATGAACCTTCCCCGCCTCCAGAGGGGAGCAGACCACGCCGGCCAGCCCCGCCTGGGCAGCACACTGGGCGTAATGCAGGACCACCTGATCCAAAGGCTTCTCAATGAGCAGCTCCTCCTCCATCCGTTCCTGGCTGGTGGAGGTCAGCTGGGTGACAGCGATGACCAGGGAGCGGGTGCCGTCGGGACGGACAGCCCCCTCCAAAGCGGCTTCCATCATGGCCTTTGTCCCTGCGGCGTGGAGGTTGAGCATGTCCACCCCCAGGCCAGAGAGGACCCTCATGGCTTTCTTCACTGTATTGGGGATGTCATGGAGCTTCAAATCGAGAAAGATCTTGTGCCCCCGCTCCTTAATCTCCTGGACAATAGCCGGGCCTGCGGCATAGTAGAGCTCCATGCCGATCTTTACAAAGGGCTTCTCCTCCCCAAAACGGTCCAGAAATGCCAGTGTAGCCTCCCAGCTGTCGAAATCCAGCGCAATGATTACATCCTTACCCATGGTGCGCACCTCCTGTAATTTCTCTTAAACTGCGGATCCCATATTTCTCCATCACCCGGGGCAAATCCTGGATGATATCCCGGCAGGCATAGGGGTTGACCAGGTTGGCGGCCCCTACCTCCACTGCCGCAGCTCCGGCCAGCATCATCTCGATCACATCCTCCGCCGAGCTGACACCACCCATGCCGATGACCGGGATGTGTACCGCCTCATAGACCTGGTATACCATCCGCAGCGCCACCGGGAACACAGCCGGTCCGGAGAGCCCGCCGGTGCCGTTGGCCAGCAGCGGCCTGCGGCTTTTCAGGTCGAACCGCATCCCCAACAGGGTGTTGATGAGGCTGACGCCGTCGGCCCCGGCCTCCTCGCAAGCCTGCGCGATGGCGGCGATATCCGCCACATTGGGGCTCAGCTTCATATAGACCGGCTTGGTGGTGACAGCCTTCACTGCCCTCGTTACCCTGGCGGCAGCCTCCGGTGTGGCGCCGAAGCTCATCCCGCCATTATGGACGTTGGGGCAGGAGATGTTTACCTCCAGCCATCCCACCTGCTCCTCCCGATCCAGCAGGGCACAGGTATGGGCGTACTCCTCCACGGAGAAGCCGCTGACATTGGCCATTACCGGCTTGCGGAAGATCTGGCGCAGGCGGGGCAGTTCCTCCGCAACCACCTTTTCTACCCCCGGGTTTTGCAGCCCTACCGCATTGAGCATCCCCGCTGGAGTTTCCGCAATACGGGGGGTGGGATTTCCAAAGCGGGGGTCCTGGGTTGTCCCCTTGAAGGAGAAGGTCCCCAGGCAGTTGATATCATAGAGTGCAGCGAACTCCTGGCCATAGCCAAAGGTGCCGCTGGCAGGGATGACAGGGTTGTCCAGCATTATGCCGGAGAGGTCTACCCGCAGATCTACCATAGGATCTCCTCCTTTTCCAACACAGGGCCCTCTTTGCACAGCCTCTTGGGGCCAGACGCTGTCTGGCAGGTACATCCCATACAGGCCCCAAAGCCGCAGCCCATTCGCTCCTCCAGGCTAAGCAGGCCCGAGGTTTCCGTCCGCTGGCATACTGCCCGCAGCATGGGCAGGGGGCCGCAGGCGCAGAAATAGCCATAATCCGCCGGGAGCGCATCGGTGACGAAGCCCTTTTCCCCATAGCTGCCGTCAGCAGTAGTCACGATCACCTCTATCCCTAACTCACGGAACGCTTCCTCATAGAACACCTCGCTTTTTGTATTAAAACCCAACACTGCTACCGGCGTCTTCCCTGCGGCCAGCAGAGCCTTTGCCAGCCCATACAGCGGCGGGATCCCTACACCGCCGCCAATCACCAGGGTACGGCTGCCGCATTGGGACACGTCGAAGCCATTGCCCAAGCCGCAAAGCAGATCCAGCGTCTGCCCAGGCTTCAGGCAGGCCATGCGCTCTGTCCCCCTGCCCACGACCTTATAAACCAGCGTCAACCCGTCCCCATCCCAGTCACAGATGGAGATCGGGCGGCGGAGGAACTGCCCCTCCAGCTGGATATTCACAAATTGCCCCGGCGCAGTGATGGGGCTGGTGTCGCCGGTGAGGCGCAGCTCCCACACCTCCGGTGTCAGCGCCTTGTTCCGGGTGACAGTATAGCGGTCCTGTTTCATTGTTCTTCCTCCTGCCAGACAATCTTTCCGTCCACCATAGTCAGCTTGCATACGCCGTACAGCTCCATCCCTGCAAAGGGTGTTGCCCGGCCCATGGACTGGAACTGCTCCGGATCCACACGGTAGGCTGTGTCCAGATCAAATACGGTCAGATCCGCCGGCTGGCCCTCCGCCAGCGGTGTCCCGAAACCAAACCGCCGGGCAGGGTGATCATGTAACAGTGCCATCAGCTGTGCCAGGGAAAGGATCCCAGGCCGCACCAGGTGGGTATATAACGCAGCAAAGGCCGTCTCCAGCCCCACCACGCCCATAGCGCTCCCTGCCAGGCCCTTGGCCTTCTCGGCGGCCGTGTGGGGGGCGTGATCAGTCGCAATCATGTCAATCGTCCCATCCAGTATCCCGGCCACCAAGGCCTGGCGATCCTCCTCGCTCCGGAGAGGGGGATTCATCTTGAAGCGGCCGTCCTCCTGGAGATCCATGTCGTGGAATACCAAGTAGTGGGGGCCGGTCTCACATGTCACATCCACCCCACGGGCCTTGGCTTGGCGGATATGCTCTACGCTCTCCTTGGTGGAGACGTGGCAGACGTGGTATTTGCAGCCCGTCTCCTCCGCCAGCAGGAGATCCCGGGCAATAGGGCCCCACTCGCTCTCCGAGCAGATCCCTTGGTGCCCATGGAGGCGGGCATACTCACCGTCGTGGATATATCCCCCCCGCAGCAGGCTGTTGTCCTCGCAGTGGGCGGCGATGATCTTCCCCAGCCGTCTGGCTTCCTCCATGGCCGAACGCATCACCGCCCGGTCCTGTATGCCCTTCCCGTCATCGGAAAAACCCGCTGTGTAGGGCGCCATAGCCGGCAGATCTGCCAGCGCCTCCCCCTGCTCTCCCACAGTAATCGAACCATAGGGATGGACGTGAACCGCCGCATCCTTTCGGATAATATCCAGCTGGCGCTCCAGATTCTCCATACAGTCCGGCACGGGGTTCAGATTTGGCATACTGCACACATGGGCATACCCACCCCGGGCGGCGGAACGTGTCCCAGTGCAGATGGTCTCTTTAGAAGAAAATCCCGGCTCCCGCAGATGTACATGGACATCTACGAAACCGGGAAACACAGCGGCATGATGCAGGTTAATGACAGTGGCATTGGGGAATACCGGCAAAACACTGGCAATGGAAACAATACGGCCCTCCCCAACAGAAATGTCAACAGAGCGGAACTGGCCGTCCACGAAAAGCTTGGCATTTTTCAGGATATAGTCCAACACATGTACTCCTTCCCTGGCCTGGCGGCCAGTCCTACTGGGGCCGCACCCCGGCCGCAGGCATGTTGCAATCAATCAAAATCGATTTATTATACAGGCAGAGAGGGGCGATGTCAATAGAAAAACCGGCAAATTCTATTCTGAATGGAATATCTGTAGATGCATAGGTGCATATAACCGGTCCCCTACTGGGGTGCCGCCATCAGCTCCAGCACTGTGAGGCGGCCATCTGCCACAGTGAAACGGACCTCCATCCCAGCAAAGCACATACCGTACACTCTTGCAGGATCCACCTGGTAGGAGGGCCGCGGATCCTCTGCCAGTACACCCAGCAGGGCGGCCCGCTTCCCTGCTGGCACCTGCTCCAACAGCCTCGCTGGACAGTCCACGTCCAGCCTGTGCCGCTCTACCCGGTCTGCGAAGCCGCCGATGGCCTCTGGGTGTGCATCCGCATAAGGGAGATAGGGCTTGATATCATAGACCGGCGTACCATCCATCAAATCTGCACCCGCAACATGGAGCACCGGCCCCAAGGTAGGATGGTCTTCTACCTGTACAAGACGTACAGCAGACAACCCGATGGCATTTGGCCGGAAGGGGGAACGGGACGCAAAGACCCCCCAGCGTTGGTTGCCGCCCAGACGGGGCGGCCGCACTGTGGGGGACCAATCCTCCCGAACAGATTGGGAAAACTGCCAGATCAGCCAGATGTGGGAGAATTCCTCCAGCCCGCGCACCGCCTCCGTCCGGCGGTACTCCGGCTCAAAGACCACCCTGGCCTCTAACTCTTCCACCAAACCGCTCTGGCGGGGGATGCCGAACTTGGTTGGGAAATCGCTATGGATGCGGGCAACAACATTCATCGTGTGCTGTTGGGCCATAGAGCACCTCCTGTAACCAGTTTTTTCAGTTGTGTTCCTCGCCTATGATACCCCTTTTACTGGGAAATTGCAAGAGGAGCTGCCCTGTTAGCAGGACAACAGCCTTTGAAAATTAGGATGGGATTTGAATGGTTGGCCCAAAGGACTCTCACCGCCGGGAGATTTGGGGGATCGTATCTGGATGCTTTTTTGAAGGATCCCCCCACGAAAGGGCGTTCATCGGCCAGGGGCACCCGAAGACAAAAAAGAGCCCGCAGCGATTTGCTGCGAGCCCTTTTGAGGGTGCCACTATTCAAGAGGCGAATGGTGCATCTTATCTCAGACAGTTACAAAACCGCTTACTTAATCATAGCGGCAATCTCATCCGCGAAGTTCTCCTGCTTCTTCTCAATCCCCTCGCCCTTCTCAAAGCGGACAGCATTCAAAAGGCGAACCTGGACGCCAGCGGACTTGGCGACAGAGTTCATATACTGCTCCACCGTCATCTCACTGTCCTTGACGAATTCCTGCTGGAGGAGGCAGTTCTCTGCGTAGAACTTGTTGAGCTTGCCCTCCACAATCTTCTCCTTCACCTGTGCAGGCTTAGAAGCCATCTTGGGATCGTTGTCCATCTGTACCAGCATGATACGCTTCTCCTCCGCCAGTACATCCGCTGTAACCTGGGACTTATCCCAGAAACGGGGGTTCAGAGCAGCAATCTGCATTGCCACATCCTTCCCCATCTCCAGCACCTTATCAGATGCCTCACCGTCAACCTCCAGGTTCACCAGCACACCAATTTTGCCGCCGGCGTGGATATACGGTACGCAGACGCCCTCAGCAAAACGGGCGAAACGGCGGACCTTGATATTCTCACCAATGACCAGGACCATCTCCTGCTGCTGCTGGGTAACAGTCAGGTCTGTGCCGTTATACTTGCACTCCATCAGCGCATCCAAATCCGCAGGGGCCTGTGCAGCCACTGTAGCAGCCACGCCCTTGACAAACTCTACGAACTTTTCATTTTTCCCAACAAAGTCAGTTTCCGCGTTGACCTCAACCACGACGCCAACACCATTGACTACACCGGCATACGCCATTCCCTCAGCGGCGATCCGGCCGGCCTTCTTCGCAGAAGCGGCCAGGCCCTTCTCACGCAGATACTCAATCGCCTTGTCCATATCACCGTCAGACGCAGCCAGCGCCTTCTTGCAGTCCATCATACCTACGCCTGTCATCTCGCGCAGGTTTTTTACATCAGCAGCAGAAAATGCCATAATGTTTTGCCTCCATTTATTATGATTATCAGATATCAGTTATGATGGGAAAGGGGCGGGACACTCCCGCCCCACAGGGTTCCATACCTTACTCCGCAGCGGGAGCCTCCTGCGCAGGAGACTCATTCTGCTCGCCCTGGCGGCCCTCAATCATTGCATTGGCCATGATGGAGGAGATCAGCTTGATGGCGCGGATTGCGTCGTCATTGCCAGGGATGGGGTAATCAATCTCATCGGGATCGCAGTTGGTATCGGCAATGGCTACCACAGGGATGCCCAGCTTGTGGGCCTCAGCAATCGCGTTGCGCTCCTTGCGGGTATCCACAATGAACAGTGCGCCAGGCAGTCGCTTCATCTCCTTCACGCCGCCCAGGTACTTCTCCAGCTTGGCAATCTCGCCCATATGCTTGATGACTTCCTTTTTGGGCAGCATATCAAAGGTGCCGTCCTCCTGCATCCTCTTGAGCTGGTTCAAACGGTCCACACGGGTGCGCATGGTCTTAAAGTTGGTCATCATGCCGCCCAGCCAGC
>CAJUAC010000013.1 GCA_910583885.1 uncultured Oscillospiraceae bacterium | reverse complement strand
GCTTGGCAGCTGGGGCCTCGGGCTCAGGGATACCCCCGGCAAGCATCCGCTCAATCTCCTCCTGAGAGAGCTTGCCGCCGCTGGCGGCGGGCTGGGGGGCGGGAGCTGGTTCAGGCTTGGCAGCTGGGGGCTCGGGCTCAGGGATGCCCCCGGCGAGCATCCGCTCAATGTCCTCCTGGGAGAGCTTGCCGCCACTGGCGGCAGGCTGAGGAGCGGGAACGGCAGGTTCCGCCGTCTGGACAGGTTCCGGCGGGGGGGCCTCCGGGGCGGGCTGGGCGTCCAGTCCGGCTTCGGCAAGCATCTCGCTCTCCAGGGCATCCTTGATCTGCAAAGAGAGCTGTGTATCGTTTGAGCGGGCGACCTCAAGGACAGGAGGCGTCAGGGGCCGGCCAGTGGACTCCAGGGACTCCACTGGGGCTGGCACCTGGGGGGCACCCTCTTCCGTTTCCTCCGGGGAGGGCTCCGCAGGGGCTTCCTTCGCGGCGCCCGGTGCGGTCAGAAGGTTGAGTACATGGGCCGTTTTATTATTTTTTGAGCCTTTTTTCGCTGTTGCCATGGTGGTGATCTCTCCTTAGATTAGAAAAGTTCTAGCGGACGGGGGGAGCAAGTGCCCGGATGACCTCATCAAGAAGGAGGCGGAAGTCCCCGGCCGGCTTGGAGGAGGGGGCGTAGGTGAGGACACTCTCCCCATGGGCAGGGGCCTCCGCCACAGACACGCTGGTACGGATTTTAGCCTCAAACACCTTGGTATCCAGCTGTTCAGCAATCTGTCCGGCCATATCCAGCACCTCCCGGTTGAGGGTAAAGCGCTGGTTGTACTTGTTGAGAAGGATACCCAGCACCTTCAGGCGGGAATTGTAGCAGCGGCGGACGGTATCAATTGTCTCCCGGATCTGGGCGACGCCCAGCAGGCTCAGGATCTCCGGCGCCATAGGGATGACCAGGCCGTCAGCCACGACATAGGCATTTACC
Organism: uncultured Oscillospiraceae bacterium; assembly: GCA_910583885.1. Taxonomy (GTDB): domain Bacteria; phylum Bacillota; class Clostridia; order Oscillospirales; family Oscillospiraceae; genus Pelethomonas. The sequence goes on along the minus strand of CAJUAC010000013.1, from coordinate 56,114 downwards.
GTCAGCACGTTCAGGGCCGGCGGGGTGTCTACAATAATAAAATCATATTCATCCTGAAGCTCGGACAGGGCGTTCTTCAGCAGGAATTCCCGCCCCGGCCGGTTGAATTCCAGCTCCGCAGCGGACAGCAGGATGTTGGACGGAAGAATATCCCCGCACTCCGACGGGACGATGACCTCCCGCACGGGGCGGGAACCCTTCATCACATCGTAGACAGTGGCACAGTTGTCAATATCCAAGCCCAGGCAGAAGCCCAGGCTCCCCTGGGGGTCCAGGTCCACACCCAGCACCCTGCGGCCCATCTGTTGCAGCCCGGCCAGCAGGGCACAGGCAGTGGTCGTCTTGCCCACGCCGCCCTTCTGATTGGTGATTGCGATAACAGCAGACAAAATATCCCCTCCGTTGTGTAAAATCTTTTCTGTAACTCTTAACTTTACTATACTATGTGACGATAAAAAAGTACAGAGGGATTTTCTTTTTTTCCGCGAAATTTTCAAAAATTTTTGATCGACATTAATTTTAATAAAGGAGAGATTGTTATGGCGTCCATTAATGGTGTTAGCGGTAGCAACTATACCAGCAGCCTGTATAATAGCGCGAATATTATCAGCGGGCTGGCCAGTGGCTTGGATACAGAGGGCATGATCGAAAATCTGGTAAAAAGCTACCAGAATAAGATTCAGACACTCAACAACCAAACCACAAAGATTGGCTGGAAGCAGGAGGCCTACCAGAGCATCATCGCAAAGATGGCTTCCTTCTCCAGCAAGTACACCTCCTACACCTCTGGCACGAACCTGATGAGTTCATCCTTCTTCAACAGCGCCGTCAAGTATTTGGCCAAGGGCGCGAACAGCAGCAAGGTCTCCGCCAGCGGCCGTACGGACAGCGATGTGCGTGTGGACAGCGTGAAGACCTTGGCCACCTCCGCCCGGTATTCTGCGAGCGGGGCGCTGTCAAAGAAGGACAACACCCAGAGCATCACAGCGTCTAACAGCGGCGCATGGGCGGATGCCGCCGGCCTGGATCTGGCAAACGACAAGATCGACCTGGGCACCCTCCATGGCAGCCTGACCTTCACCTACGGCAACAAGAGCGTGAGCATCAACTTTGACGAGGTGGCCGACCAGGGCAAGATCACCGGCACAACCGCCCAGGAGAAGGCCGAATCCCTGGCAAAGCTCATCAATGAGAAGCTGGCTGACCAGGATATCACCTTCTCCAACGGCACCACGCAGTCCGCAGACGAGTGCATCAAGGTCACGGCGGACCAGTTCGGCAAGCTGACCTTTGAGGATGCCACGACCGCCAAGAACGGCGTGTATATCTCCGGCGCCAGCGGCACTGTGGGTGATGTGCTGGGCCTGGGCAACCTGGATAAGGCCCACGAGACCAAGCCCAACACCATCTCCATCAACAGTGATACCAAGTTCGACACCCAGAAGGACGCCTACGAGTACCTGTCCGGGAAGAGCTTCAACATCAATCTTGACGGCACCACCAAGACCATCAACATGCCGAAGATTGAGAAGATCACGGGCGATGACGGCTCAGAGCAGTACAAGGTTACTACCGCAGATACGGTCAAGGACAAGTATGGCCAGACCCATCTGGTGTACGGCTTCAACGACCTTTCTGAAGATGTAAAGAAGAATTATACCATGGTTAAGGCTGGCTCGACCGAGACAGTCGGCGCGGATCAACTCGCTGATACCTATACCAAGAAGCTCCAGGAGGGCGTCCAGGCCGCTTTCGGCGACAAGGTGACGGTGAGCAACACCTCCGGCTCCGGCGATAAGCTGAAGCTCGAGTTCACTGTGAAGGGCAAGGGCTCCAGCCTGCTCATCAACACCAGCGTGGGCGAGGCCCTGGGTATTGGCAAGGTCGCCACCAACTACCTCAACACCAGTGATTCCCTCGATAAGCTGGTGGGGGACAATTTAGATTTCAACAACCTGTTCAAGGTTCCGGACGCCAAGCAGGATCTCGTCATTAACGGCGTGACCATCGGCAGCTACGGCAAAGACGCCAAGCTTTCTGACATCATGAACGACATCAATTCCTCTGGGGCTGGCGTGAAGGTCAGCTACTCTAAGACCACCGGAGAGTTTGTCTTCAGCAGCAAGGAGACCGGCTCGGAGAATAAGATTGAGATCCAGGGCGGCCTGGCTGGCGTACTGTTCGGCGATAGTATCGATGAGAATGGGGATCCCAATAACGGTTATAAGGCGGGCACGGACGCGGAATTCACCGTCACCATCAACGGCAGCACCCAGACGATGACCCGCGGCTCCAACAGTGTGGACATCGACGGGATGACCATCAGCTTCAAGGAGACCTTTAATGAGGATTACGATCCCACGGATCCGGCCAGCAAGGCCCCCGATGGCGTGACCTTCGAGCGGAGCACCGACTCCGACAAGATCGTGGACGCAATCAAGTCCATGGTTAACGACTACAATGACATGATGAAGGAGATCCGCAGCGCCTACGCCACGATGCCTGCCAAGAGCTCCAGCGGCGCACTCAGCAGCTACGAGCCCCTCACTGACGAGGACCGGGCCACTATGAGTGAGAGTGCCATTGCCAACTACGAGAAAAAGGCAAAGCAGGGCCTCCTGTTCGGGGACTCCAACCTCTCCAACCTGTACCAGAGGATGCGCGAGGTCTTCTCCCCCACAGGCGCGGACAGCGCAACCCTCTCAAAGATGGGCATCACCATCGGCTACGACGGCACCGACGGTTCCTCCTATATCTCCCTGGATGAGACTAAGCTGAGGGATATGCTCGACAGCGACCCCGACGCGGTACAGGATATCTTCACCCGCACATCTGCCAGCGGCGGCACCGACGGGATCATGCAGGGCTTGAAGACCCAGCTCGACCGTTATGGCGGCCTGGACGGCGCGGTCAAGGGGATCCTGGTCCAGCAGGCGGGTACGCCCCTGCGTTCCACCACCCTGCTCAGCAATGAGTGGCAGAAGCAGATCGACCGCATCAACACGGACATTGAAAAGTGGCAGGATAAGCTCTCCAGCCAGGTGGACCGCTATACCAACATGTTTAGCCGCCTGGAGGTGCTCATCAACCAGATGAACTCCCAGAGCTCCAGCCTGGCCGGGTTGATGGGTGGCTGATTTCCCTAGAATAGAAAGGAACGGTATCTCATATGGATATGAGAGGCTACCAGCAGTATAAGCAACAGTCCGTAAATTCCATGACAGCTGGTGAACTGCTGCTGCTGCTGTATGACGAGCTGGTCAAGCGGGGGACCATGGCCTCCATTGCACTGGAGAAGGAGGATTTCCCAACCTTTGAGTCAGCCATCGACCGGTGCGTTGATATCATTAGCTATCTGGACGAGACGCTGGACCACAAGTACCCGATCAGCAAGGATCTCAGCCGCATGTACGAATATTTCACCTACCAGCTGGGCCGGATCAGGATCGGCCGGAACAAAAAGGAGCTGGAGGCACTTCGCCCCATGCTGGCGGATCTGCGGGATACCTTCCACACGGCGGAGAAAAGCAGCAGCGGCCAAGGAAAGCGGGGCTAGGGATGAACAGCAGTGAGTGGATGGATCTGACCGTCTTGGAACGGAAGAAATACAACTTTCTCGGAGAAGTGGAGGATCTGACCCAGCAGCTGGCACAGGCCTTAGACCGCAACGACCAGGTGGCTGTCCGGATGTTGCTGGCAATGCGCCAGGAGCCAGTCCTCCACCTGGAGGAGATCGACAGCGTGGGGAAAGTCCGCCGCGAAGCCCTGGCAAGCGAGGACCGGGCGCGGGTTTCCGACCTCCTGAAGGGTGGGGAGCCCCGCAGCAATGAGGAGCGAATCTTCCAGGAACAGGCCCAAAAGGCCCACCGCCTGCTGGAGCGGGTGGTGGAGGCAGACCGGCGGGTCAGCCTCCGTATGGCGGGGGAGAACTCCTTTTATAAAAAAAAGAAGTGAAGCAGAACGTGTCTGTTCCACCGGGTTTCCCGGTGGAACAGACACGCCTGCGCGGACATAACCCGCATCGGCGGGCAACAGGAGACCCGATTTCGATCCCAGCGGACGGCAGCCCGCGGGAACAAGAGGAGCCACAGCAGGATGCCGGAAATACATCTGGAAAACGTATCAAAATGGTATACAGAGGAAAAGCGTACCATGTACGCCGTGCGGGAGATCACCTTCACGGTGGAACAGGGGGAGTTCGTATTCCTGATTGGCAGCAGCGGGGCGGGGAAAAGCACGCTTCTGAAGCTGATTGGCGGGGAGCTCACCCCTGACGAGGGGGTAGTCTATCTTGACAACAGCAACACGGCCCGTTTGATCGGCCCCTGGCGGGCCCGTGCGGCCCGTAATTTTGGCATTGTCAGCCAGGACTGCCGCCTGATACGCAAGCGCACCATTTGGGATAATCTGCTCCTGGCGGCGAATGCAGGCGGTCTGCGCCGCAAGAGCCGCCTGGCAGCCAGGAAAGCCCTGGGCATTGTGGGCCTGCCCGGCGTGGAGGGCTGCTATCCGGCGGAGCTGTCTATCGGCGAGTGCCGGCGGGTAGAGCTGGCCAGGGCGCTGATTAACAGCCCCCCGGTGCTCCTGCTGGATGAGCTGACTGCCAATTTGGATGACGACAATATTTGGGATCTGATGCATCTGCTCAATGAGCTGAACAGCCGTGGGACGACCATCATTATGGCAACCCACGCCAGCCAGTATGTCAACATTATGCGCCGGCGTGTTGTCACGCTGGTGGATGGTCGATTGCTGGGGGATGTGAAAAACGGCAAGTATGGCGATATTGTCTGAGCCGCGAGCTGTATGAAGGAGGAGAAAAGGGAAAGAGAGAGCCCGGCGCACCGATCCGCCGGAGTAACCAGCGCACGGAAGAGGCGAGAAGCCATAACACCATCAGGAGCCAAACACCACCCGCTGCCAAAGGAATTCACACTGGCGCGGGGATAAATAGGAGGATAGGATACAAATGACTTTCAAAGATATGAAACTCAAAAAGAGCCTGCTGGTCGGTTTTGCTGTTGGGATGCTGCCCCTGCTACTGATCATCATTTTCAGCATTGCCAACCAGAGAAATTTGCAGCACCAATTCAATGAACTTGTTGATACCCATATCCGTTGTAACACACTGGTACGCGAAGTGCGCTACCATGCCAACTCCATGGCACGCGACATCCGCGAGCTGGGACTGGTCACAGGGAACAGCACCAGGACGAAGGAGCTGAAGGATTCGATCAGCAGCCATCAGACTCAGCTCGAAGCGGGCTTGACAGAGCTGAACGCCCTCTACCCGCTGGGCGATAACCTGATGCGTACTTATGACGACGCCCTCACCTCCTGGCTGGCCGAAGCACCCAGCATTATCCAGGCGTTTGAATCGAACAATGTCCTGCTGGGCGCCGACCTGCTGGTCAATCAGTGTGTGCCTGCCATGAAAGCAATGAGCACTGCCGCTGAGAACCTGACAGAGGCATTGACATCCGCCCGTGATGCAGCGCTGACACATCAGCAGAATTACAGCGCGGTTTCTATGGTCATCATTATCTGTGTGGTAGTGCTGGCGGTCGCGCTGATGCTGTTCGTACTTGTGCGCCTCATCAGGGCGATTGTGCCGCCCCTGGAGGCGGCCCGCAATGCGATGGACGGTATGCGCCAGGGCAACCTGAAGGTCCCCGTCAACTACCGCAGCAACAGCGAGATCGGCGACATGTGCGAGGCCCTGCGGGCCAGCCAGAAGATCCTGGCCGAAGTGGTGGACGATATCTCCAAGACCACCGGCCAGATGGCGAAGGGCAACTTCGACGTGGAGCTGACCGCCAACTTCCCTGGGGAGCTGCGCTCCATCCAGGACAGCATCAACCAGTTTGTTGTACACATGAGCGAAACCATCTCCAATATCTCCCAGTCTGCCGACCAGGTATCCGCAGGCTCCGAGCAGGTGTCCAACAGCTCCCAGTCCCTGGCCCAGGGCGCTACTGAGCAGGCCAGCGCCGTACAGGAGCTGAGCGCCACCATCAATGATATCTCCACCAACGCCAAGCAGACTGCCAGCGCCGCTGAGGAGGCCCGCAGGTCTGTCGGCCAGGCAGGCACCCAGGTTTCTGCCAGCAATGATTACGTCAAGCAGCTCAATGTCGCCATGAGCAATATCTCCACCTCCTCGGAGGAGATCAGCAAAATCATCGCCACGATTGAGAATATCGCGTTCCAGACCAACATCCTGGCACTGAACGCTGCCGTGGAAGCCGCCCGGGCTGGCGCCGCCGGCAAGGGCTTCGCCGTGGTGGCCGACGAGGTGCGCAACCTGGCCTCCAAGTCCGACCAGGCTGCCAAGGCAACCAAGGATCTCATTGAAAACTCCATTAGTGCTGTCAATGAGGGCGCCGATGTGGTGGGCAAGGTCACAGAGTCCCTGGAGAAGACCACCGTCCTGACCACCAACGTTGTGACAATGATGGACAATGTGGCCGGGGCTGTGGAAAACCAGACCACTGCCATTGCCCAGATCACCGAGGGGATCGACCAGATCTCCGCTGTTGTGCAGACCAACTCCGCCACCAGTGAGGAGTGCGCTGCGGCCAGCGAGGAGCTCTCCTCCCAGGCCAATATCATGCATCAGCTGATGAGCGAGTTCCGTATCAGCCACAAAATGAACTATTCCGCCCCCTCCGTTGCCCGTCCCAGCAGCAGTGAAACCAGCTGGAGCAGTTCCGTTCCGACGGAGGCCGAGGAGACCATTATGGGCGGTAAGAATGATAACCCCTTCAGCAACATGAAGTACTAAGCTGTAAACAGCGGGGGATATGGCGTCCTGGGAGACTGGGATGCCATATATCCGTCTGCCGGGCGGGCCCCGGGAAAACGGGGCACAGGGATATGAGGCTGGTGTGGGATCCACGCCAGCCCAGCCGGGCCGCCGGGGCGGCACGGACCGCCCCGGCGGTTTCCTGTCCAGGCAGGGTGTAACCATACTTGAAACATGAGGGGGAGTAGTTATGAGTGAGGAACGGAAAAATCAGGACACAGAGCTGGTGTTCGCACTGGATATCGGCACCCGCAGCATCATCGGCGTAGCAGGGCGCGTGGTAGATGACCGGTTGGAGGTCTTATCCATTGAAAAGGAAGAGCACGGCAAACGGGCGATGCTGGACGGCCAGATTGAGGACATCGAACTGGTGGCAAGGGTAGCCCGGCGGGTCACGGAACGGATGGAGGAGAAGCTGGGCTGCCGTCTGACCCGTGTATGCGTGGCCGCTGCCGGACGTGCGCTGCGCACAGAAAAGGGGCACTACGCCATGGACCTGCCCCAGGTCAGCCGCATCAACAGTGACATTATCAGCCAGCTGGAGAGCGGTGCGGTCTCCGACGCGGAGTCCCGGCTCAATGAGAACCGGGAGAGCCAGCGGCGGTTTTATCTGGTGGGCTATACCGTCTCCAGCTACCTGCTTGACCGCTACCCCCTCACATCCCTGAAGGACCACAACGGCCAGCAGCTGGAGGCGGATGTGGTGGCCACCTTCCTGCCCAGCGAGGTGGTGGAGAGCCTGTATACAGTTATGGAGGCGGCAGGGCTAGAGGTCGCCAGCCTGACGCTGGAGCCGATTGCCGCCCTTAACGCGGTGATCCCCTCCGACCTGCGCCTGCTGAACCTGGTGCTGGCAGATATTGGCGCGGGCACCTCGGATATCGCCGTCTGCCGCGACGGTGCTGTGGTGGGCTATACCATGGCAACCATCGCTGGGGATGAGATCACGGAGGCGCTGATGCGCCAGTACCTGGTGGATTTCGCCACGGCAGAGCGGATGAAGATGCAGATTGACGAGCCTACCATCGCCTATCGGGATGTGCTGGGGCTGGAGCAGAGCATCCCCGGTGTGCAGGTGCGGGAGGCGTTGTCCGCCTCCGCCAAGCTGTTGGCCCAGGAGATCGTGCAGCGGGTGATGGACATCAATGGCGCGCAGCCCTCCGCCATGTTCCTGGCCGGCGGCGGCAGCAAATTGCAGGGGCTGCGTGAGATGGTGGCCCAGGCGCTGGAGATGGATGAGAAGCGGGTGGCGCTGGCAGGCAACAACTACGAAATCAGCGCTTTCTCCAAGGAATATGAGCTCAATGACCCGGAGTACGCCACCCCGCTGGGGATTGCCGTTTCCGCCGGCCTGGGGCTCATCAGCGACAGCTACCGGATCATGCTCAACGGCCAGCCCGCCAAGCTCTTCCGAAGCGGGACACTGACGGTACTGGATCTGCTGATGATGAACGGCTATACCTCTGCTGACCTGGTTGGGCGCACAGGCAAGAGCCTAAGCGTCACAATAGACGGCAACCGGATGACCTTCCGGGGCCAGAGTGCCACGCCCTGCACCTTGCAGCTCAACGGGGAGGATGCGACCCCATCCACCCTGGTCTATGCGGGGGATTCCATCACCTTTGTCCCTGCTGTGGCGGGTGTGTCTGCGGAGCGGACGGCCCGGGATCTGCTGGGGGAGGACTATTTGGGCGGCGTGCTGGTCAATGGGCAGCCAGCAGAACTGGACCGGCCGCTGCGCTCCGGGGATCAGCTGACGACTACAGAGGAGCCCTTTGTCCTGCCGGAGCCGGAAGAGGAGCTGCCGCCCATGCCGGAGCAGGAGGCAGAGCTGGAGCCGGAAATGGAGTCCATGCCAGAGGCAGATGCAGAACCAGAGCCTGCGCCAGAGAGCCCGGAAGTACCGGTCCAGGCGCCGGAGCCGCCCAAGCCTGCTGGACCGCCCCTGTGCATCTACCTCAACGGGGAGGCCCTGGTGCTGCCAGGCAAGGCAGATGGCGCCCCCTACTACCTGATGGATCTGCTTGACCGGTCAGGGATTGATTTTACGACGCTGAACTGCCCGGTTGTACTGCGGGTGAATGAGGCGGACGCACCTTTTACCCAGGAGCTGCAAAACAACGATCAGGTGGTCATCCGGCGCGGCGGGCGGCGGAGCAGCCTGTTGGAATGAAACTATACTAAGCGAGGCAATTGCATGAGAAGGAAGATCAGTGTTTTCTTAGCTGCGGTTCTTCTGCTGAACCTTTTGGCCGCGTGCGGCGGAAAGAAGGAGGAAGCGCCCGCATCGTATGTGCTTGGCAGCGACGAAGCGGTGTCCCTGGACAGTATAATGACAGAAGGGCTCCTCTCCGCTGTGGAGTCGCCCACCGAGGCGGCCATTGAGGCAGGGGAGGAGGCCTACGCCTACCACTACAGCCAGATATATGACCCGGCCAAGCTGGCTGGGGAGTACATCCAGGTGCTGCGCGGTGCCGAGCAGGGCTTCGTGATGACGGATGATGAGAACCGCCGTCTGGCCGAGGACCCTAATCTGGATACCTTGACCGGGTCGGTGATCCTGGCAAAGAAGTCGGCCACAGAGCCTGCGGAGGGGGAGAGCCCGAAGATCTTCCAGGTGGTCGTGAACTGGACAGAGTTCGCCCTGTCCATCCGGGTCGCCCACGAGACGGGGTCGATCCTGCCGCCCCCTGAGAATAGTCAGAAGAAGGATGAGCCGCCCAAGGTGACTGCTGTGACAGAGCAGTTGGAATTCTTCAACTCCTTGGAGCCCCGGAACATCGGCCTGGAGGGCGACAATATGGCTGACTACATGGTCTACCCCAAGGAGGGGTGGGTCCTGGTGGACAGCTTCTCCTGCCGGGAGCTGACGGTTTACCTGGAGGACGTGCGGGATGGCACCAACGTCTTTATGGGCACCTACTACCTCAGCAGTGATTTGGAGCACCTCTACCAGAAGACCAGCAACGGTTCCATTGTCAGCATTGAGCTGGAATAAGCGCATAAATTGTCCACTGGCCCTTATCCGGATGTGCCGGAGGGCCGATAAATGAAATGGACAACGTGACCTTTCCAGCCCCGTCTTTTCAAGCAGGGGGATGGGTACCTGTCCGGGAATCTGACAGGAAAGGAGAATACCACAATGATGGAGAGCATTGCAGCCGCCAGCATGAGCATGAGCAATTTGCAGTTCCAGACGGCCTATGATATGGCAGTCCTGAAAAAGTCCATGGCCGGCATGGAGGCTCAGGCGGAGGCGTTGATCGACATGATGGAGTCCGTACCAGCCCCCTCACCGTACGGTTTTGACGTGTACGGCTAAGCGGGCTTCCCCGGTGGGCGTACCGGGAATTGGAAAAGAGAGAAGAGGACCGGCGCGATGTGTACCATACACATCGCGCCGGTTTTTCTCATATGATAAAGGGATGATTCCCTCCACAGCCGCCTTGGGAAGCGGGGTGTCAGCTCCACAGGCTGCACAGCAGATCCGTGTACCCAGAGGGGTCCCCGATGGGCAGGCCGGCAATGAGCTTGGCCTGGTTGAGCAGCACCTGGGCGTACTTCCTGGCCCGCTCCGGGTCGTTGGCCCTGGCGCCCTCCAGGGCGGCAAAAGCGGGGTGGTCCACATTCAGCTCCAGGATGCGCTTGGCCTTCAGCCCCATCTCAGGCTGGGCGGCAGTGAAATAGCGCTCCATCTCGAAGCTGACACCCTCGCCGCAGGTGAGGCAGACCGGGTGGGTCTTGAGCTTGCGGGAGATACGGACCTCGTCCACCTCATCGCCCAGGGCTTCCTTGATGAAGTCCAGGGACTCCTTGTAATCCTCTGCCGGCTTCTCCTCCGGCATGTCCTCCAGATCCAGGTCGCCGTCTACAGCGGAACGGAGGGGCTTCTCCTTGTATTCCCGCAGGATCTCCATCAGCAGTTGGTCGGGCTGATCGGTGAGATAGAGAATCTCCATCTTCCGCTCCCGCAGCAGCTCGGTCTGGGGCAGGTTATCCATGGCAGCCACATCCTCGCCGGCGGCGTAGTAGATGCACTTCTGGCTCTCGGGCATCCGGTCCACGTATTCCTTGAGGGTGACAAGCTTTTTCTCCGTGGAGGAGTAGAACAGCAGCAGGTCCTCCAGCAGCTCCCGCTTGGCCCCGTAGTTATTCAGGCAGCCCACCTTGAGCTGGCGGCCAAAATTCTGGTAGAACTTCTCGTAGCCCTCCCGGTCCTCCTTCAGCATCCGCTCCAGCTCAGACTTGACCTTCTTCTCAATGTTGTTGGCAATGAGCTTGAGCTGGCGGTCGTGCTGGAGCAGCTCGCGGGAGATGTTCAGGCTCAGGTCCGGGGAGTCCACCACGCCCTTGACAAATCCGAAGTGGTCGCCGATGAGATCCTGGCACTTGTCCATAATCATCACCCCGGCGGAGTAGAGCTGCAAGCCCCGCTGGTAGTCTGCACTGTAGTAGTCATAGGGCGGACGGGCAGGGATATAGAGCAGGGCCTTGTAGGATACCTGGCCCTCGGCAGAGACCGTGATGACGGACTGGGGCGGCGTGAAGTCGCTGAACTTCTCCTGATAGAACTTGTCGTGCTCCTCCTTGGACACATCACCCTTCTTCCGCTGCCAGAGGGGGACCATGCTGTTGAGGGTCTCCTCCTCCTTGTAGTCCTCATATTCCGGCTTGTCCTCCGGGGAGTCCTCCTTCTTGCGGGACTTTGTCACCTCCATGCGGATGGGCCAGCGGATGTAGTCGGAGTACTTTTTCACCAGGCTGCGCAGGGTGTACTCCTGAAGGAACTCGCTGTAGTCCTCCTCATCGCCGTCGGGCTTGATATGCATGATGATATCGGTGCCCACGCTGTCCTTCTCGCAGGGGGTGATGGTGTAGCCATCGGCCCCATCGCTCTCCCAGCGGTAGGCCTGGCTATTGCCGTACTTCTTGGTGACAACGGTGATCTGGTCGGAGACCATAAAGGCGGAGTAGAAGCCCACACCGAACTGGCCGATGATGTCCACGTCATCATTATCCTTGCCCACCTCCTGGCGGAACTGGTAGGTGCCGCTGGAGGCGATGATGCCAAGGTTGTTTTCCAGGTCATTTTCATCCATGCCGATGCCATTGTCACTGACGGTGAGCAGGCGGCTGTCCTTGTCCGCGTGGATGGTAATGTGGAAGTCCTCCCGTTTCAACCCCACATTCTCGTCTGTCAGGGACTTGTAGCACAGCTTGTCAATGGCGTCGCTGGCATTGGAGATGATCTCCCGGAGGAAGATCTCCTTGTGGGTATAGATGGAGTGGATCATCAGATCCAGCAGGCGCTTGGATTCTGCTTTGAATTCTTTCTTTGCCATAGGTTACGTTTCCTCCTGTACAGGCAGGCCGCCGCAGCCGGCAGCCCCCAAATATCTTTCGCCCCCTATCATGCATGGTAATTGTGAACAGAGTATGACGAAATTGTAAATATTAGCACTCTGGAAGAAAGAGTGCTAATCCTGTGTCTGACGGGACGTCCGGAGAAGATCCTCTATCCGGCGGATATCTGCCTTGTCCTTCTCCCGGCCCAGGGATTTTTTCATGGCAAGCAGGCCGCCCAGGGAGAGCACCGGGATGTTTTCCACGAGCTGGGATTGGCCGGGAAACCAGTTTTCAAACAGGTCGATACCCGGTCCGTAGCAGATCTGCCGGGTGCCGTCCTCCCATCGGATGACACGATGCCCCTGCCGCTCCAGCTCATCGGCAAGCTTTTTGGTGCATCCCAAATCAATGTCGCTGGTTTCCTCTCGTAAGCCGTACAACACCATCGCGCCGCCAGCAACGAGCCAGTACGCCCCCTTATCAAAGGGGAGGGCGCCCAATATTTGTAGTATGTCCTGTTTGTTCATAGCCTGCCCTCCTAAAAATCAGGATGCTGCACGCAGTATATCATCGCGCCGCCGCAAAAGCAAGGGGGAGAGAAGGGGCAGCGCCTCCAGGCTATTGACATGAAAAGAAGGAAGCTGGTATAATTAGCTCAATTGATCTGTCTGCTGGGACGGCTAATGCAGCGAATGGAGATGCAGCATGAAAGAGGAACTGAACAGGATCAAAAGGAGGCAGGGGATTGCCCTGTTTCTCACCATCATCTTGGTCTTTTGTATGTTAGGGGCAGTGGTCGCCTCGGTATTCCAGAAGATTTCCCGTGAGATGTCCACTGCGGCCATCCAGAACCTGAGCGAAACCCTGGATCTGATCAAGTGTACCATTGAGGCGATCCTGGAGAACGAGGCGGAGTTCCAGATCATGCTCGCGCAGGAGGCTGCCCGGGCAGAGGATATGGAGGCGTATATCCTCGCCTTTGAGAAAAACCAGACAATGGTCAAGCTGTCGCTGATCCGGTCAGGGGAGACGGAGGGGGTTTCCAGCACAGGGGAGCGGTTCACCGAGGAAGGGCTGGACTTCACCTCCGGCCGGGCAGTAGGGGGCCTGCCGGTCTCCCGATCCTATGTAAACTACATGGGGACCTGGGCTTACTCCATGAAATGCCCCGTGATACAGGATGGGCAGGAGGCTGCGATGCTCTATGCAGAGTATGTGTACGACTCCCTGGATCGCTCCCTCCCCAGCGGGTTTTACGATAAGAAGGCCATGCTGTATATTATGGATGCGGCGAGCGAGCGTTTCGTGCTCAAGCCCAAGGGCATGGGGGAGCGGAGTGCGGGCCATCTGAACCTGTCGGACTTTTACCGGGCAAACAATATCCAGGAGGGGTCCCTCCGGGAGGAGGTGGCCGCCTGCCTGGCGGCGGGGGCGGACTTCCTGTTTTACCACGATATCCGGGGGAAGACCTCCCTCAACTATATGTGGGCTGTCAACGGCGGGACCATCTATCTGGTCGGGTATGTGCCCGTGGAGGCCATCCAGCAGGAGGGGCGGACTGTAAACCACAACCTCTTTATTGTGGTAACTGTGATGCTGGTGGCATTTTTCCTGTGCTGCCTGCTCTATTGGTTCAGCCAGCGGCAGCAGAACCGGATCCGGCGGGAGCAGGAGAGCGAGCGGGAGCTCCATAACAAGCAGCTGGCGGAGGCGCTGCAGGCTGCCCAGATTGCCAGCAATTCCAAGACAACGTTCCTCTCCAACATGTCCCATGATATCCGCACGCCGATGAATGCAGTCCTGGGATTTACCTCCCTGCTGGCCATGGATGCGGAAAACCCGGTAAAGGTACGCGAGTATACCAAGAAGATCATGGCCTCGGGCCAGCACCTGCTCAGCCTGATTAATGACGTACTGGATGTCTCCAAAATCGAGAGCGGGAAGGTCGTGCTGGCGCTTGAGCCCTTTACCCTCAATGACCTGGTTTCCTCCGTAGACGCGATCATCCAGCCCATGGCAAAGGCGAAACAGCAGGCCTTCCACATCGAGGTGACTGGGATCCGGCATGAGTACCTGATGGGGGATGAGACGCGCATCAACCAGATTTTGATCAACCTCCTGTCCAATGCCATCAAGTATACGCCGGAGGGGGGCAGTATCTGGTTCCGTATTATCGGGCTCAAGCAGCGCTCCAGCCAGTATGAGCGGATACGGATCGAGGTGGAGGATAATGGCTATGGGATGACCCCAGCCTACCTGGAGACGATTTTTGACGCCTTTACCCGGGCGGAAAACAGTACCACAAACAAGGTGCAGGGGACCGGGCTCGGCATGGCGATCACCAAGAGTATTGTAGAGCTCATGGGAGGGACCATTGAGGTCTCCAGCGAGGTGGACAAGGGCAGCCTTTTCCGGGTAGAATTGGAGCTGCGGGTCCCAGAGGGCCAGGTAGACAAACCGTTCTGGGAGAAGAGCGGCATTGTCCGGATCCTGGCGGTGGACAGTGATGAGGAGATCTGCAACAATCTCCAGACGCTGACAAAGGCCGTGGGCATCCAGGTGGACATGGCCGCCAGCATGGAGACGGCCATACAGCTGATCGAGGGCGGCAGGGAGTACCAGGTGGCCCTGCTGGACTGGGACGATATGGGCGCGGACCAGGCGGCGAAAAGGCTGCGGGAGGCGCTGCCCGGCCCAATACCCATCCTGTTCCTGGCAGATTACGACATGGAAGGGATGGACGATGCGCTCCAGCTGGACAATACGGGTATTCTCACCAAGCCGTTTTTTGTATCCGCTTTCCGGGGGAAGCTCCAGGAGATGTGGGGGGAGGCCAGCGCGGAGCTCCCGGAGGGCAGCAGCCTGGAGGGGCTGCACCTCCTGGCGGCAGAGGACAACGAGATCAATGCGGAAATCCTGGCGGAGCTTTTAGAGATTGAGGGGATCACGTGTGACATCGTTGAAAACGGCCAGCTGGCGCTGGAGCGTTTTGAGGCATCTGCAGAGGGGGAGTTTGATGCAATCCTGATGGATGTCCAGATGCCGGTGATGAACGGATACGATGCAACCAGGGCGATCAGGGCCCTGGCCCGCAGCGATGCGCAGTCTATCCCGATTATTGCCATGACTGCAAATGCCTTCGCGGAGGATGAGAAGGCGGCGTTGGACGCCGGTATGAATGCCCATGTGGCAAAGCCGCTGCATATCGAGCAGCTGAAGAAGGCGATACAGCAGTATAGGAACCGGAAGGAGTAAGAGATGAGGAAGAGGATAGCGGCCGCCTGCCTGGCGGCGCTGGCAGTGCTTGCGATGGCGTCATGCGGCGCTGTCAATGAGGATCCCGGCAAGAACCTGATCCGGCAGGAGGAGGAAACGGAGCGGGTGGTGAATTTCTTCAGCCCCATGGAGAAGACCGACCCGGATACAGAAAACGTGGCGCGGAGTGCGTCGGATCTGACCGTTGCCATGGCGGAGAAGAGGCTGGGGGTGAGTGTGGCGTACAGGACCTATACGGCAGAGGACTATCAGGACAGGACCTATGATGAGGTGGCCCTGGACCGGGTGCGCAGCAATATGGACGATATGTACCTGCTCAACCCGGATATCATCTTGAAGCTGGGCGCGGAAGGGGCGCTGATGGATCTATCTGGCCTGGCATGTGCAGAGAACCTGCGGGAGGTGGTCAAGACAGCGAACGTCGTTGATGGGAAGCTGGTGGCGATCCCCCAGGAGGTGGTAGCTTACGGGCTGTTTATCAATAAAGATATGTTTGACCAGTACCAGCTCAGCCTGCCAGAGACGCCAGAGGAATTTCTGGAGTGCTGCCGGGTATTCCAGGAAAACGGCATTGAGACGCCGGTAGGGGCCAACCGCTGGTGGCTGGAGACCTTTGTCTTTGCACAGGCCTATGCGGATCTGTATAATGGCGGGAATACGCAGGCAGAAATCGATGCCCTCAACAGCGGGGAGAGCAAGTACAGCGACTATATGCGCCCAGGCTTCACCTTCCTCCAGGAGCTGATCGACTGCGGCTATATTGATGCGGAGAAGGCCGCCGTCAGCGAGGCCATTGAGGGGGAAGGGGCGGACTTCCTGACCCAGAAGACGCCGATTGTCATGGCCTACTGGGGGGCGGCAAATACGGAGACCGCCTACGGGAATACGGATTTTGAGATGCAGGTCATCGGCTTCCCTAGCAGCCGGGGCCAGATGCCGGTGGTGCCGATGACAGGGTTTGCAGTTGGTGCGGGGGCGGAGCACGCAGAGGATGCGCTCCTGGCCTTGGATGTCATGCTCTCTGACGAGGCCCTCCAGCTCTATGCAGAGACCAACCGGGTGATTTCCCCGTCTAAAAATGTGGAGGTGGAGTGCGTCCCCGCCCTGAAGCCACTCAACGATAGGATCCAGGAAGATGTCTATGTCCTTGGCTCCAATGCGGGGATGAAGGTGGAGCAGTGGGGGAATACCTGCTTGATTGTGCGTCAGCTGCTGGAAGGCGCTACTGTGGAGGACTGTATGGCAGAGTTCGACAGGCTGCAAGCGGAGTCGCTTCAATAGAGGATAGGGAAAAGATCCTTCGCAGTGGGGAGTCATACCGCCTGTCTGAACCAGGTGGATAGTCCGTTTTGTATTTGCAGCCTGAATAATACAAAATATAATCAAGAAGCCAATGGCCAGCTGATCCGTTCAGCTGGCCATTGGCTTCGAGTATTCTGGGGATTGCGGCAGGTTAAATGGCAATCCCGATGACAGGAACTGGGGGAAGAATGGGGCGCAGACCCATCCAGCTGGCCTATGCCAGCTGCAGCTGGTACAGCTTCCGGTAGATACCATCTTGATCCAGCAGCTCCTGGTGGGTGCCGCTCTCACGGATACGGCCCTTGTGCATCACGATAATCTTGTCCGCGTGCTGGATGGTGGACAAGCGGTGGGCCACCATGATGGTGGTACGGCCAGCCATCAGCGTCTCCAGTGCCTCCTGGATCCATAGCTCTGTCTCTGTGTCAATATTGGCCGTGGCCTCGTCCAGGATGAGGATGGTGGGGTCAAAGGCCAGGGTACGGGCGAAGCTGAGCAGCTGCCGCTGGCCTGCGGAGAAGGTGGCCCCCCGTTCGGATACCGGCTCGCCGTAGCCGCCTGGCAGCTTTTCAATGAAGCGGCTGGCGTTGACACGCCGGGCGGCCTCCTCAAGGGCCCCGTCCGGAATCCGGTCATTGCGCAGGCGGATGTTGCTGCGGATATCGCCGGTGAAGATGAACACATCCTGCTGGACCTGGCCAATGGCGGAGCGGATCTGGTCGCGGCTGAGATCCTTCACATTCACGCCGTCGATGAGGATCGCCCCCCGCTGTACGTCATAGTAGCGGCCGATCAGGTTCAGGATGGAGCTCTTGCCGGCGCCGGTAGCGCCCACAAAGGCCACCCGCTGGCCTGGTTCAATGACGAAGCTGACATCCCGGAGGATGTAGTTCTCCCCGTCATAGGCAAACCAGACGTGCTGGAACTCGATCCGCCCCCGGATCTCCGGCAGCACCACAGGGGATTCCCTGTCGTGGAGCTGGGGTTTTTCATCCAGAAGGGTGAAGATCTTTTCCGCAGAGGCCACTGCCGACTGGAGGGTGGACAGCTGCTCCGCCAGATCCTGGATCGGCTCAAAGAAGGTCTTGATATACTGCAAAAAAATGTACATAGTGCCGAAGGATACCGTCCCATCCAGCACACCGCGGCTGCCTGCGGCGATGACAATCGCCATGGCGACGGTGGAGGTCATGACAATGGTGGGCCGGAAGACTGCACCCACCGTGATCTCCCGCAGGAAGGCCTGGTGGAGGGCCCCGCTGTGGCCGGCAAATTCCTGGTACTTCTCCTTTTCCCGGTGGAAGATCTGGATTACCTTCATGCCCGAGAGGTTCTCCGACAGGAAGGTATTCAGGGCCGTCAGACGTGTCTTGCTCACCTGGTAGGCCCGGCGGGAGAGGGTGCGGAACACCACAGTCAGCACCGCTACCACCGGCGCCATCACAAATGACAGCAACGCCATGCGCACATCCAGCAGCAGCATCACCCCTGCCAGGCCAATGATCTTTACCACATTCCGGAATAGCTTCACCAGGATGTTGGCGTACAGCTCGTTGACAGACTCCACGTCATTGGTGATCCGGGTAACGGTCTTGCCCACCGGGGTCAGGTCAAAAAACCGCATGGACAGGCTCTCCATGTGCTCGAAAAGCTCCCGGCGCATCTCATAGACGATATCCTGGCCCACCTTTTGCAGCAGGAACTGCATCCGGTTCGTACAGACAAACAGGGCAAGGAGCACCCCCACATACTTGGCTGCCGCTGCCAGCACCCCCTGGAAACGCTCCGCGACCGCCTCGCCAGGGGCATAGTCCCCGGCTATGTACAAGTCAATGGCATCCCCGGTGAGGACCGGCTTGTACAGCTCCAGGGCTGTAATCACCAGTACCAGCGCCAGGCACACCGCCATGCTCCCAATATGGGGCCGCAGGTAGGAGAGCATCCGCAGTACCGCGTTGCCCTCGTAGTGGACATCGGAGGGAACCTCCGCTTTTTTTTGGAACAGGCTCACGACGCCTCGCCCCCTTCCTCCCGCAGCTGCTTCTCCAGCTGCTGCTTGTCATACACGCCGCGGTAGATGCCGCCCAGGGCCATCAGCTCCCCATGGGTTCCATACTCCGCCGCGCGGCCCTCCTCCAGCACCAGGATGTGGTCCGCGTGCTGGAGGGTGGAGATGCGGTGGGCAATCAGGATGGTGGTGCGGCCCGCCCGGTTCTCCTGCAAATTGTGGAGGATCTGCTCCTCCGTGTCCGTGTCCACGGCCGAGAGGGCGTCATCCAGGATCAGGATGGGCGCATCCTTCAGCAGGGCCCGGGCAATGGCGCAGCGCTGCTTCTGCCCGCCGGAGAGGGTGACGCCCCGCTCCCCCACCACGGTCTCATAGCCGCCAGGGAAGTCCATGATATTGTCATGGATGCAGGCATTCTGCGCCGCCCGGATCATCGCCTCCCGCCCCTTCCCGTCTGTGCCGAAGGCGATGTTGCCAGCAATCGTATCGGAGAACAGGAAGCTGTCCTGCGGCACATAGGCGATATCCCGCCGCAGGACCGCCAGGGGGATCTCATAGAGGGACCGGCCGTCGATGCGGATCATGCCGCTCTTGGCGTCATAGAGGCGCAGCAGCAGGTTGGCCAGGGTGCTCTTCCCACTGCCGGTGCGGCCCAGGATGGCCAGGGAGCCGCCCACAGGCACATGGACCTGGACAGACTCCAGTACCGGCGCACCCTCCTTGCCGGGGTAGGAGAAGGTCAGGCCATCCAGGCTGATCTCCCCCCGAAGGCCAGGGATATCCTTTACCGCAGGGCTGTCTGTAATATCCGGCTTCTCTGACAGGATGATCTGGATACGCTTGAGGCTGGCCGTACCCTGGGAGAGGAAGGTGATGCACTCCCCGGCAGCCATCATGGGCCAGACCAGCATGGCGATATACAGGTTGAAGGCCTCGAACTGGCCCAGGGAGATCTCCCCCGCAATGGTCAGGTAGCCGCCGTACAGCAGCGTCAGCAGGCCGCTGACGCCCACCACCAGATCCAGCAGAGGAAGGAACAGCGCCTGGGTGCGGGCTACGTCCATATTCTTCTCCTGGTTCTTGCGGTTGACCTGGGCAAAGGCCGCCAGCTCCTGCCGCTCCTGGACAAATGCCTTGATGACCCGTATGCCGCTGACCGCCTCCTGCACCTGATCTGTCAGCTCGGAAAAGGCCCGCTGCTTAGCAAAAAATTTCCGGTGCATCACCTTGCCGTAGGCGTAGTCGCCGTACATAATCAGCAGCAGAGGGATCACCGCCACCAGGGTCAGGCGCATATCCACGTAGAACATCATCTTCCCCAGCACCATGACCAGCATGACGGTAGCGTCAAAGGCTGTGACCACTGTGGGGCCCAGGAGCATCTGCACCGAGCGCATATCGTTGGTGAAGTGGGCCATGAGGTCGCCCGTCTTGTGCTCGTTGTAATAGCGGGTGGAGAGCGTCTCCAGGTGGGAGAACAGGTCCTCCTGCAGGCTCTTCCGGATGGACAGGGCCGCGCCAAAGATGAAATACCGCCACCCGAAGCGGCCCACCGCCATCCCTACGCCCATCAGGACGATCAGCCCGATAAGGCGCCATACGCCCTCCATGGTGATGGTCCCGGCCTGCAGCCCGTCTGTAATCAGGCCCGTAAACTGGGGGATGTATACATTCATCAGGTCCACTGCTGCCAGGGACAGGATCCCTGCCACATACCGCGGCCAGTGCCGCTTGAGATAGCTGCCGGCCAATTTCAGTTCCATTACTTGTTTCCCCCTGTCATCTTTCGTGCCTAGCGGACAAAACCGCCCGGCCATGTCCCCCCATTCTATCACCTGGGATTGTTTTACACAATAGTAAAGTTGCGGGGATTTCCTGCCGTGGACTGGCCGGTCATAATCCGGGCTGCCTGCGCATAGTCTGTACGGTCAGCCGGCCCTGCGGGTCCGGACTACGAATGAGGTGAACGTACATATGGAGGAAACACGCAACTATGTCCGGCTGCGGGGGACAGCGGCCGGCGAGCCCGAGGCGTCCCACGAAAACCACGGCCAGCGGTTTTACCGCTTCCCCTTCTCTGTCCGGCGGCTGTCCGGCCAGGACGACGTGCTGCAGGTCATCGCCACCGGGGACCAGCTCAAGCCGCTGCTGCCCCTGGAGGGCAGGCGGCTGGCTGTGGACGGCCAGCTGCGCTCCTTCAACAACAAGAGCGGCCGGGGGAGCAAGCTGGTGATCTCCGTCTTTGCCCAGACGGTGTTCCCCACCGAAGGGGAGGACTGCAATGATATCCAGCTCCAGGGCGTGATCTGCAAGCCGCCGGTTCTGCGCCGCACCCCCCTGGGGCGGTGCATCTCCGATATGATGCTGGCTGTCAACCGGCGCTATGGCCGGGCGGACTACCTCCCCTGTATCGCGTGGGGGCAGGTCGCCATGGTGACCGGGCGCATGGAGGTGGGCGACACGCTGGCCCTGGAGGGCAGGGTCCAGAGCCGTCCTTATACCAAGGTCGTGGAGGGCTGCGCTGTGGAGCGCATTGCCTACGAGGTCAGTATCATGCACCTGCTGGAGGATACAGAGCTGTAAGCGGGCCGCGCCTACAGCCCCCAGGCTGTCAAAAAGCCATGTGCAGGAGATTTTAAACTTTCGTAACAAACTATGCTGGCTTTTTTAACAACCTATGGGTATGATAGGTCTTGCAAGTGACAAGACTTCTTTTTCATCTGATCCTCCAAACCATAAGGAAAACCGGGAGCCGCAGCGGCCCCCGGTTTTCCTTATTTATTGATGCAGGTACTGCCCGCCTGCTCCTGGCCCGCTGCGGGGGCGGCGAAGCGCTCCCGGTCCCGCTGGATCTGCTTGGCATAGCGGTCCTCCTCTGAAAAGACGCAGCCGCAGTATTTCTGCATGTACAGGCCAAGGGCCCGGGCCTTGGCCTGCCCCTGCCGGAACCCCGCCCGGAAGTCCCGGTAGAGGAAGGCCACGCCATAGCGGTCCGCCAGCGCCTCCGCCGCTTGGCAGATCCCCGCATGGTCCTGGTAGGGGCTGACCAGCAGGGTGGTGGAGAAATGAGTGAAGCTGTTTTCGGCGGCATAGCGGG
Organism: uncultured Oscillospiraceae bacterium; assembly: GCA_910583885.1. GTDB lineage: Bacteria > Bacillota > Clostridia > Oscillospirales > Oscillospiraceae > Pelethomonas. The sequence goes on along the minus strand of CAJUAC010000013.1, from coordinate 34,280 downwards.
CGGTTTCCTCCAGCCGGCAGGTGTAGCAGTGGGGGCAGCGGCGGTTGATGTCCTCCGCCACCGCACGCACGAACTCCCGCAGGCCGTAGTCCTCCCGCACCACCAGCTCCAGGCCGATGGAGCCAGCGTAGTCCACCAGGGTATCCCGCCGGGCCTTGTACTCCTGATAGGGGTGGATGTTGGGGTTATACCAGAAGCTGACGGGCGCAATGCCCTCCTCCCGGAGGCTGTCCACGCAGTAGACACTGCATGGGGCACAGCAGGTGTGCAGCAGCAGGCGTTCCAAAAAATCACCTCATTGTTATGAAAAGTTGAGAACTCTGGACGCATCATACCACAGCCCGTGGTTTTTGTCAAAGCGGGGGGATCCGCCCCTTTGTTAAGGATTTATCAGTTTCTCTGTTGACAACGGGCTGCCCAAGCCTGTAAAATAGCAGGGAGAAACTGACAGGGGAGGACGAGCCCATGGAACAAACCATCAACCGGATCCTTTTGGCGGGCACAGGCAGCGGGTGCGGCAAAACAACCGTCACCTGCGCTGTTTTGCAGGCCCTGACAGACCGGGGGCTGCGGGTAGGGGCCTTCAAGTGTGGGCCGGACTACATCGACCCCATGTTCCACAGCCGGGTGATCGGCGCCAGGAGCGCAAACCTGGACGGTTTTTTCTTTTCTGAAAACACCATGCGGTACCTCTTCGCAAAAAACAGTGCGGACCGGGACGTATCTGTGGCAGAGGGCGTGATGGGCTATTACGACGGTCTGGGCCTCACAACCACCCGCGCCAGCAGCTGGGAGACGGCCCGGACGCTGGACGCCCCCGCCGTCCTGGTGGTTTCCGCCAAGGGGGCGGCCCTGTCTGTGCTGGCGGTGATCCAGGGCTTTTTGTCCTTCTGCGACGGCAGCCGGATCCGGGGCGTGATCCTCAACCAGTGTACCCCCAGTACTTATCAAGCCCTGGCGGAGGCCATCCGGGAGCGGTTCGGCGGCAGGGTAGCCCCCCTGGGATACCTGCCCAGCCTGCCGGCCTGCGCACTGGAGAGCCGCCATCTGGGGCTTGTCACCGCCCAGGAGGTCACGGATCTGCGGGACAAGCTGCGCCTGTTATCCCAGCAGGCAGAGCAGACCATCCATCTGGACGGCCTGCTGGAGCTGGCGGGGAGCGCGCCGCCCCTCTCCTATGAGCCGGTGGCGCTGCCCCGGTATGAGGAACCGGTACGGATCGCCGTAGCCCGGGACCGGGCGTTCTGCTTCTATTATGAGGACAGCCTGGAGGCCCTGGAGGAGATGGGGGCGGAGCTGGTGCCCTTCAGCCCTCTGGAGGATACAGCCCTGCCGGAGGGGATCGATGGGCTCTGTCTGGGGGGCGGCTATCCGGAGCTCTGCGCCCAGGAGCTTGCAGGGAACAACGCCATGTGCCAGGCTGTCCGCCGGGCTCTGGAGAACGGCCTGCCCTGCATCGCGGAGTGCGGCGGCTTCATGTACCTGACAGAGGCCGTCGGAGGTTATCCGATGGTGGGCTACCTGCCGGGAGCCTGCTTTGATAACAAGAAATTGACCCGGTTTGGCTATGTCACTCTCCGGGCCAAGGGGGACAACCTCCTCTGCCGGGCCGGGGAGGAGATCCGGGGCCATGAGTTCCACCACTGGGACGCGGACTGCCCCGGCGTGGACTTCACTGCCCAGAAGCCCGGCGGGCGCAGCTGGGACTGTGCCGTGGCCACGGACCGGCTCTATGCCGGGTACCCCCACTTCCACTTTTATGCCAACCCGGACTTTGCCAAAAACTTTTATGAAGCCTGTTTAAAGGAGAGACGCCGCCATGCTGGAAATCGTCAAGCCCATGGAGATTGAAAAACGCAGCTTTGAGATCATCACAGAGCTGCTGGGGGACAGGGAGCTGGACCCGGACAACGCGCCGGTGATCAAGCGCGTCATCCACACCACCGCCGACTTTGAGTACGCCGATACCCTCCGTTTCTCCGAGCACGCTGTGCAGAAGGGGATCGCGGCCCTGCGGGGCGGGTGCGACATCGTGACCGACACCCAAATGGCCAGGGCAGGCATCAACAAGACGGCGCTGGGCCGCCTGGGCGGTACGGTACACTGCTTTATGTCCGACCCGGACGTGGCCCAGGAGGCCCAGGAGCGGGGGATCACCCGTGCCGCCGTGTCCATGGAGCGCGCCGCCGCGCTGGCAAGGCCCTGCATCTTTGCCATCGGCAACGCGCCCACCGCCCTGCTCTCCCTGAAAGAGCTGATGGAGGCGGGGCGGCTTGCCCCCGCCCTGGTCATCGGCGTGCCCGTTGGCTTTGTCAACGTGGTGGAGAGCAAGGAGCGGATCATGGCCGCCGGGGCCCCCTATATCGTGTCCCAGGGGCGGAAGGGCGGCAGCAACGTGGCCGCCGCCATCTGCAACGCCCTGCTCTATCAGATCGCCCGCTGAGCCCATGGAGGAGTTTATCGTCAAAGGCGGCAAAAAGCTGCGCCTGGGCTGTACCACCGGATCCTGCGCGGCGGCGGCGGCCAAGGCGGCGGCCTGTCTGCTGCTGACGGGCTGCCCTATGGAGCAGGCAACGCTGGTGACGCCCAAGGGCGTCCGGATTGCGCTGCCGGTACAAACCCTCCAGACGGCGGCAGACTCTGTCACCTGCGCCGTGGAGAAGGATCAGAGCGATGACCCGGACGTCACCCGGGGGGCGCTCATCACCGCCACCGTCTCCCGGACCGGCGGCAGCGGCGTCACCATCGACGGCGGGGAAGGGGTCGGCCGTGTGACCAAGCCCGGCCTGGACCAGCCGGTGGGGGCGGCGGCGATCAACAGCGTGCCCCGGCAGATGATTTTGGAGGGCGTGGAGGAGATCCGCGCCCTGGCGGACAGCCGGTGCGGCCTCCGGGTGGAGATCTCCGTCCCCGGCGGCGAGGCCCTGGCGAAAAAGACCTTTAACCCCCGCCTGGGCATCCTGGGCGGCATCTCCATCCTGGGCACTACCGGCATCGTGGAGCCCATGAGCCAGCGGGCGCTGATTGAGACCATCCGGGTGGAGCTGCGCCAGCGGCGGGAGGGCGGCGCGGAGTATGTCCTGCTCACCCCCGGCAACTACGGGTCGGACTTTATCCGGGACGGCCTGGGGCTGGACCCGGCCCTGGCGGTGCAGACCTCCAACTTCATTGGTGATGCCCTGGATCTCTGCGGGGAGCTGGGGTTCCGGGGGGCGCTGCTGGTGGGGCATGTGGGCAAGCTGGTCAAGCTGGCCGGGGGGATGCTGAACACCCACTCCCAGTACGGGGATTGCCGCATGGAGCTGCTGGCCGCCCATGCCGCCGCCGCGGGCCTGCCGCCGGGGCGGGTGGCGGAGCTGCTGGACTGCGCGGCCTGTGACGACGCCCTGCGCATCCTGAAAGAGGAAGGCGTCTGCGAGGAAACCCTGGCACGGGTGACGGGGCGTGCCGCCTTCCACCTGGGGCAGCGCGCCGGGGAGGGGCTGGAGGTGGGAGCGGTGCTCTTCTCCAAAGCCTACGGCCTGCTATCCCAGACCTCCCAGGCGGGGGAGCTTCTAAAACATTTCAGAGGATAATACCCTATAAAAGTTCGTTTGCCCCTTTTCTTTCCAGAAAAGGATGGCTACAGCAATCTGGTTTACGCAGCGAGGAGGATTCTTATGGTACATTTTGTCGGTGCGGGCAGCGGCGCGGCGGATCTGATCACCGTGCGGGGTGCGAGGCTCTTAGGGGAGGCGGACGTGGTGATCTATGCCGGTTCCCTGGTGAACCCGGCGCTGCTCGATTATACAAAGCCCGGCTGTGAGATCCACAACAGCGCGGAGATGACATTGGAGCAGGTGCTGGAGGTGGTCAAGGCCGCTGAGGCGGCGGGGAAGACCACGGTGCGGCTCCACACGGGGGATTCCAGCATCTACGGCGCGGTCCGGGAGCAGTTCGACCAGCTGGAGCGGCTGGGGGTGGCCTACGACGTCTGCCCCGGCGTCAGCTCCTTCTGCGGGGCCGCCGCCTCCCTGAAGGCGGAATACACCCTGCCGGACGTGTCCCAGACGGTCATCATCACCCGGGCCGCAGGCCGCACGCCGGTGCCGGAGCGGGAATCCATCCGCTCCCTGGCCGCCCACGGGGCCACCATGGTCCTGTTCCTCAGTACGTCCCTGGCGGAGAAGCTCCAGGACGAGCTGCTGGCGGGGGGTTACGCCGGGGATACCCCGGCGGCGGTGGTCTATAAGGCCACCTGGCCGGATGAAAAGGTCTTCCGCTGCACGGTGGGGACACTGGCAAAGACCGTGGCGGACAACGGCCTGACCAAGACGGCCCTGCTGATCGTAGGGGGGTGCCTGGGGGAGGAATACCAGAGATCCAGGCTGTATGACCCAACCTTTACCACCGGCTGCCGCCAGGGGACTTCGGACCAGCCATGAAAATTGCCGTCTTTGCCTTCAGCCGCCAGGGCTGCGCCACGGCCCGCCGGGCCGCTGCGGCGCTGGGGGCTGCGGCGCTCTACGCCCCGGCGCGGCTGGAGGCGGAGGGCTTCGACCCCATCGCGCCGCCTTTGGCGGACTTCGCGGGGGCGGTGTTCCGGCAGGTGGACGCCATGGTATTCGTGGGTGCCTGCGGCATCGCTGTCCGGGCAATTGCCCCCCACGTCCGGGACAAACGGACCGACCCCGCCGTGCTGGCGGTGGACGAGACCGCCCGTTTTGTGATCCCCCTGCTCTCCGGCCACATCGGCGGGGCCAATGCCCTGGCCCGGCGGCTGGGGGAGGCCCTGGGGGCCGTCCCGGCAGTGACCACGGCGACAGACGTCAACGGCCGCTTCTCTGTCGATACCTGGGCCGCGGAGCAGGGCCTTTTCATCGATGGCATGGCCCAGGCCAAGGCGGTCTCTGCCGCCATCCTGGAGGGCCCGGTCCTACTGGCCAGCGACTTTCCTGTTGACGGGCCGCTGCCCAGCGGTGTGGTGCCGGGGGAGGCGGGCCCGGTGGGGATCTGCATCTCCTGGCGGCAGCGGCGGCCCTTCGGCCAGACCCTGCTGCTGGCGCCGCCGGTGGTCCGGCTGGGCATCGGCTGCCGCCGGGGGACAGGGCCGGAGGCCATCGGCGCACTGGTGGACCAGATCCTGGAGGAGGCGGGCATCCACCCGGCGGCGGTGCGGTGCGCAGCGTCCATTGACCTCAAGCGGGACGAGCCCGGCCTGCTGGCCTTCTGCCGGGGGCGGGGATGGCCTGTGGATTTTTTCTCAACAGAGGAGCTGGGAACAGCGGCGGGGGAGTTCACCCCGTCGGATTTTGTCAAAAGCGTTACCGGCGTGGACAACGTCTGTGAGCGGGCGGCTATGCTGGGCGCGGAGCGGTTGCTGGTGAAAAAGACCGCCGGGCACGGCGTGACCGTGGCGGCGGCATTGGAGCATTGGGAGGTGCGGTTTGGGTAAGCTGACAGTAGTGGGCATTGGCCCCGGGGATTATGAGAATATGACTGTCCGGGCGGACCGGGCGCTGCGGGAGAGCCAGGTGATCGTGGGCTACCATGTATACGTGGATTTGGTGCGGGAGCGGTATCCGGACAAGGAGTTCCTGACCACGCCCATGACCAGGGAGGCGGACCGCTGCCGCATGGCCCTGGAGGAGGCCCGGGCGGGGAAGCAGGTAGCCATGGTCTGCTCCGGCGACAGCGGGATTTACGGCATGGCGGGGCTGGTCTACGAGCTGCGGGGCGGGGCTGCGGAGCCGGAGGTGGAGGTCGTGCCCGGCCTCACCGCCGCATGCAGCGGCGCGGCCCTGCTGGGCGCGCCCCTGACCCACGACTTTGCCGTCATCAGCCTCAGCGACCGCCTCACCCCGTGGGAGAAAATCGAGGCGCGGCTCACGGCGGCGGCGGAGTCAGACCTCTCCATCGTCCTCTATAACCCCGCCAGCCGCGGGCGGCCCGACTACCTGCGCCGGGCCTGCGAGATCCTGCTGGACAAGCTCCCGGCGGACCGGCCCTGCGGCGTGGCCCGGAATATCGGCCGGGAGGGGGAGACCCGCGAGCTCCTGACGCTGGGGGCGCTGCGGGACTTCGCGGCGGACATGTTCTGTACCGTGTTCGTGGGCAACAGCCAGACCAAGGGGATTGGCGGACAGCTGGTGACGCCCCGGGGGTACCGGGATGTATAAATTGTGCGTCTTTGCCGGGACTACCGAGGGACGGGAGCTTGTGGCCCTGCTGGCGGGACAGCCGGTGGCCGTCACCGCCTGTGTCGCCACGGAGTACGGGGAGACGCTGCTGGAGCCCAGGGAAAACCTGGCGATCTCCACCGGCCGCCTGACAGAGGATGAGATGGCGGCGCTGCTGGGGCGGGAGGGCTTTGACTGCGTGGTGGACGCCACCCACCCCTATGCCGCCCAGGTGACGGAGAATATCGCCGCCGCCTGCCGGACCGTGGGGGTGGACTGCCTGCGCCTGCTGCGGGGCTCCGACGCCGCGCCGGAGGATGCGGTGTGCGTGCCGGATATCCCGGGGGCGGTGGCGTATCTGGCAAAGACAGAGGGCAATATCCTGCTGACCACCGGGAGCAAGGAGCTGGCGCAGTATACCGCCCTGCCGGATTTCGCCCGGCGGGTGTATGCCCGGGTGCTGCCCATGGATGCGTCCCTCGCCGCCTGCCGGGCGGCGGGGCTGCCGCCGGACCGGATCATCGCCATGCAGGGGCCCTTTTCCCAGGAAATGAATACCGCCATGCTGCGCTCCGTGTCCGCCGGATATCTGGTGACAAAGGACACCGGCGGCGCGGGCGGCTTTGGCGGGAAAGCCGCCGCCGCCAGGGAGGCGGGGGCGGTCCTGGTGGTGGTGGGCCGTCCCGCCCAGCGGGCGGGCCTGGACTTTGCAGGTGTAACAGAGGAGCTCTGCCGCCGGTTCGGCCTGCGCCTGCGGCCCCAGGTGGCCCTGGTGGGCATCGGGCCGGGTGGGGCGGAGGCCATGACCGGGGAGGCCCGCCGGGCCCTGGGGGAGGCGGGCTGCCTGATTGGGGCCCGGCGGATGCTGGAGGCCGCCGCTGCCAGCGGGCAGCGCACCTGCGAGGCCATCACCCCGGCGGACATCGCCGCCTGCATCCAAGAACAGCGGGACTGCCGCCGCTTTGCGGTGGCCTTCTCCGGGGACACAGGCTTCTTCAGCGGCGCGAAAAAGCTGCTGCCCCTGCTGGAGGGCTGCGACGTCACCGTCCTGCCGGGGCTCAGCTCCCTGTCGATGCTTTGCGCCCGGCTGGGCACATCCTATGAGGATATCGTCTGCGCCAGCCTCCACGGCAGGGATGGAGACATCCTGCCGGACATCTCCCAAAACCGGCGGGTGTTCGTCCTGGTGGGCGGCGCGGACGGCGTGAGCGGCCTGTGCCGCTCCCTGGCGGAGGCCGGGCTGGGAGATGTCCGGGTGCATGTGGGTGAGCGGCTGGGCTACCCGGACGAGCGCATCACCGTGGGGCTGGCGGCAGAGCTGGCCGGGAGGGGCTTCGACTCCCTCAGCGCGGTCCTGCTGGAGAATGCTTCCGCCCGCCCCTTTGCCCCCGGCTTGCCGGACGGCCTGTTCGCACGGGGCGGTGGGCCGGATGGCAGGGTGGTGCCCATGACCAAGAGCGAGGTCCGGGCGGTGGCCCTGTCCCGCCTGGAGCTGACGGCAGACGCGGTCTGCTGGGATATCGGGGCCGGGACGGGCTCCGTGGCAGTGGAGATGGCCCTTTTTGCCCGGCGGGGCCGGGTGTACGCGGTGGAGAGGAATCCCGCCGCCCTGGAGCTGCTCCGGGAGAACCGGGCGCGGTTCCACGTCTCCAACCTGGAGGTTGTTCCCGGCAGCGCGCCGGAGGCCTGCCGGGCGCTCCCCGCCCCCACCCACGCTTTCATTGGGGGCAGCGCGGGGAACCTGCGGGAGATCGTGTCGCTGCTGCTGGAGAAAAACCCGGCTGTACGCATTGTGGCCGCCGCCGTCACCTTGGAGACTACGGCGGAGCTGGCCGCCCTTATGGGGGAGTTTGGCTCCGCCCAGGCGGTGGCCCTGTCCGCCGCCCGGAGCCGGGCGGCGGGGCCCTACCACCTGATGGCGGGGCAGAACCCTGTCACCCTGTTTACTTTTCAACGGTAAGGAGTACCTCCCATGAAATGGTCCCTTTTGGCGCTCTTAGCGGGATTTTTGATGGACTGGGCCTGGGGCGACCCCCGCAGCATCCCCCACCCGGTGATCTGGATCGGGAACCTGATCGACTTTCTGGAGCAGCGGCTGCGGGCCCTGCTCCCCGCCACCCCCAACGGGGAGCGGCTGGCCGGGGGCATCCTCTGGGTGCTGACAACCTCTGCCGCAACGGCCCTGCCCGCCCTGCTCCTGTACCTGTGCCAGCGGGGGAGCCCCTGGCTGCGGCTGGGGGTGGAGAGCGTGATGTGCTGGCAGATCCTGGCGGCCCGCTCACTGGAGACGGAGAGCATGAAGGTCTACGACGCTTTGGTATCCGGCGATCTGGCGGCGTCCCGCCAGGCGGTGTCCATGATCGTGGGCAGGGATACCACGCGGCTGGACGAGGCGGGGGTAGCCCGGGCCGCTGTGGAGACGGTGGCGGAGAACACCTCTGACGGCGTCATCGCGCCCATGCTGTTCCTGGCCATCGGCGGCGCGCCCCTGGGCTTCTTCTATAAGGCGGTGAATACCATGGATTCCATGCTGGGCTATGTGGAGCCCCCCTACCGGCATATCGGCCTGATCCCGGCCAAGCTGGACGATGTAGTGAACTTCCTTCCCGCCCGGCTCTCCGCACTGCTGATGCTGGCAGCGGGGGCGCTGCTGGGGATGGACGTAAAGCGCGGCTGGCGGATTTTCCGCCGGGACCGGTACTGCCACGCCAGCCCCAACTCCGCCCAGACGGAATCCGTGTGCGCGGGCCTGTTGGGCCTGCGCCTGGCCGGGGACGCATGGTACCACGGATGCCTGCACAAAAAGCCCTATATTGGCGACCCGCTGCGGGAGATCACCAACGGGGATATCCCGGCTGCCTGCCGGCTGATGTATATGACGGCGCTCCTGTCCCTGGCCCTCTGCGCCGGGTGCAAGGCGCTGCTGATCTGGTAAAGGAGGGGGAGGCGTATGCTGTACGGCAGGGGAAATCCCCACGGCGGCGGCCAGTACGGCCAGCCGGTCCGGCTGGATTTTTCTGTGAATACAAACCCCCTGGGCACGCCGCCCGCCGTCATGCGGGCGGTAGAGGCGTCTGCCGGGCGGCTGCACCAGTACCCGGACCCCTGCTGCCGGGCGCTGGTGGCGGCGCTGGCGGCCTATGAGGGCGTGCCGGAGGCATACATCCTGTGCGGCTGCGGCGCGGCGGAGCTGATTTTTGCCTACTGCGCCGCCCTGCGGCCCCGGCGCGCTTTGGAGTTGGCCCCCACCTTCTCCGAGTATGCCGCCGCCCTGGAGGCGGTGGGCTGTCAAGTGGAGCGGTACGCCCTGCGCCCGGAGGACGGTTTCGCCGTGGGGGAGGGGTTCCTGCAAGCCCTGGAGCGCACGGGCTGTGACACCGTCTTCCTCTGCAACCCCAACAACCCCACAGGCCGCCTGATCCAGCCGGAGGTGCTGGAGGATGCCTGCGGGGTGTGCGTGCGGCGGGGCATCCGCCTGTTTGTGGATGAGTGCTTTTTGCCCCTCAGCAGCGGCGGGCAGTCCCTGAAGGGCCGTCTGGCGGACATGCCCGGCCTCTTCCTCCTCAAGGCCCTCACCAAGAGCCACGCCATGGCGGGCCTGCGGCTGGGGTACTGCCTGAGCGGGGATGGGACGCTGCTGGAGGCCATGAGCCGCCAGAGCCAGCCATGGAACGTGCCGCTGCCGGCCCAGGAGGCCGGTGTGGCGGCCCTGGGAGAGCGGGACTATCTGGAGGCGACCCTCCGCCTGATCGATACGGAGCGGGCCTGGCTGCGGCAGGAGCTGGAGGGCCTGGGGCTGGCGGTTTGCCCCTCCCAGGCCAATTTTCTGCTGTTCCGGAGTGGGCGGGAGCTGTACGTCCCTCTGCTGGAGCGGGGGGTTCTAATCCGGGACTGCGCCAATTACCACGGCTTGGGGCAGGGGTGGTACCGGGTGGCTGTGAAGCGGCGGGAGGAGAACCAGGCGCTGGTGAACGCCCTGTCCGCCGTACTCTGATTGGTTTCTTTTACAAAAAAGGTGGATACCGAAGAAGGAGGCCCACATGGCAAAAAATATTATGATCCAGGGCACCATGTCCAACGCGGGCAAGAGCCTGCTGGCGGCGGGCCTGTGCCGGGTGCTGCGGCAGGACGGGTACCGGGTCGCCCCGTTTAAGAGCCAGAATATGGCCCTCAACTCCTTCATCACCGAGGCGGGCGGCGAGATGGGCCGGGCCCAGGTGGTGCAGGCGGAGGCGGCGGGGGTGAAGCCCGATGTGCGCATGAACCCGATCCTCCTCAAGCCCACCACGGATATGGGCAGCCAGGTGATCGTCAACGGCGTGGTCCAGGGCAACATGGACGCCATGTCCTATTACCGCCGGAAGCGGGATTTCTTCCCGGCAGTCCAGGAGGCCTACCGGAGCCTGGCGGAGGAATACGACGTGATTGTCATTGAAGGGGCGGGCAGTCCGGCGGAGATCAACCTGAAGCGGGAGGATATTGTCAACATGGGCCTTGCCAAGCTGGTGGATGCGCCGGTGCTGCTGGTGGGGGATATCGACCGGGGCGGCGTATTCGCCCAGCTCTACGGCACCATCGCCCTGCTGGAGACGGAGGAGCGGGCGCGGATCAAGGGGGTCATCGTCAACAAATTCCGGGGGGACCGGGCCATCCTGGAGCCGGGCCTGGAGGAGCTGAGGCGGCTGTGCGGCGTGCCGGTGGCAGGGGTGATGCCCTACCTCCACGTAGATATTGACGACGAGGACAGCCTTTCAGAGCGGCTGGCCCGGAACGGCGCGCAGAAGCTGGTTGATCTCGCCGTCATCCGCCTGCCCCGCATCTCGAATTTTACAGATTTCGCCCCCTTTGAACGCTATGAAAACGTCTCTGTCCGGTATGTGGACAGGCCCCAGGAGCTGAAGCAGCCGGATATGATCCTCCTGCCGGGGACCAAGAGCACCATTGCGGATCTGTACTGGCTGCGCGAGAGCGGCCTGGAGGCCGCTGTCCAGCGTGCGGCGGCGTCAGGGATCCCGGTGTTGGGCGTCTGCGGCGGCTACCAGATGCTGGGCCGCACCCTCTCCGACCCGGAGGGGGTGGAGGCGGCGGCGGGAAAGACGGTCGCGGGGCTGGGGCTGCTGGAGATGGACACCGTATTCTGTGCGGGGAAGGTCCAGACCCAGGTCCGGGGGACCTTCGGCCGGGTGGATGGGCCGCTGTCGGTGCTGTCCGGCATGGCCTATGAGGGCTACGAAATCCATATGGGCCGGGGCGGCAAGCTGCCAGCTCTGGCGGGGCGCGGGAACGTCTACGGCACCTATATCCACGGCGTGTTTGATGCCAATGGGGTGGCGGACGCAGTCCTGGAGGCCCTCTGCCGGAAAAAGGGCGCGGATCCTGCGCAGCTGGGGGCCTTCGATGCTGCGGCCTACAAGGAGCGTCAGTACGACCTGCTGGCCCAGTCGGTGCGGGAAAACCTGGACATGGGGCTTGTTTACCGGGCGATGGATAAAAGGGCTTGAAAAGAGGCAAACATTCTTTTTCTTGAAAGAAAAAGAATCAAAAAGAACTTGATTCGGGTCAGGGGCTGTTTGATAATGGGCGATATGCCCAACAGAGAGGCGTTTTTTCACCAGACAAGGCAACTTTTTGCAGGCATACTATGGAACGCCGTGTGGTGGAAAAAGGAGGGGCTGTTGGGATGGGTTGGCAATTATCAAACGGCCCCTCCGCCTGTACGCTGTTAAACCGTCCGGATTTTGGCAGATCCCTGTTCAGGGATCTGCCAAAATCCGGATTTGCTTTCTGCCGGGCCCTGTGGTACACTAAAAGTGATACACTAAAAAAAGACTGTCCAGGCTGCGGCCGGGGCAAACGGGAGGTGCTTCCTATGGAGACAATTGATGTCAATTATGGTTCTCTCAAGCGTTATGACACCGCAAAGCCGCCGCTGAAGCAGCGCCGCCTGTTCACCGCCATCCTGCGGGCAGTGTGCGGCATCAGCATGATAGGGCAGGACTACCGGATTGAAAAGATCAATATGAAGGGCCTGAAGCCCCCGTACCTGCTGTTGTCCAACCATATGTACTTTGTGGACTTCAAGCTCTGCTCCATTGCCACCTGGCCCCACCCGGTCAATAACATTGCAACGATTGACGGCTACTATCGCCGCCCCTTCCTGATGGAATGGCTGGGCTGCCTGTGCAAGCGCAAGTTCACCACCGATATGGCCCTGCTCCGGTCCGTCAAAAAAGTCCTGCGGGATTACGGCGACATCCTGTGCATGTACCCCGAGGCCCGCTACTCTCCCGCCGGGACCACCGCGATCCTGCCCGACTCCCTGGCCAAGCTGGTGAAGAAGCAGGGGGTACCTGTGGTCGTGCTGCTCCACCACGGCAATTATCTGCACACCCCCTTCTGGAACTACCGCAGGCCCCGGAAGGTGCCGCTGTACACCACGATGACCCAGGTGCTCACCGCCCAGGACGTGGAGGAGAAGAGCGCCGGGGAGATTGGGGAGGCCATCCGCCAGGCCATGGACTACGACGAGTACCGCTGGCAGCTGGAGCAGCAGATCCACATCACCGAGCCATTCCGGGCGGAGGGGCTGCACAAGATCCTCTACCAGTGCCCCCACTGCCTGGCGGAGAGCCGGATGGGCAGCCGTGGGGCGGTCCTCACCTGCGGGGCGTGCGGCAAGTCCTGGGAGATGGACACCCTGGGCCGGATGCACGCGCTGGAGGGGGAGACGGAATTTTCCCACATCCCGGACTGGTTCGAGTGGGAGCGGAGCCAGGTCCGTGCCCAGCTGGAGGCCGGTACATACCACTTTGAGGACGAGGTGGAGGTATTCTCCCTCCCCAACGCCTGGCGCTTCCAGAAGCTGGGGAAGGCGCGGCTGATCCACGACATGGAGGAGGGGTTCATTGTGGAGGGCGAGCACCGGGGCGCCCCCTACCGCATCCACCGCCCGCCCTTGGGGATGTACGGCCTCCATATTGAGTACGACTACTGCTATGTCCGGCCGGATGACTGTGTGGATATCTCCACGGACAACGACAGCCTCTACTGCTACCCATCCAAGCAGAATGTCGTCACGAAGCTCAGCTTTGCCACAGAGGAGCTTTACCGGATGAAGCGGCGCGCCCGGGCAGGGAAAGGAAAATGATGCTGGCCCCAAGCCTTGCACCATAGGTGCGAATAGAAAGAGGGGGGAAGCGCTGTGAAAGCGAAACTGTACGCTTTGGATTATTTCAGGATACTGCTGACTGCATCGGTTTTATTGTTTCACGCGAAGTATGTTGCGGGGGTTGATTTCGGCGTCTTCAATCCAGTCTTTTATGCTGCCTCCGTATATATGGCCGGCTTTTTTATGCTCTCTGGCTTCCTCAGCTTTTATATCCATAAGGATACAGAATTCGACAGCCGCGAAGCACGTGAATATATAAAGAAAAAGGTGTTGTCCTTTATAACGTGAAATTTATCAGTGATGATTTCTTTGTTCCGACGGAGGCTGGATTAAGCGATCAAGATAACCGGGAGCTTTTACTGATGCTCCACTATATCGGGATAACCTAACTCCCTTGTGCTGCCTCAGTGAATCATAGCAGGACCGCGGGGCATTCATCTGCCCATCTGAAAAATTTGCGCAAAAATCCCGCTTTTCTCTTGAAATAGGGCGCGGGATGTGGTATAGTGTAATTCCTGTGAATGGAGTTACGCGCATCCATGCGCTTCCATTATGACTTGGGAGGTATCATTTACTATGGCACTGTTCATCACCATCCTTCAGCTCCTGTGCGGCCTGGCGGTCATTCTCGCCGTGTTGTTCCAGTCCGGCAAGAGTGCCGGCCTGTCCGGCGCGATTGGCGGCATGGCTGACACCTTCATGGCCAAGGGCAAGGCGAAGACCTTTGACGCCAAGCTGGCCAAGGCCACCAAGTGGATCGGTGCGCTGTTCATCATCCTGACCCTGGTTCTGAACATCCTGCACTGAGCCATCACGCCTGCCCCGGGGCAGGCGTACGAAGAGGGCCGCCTGCGTTCTGCGGGCGGCCCTCTTCGCTTCCAATTACCCAATGGACAAGCGATAAGAATGGAGGATTTCTGGATATGATTGATTTGAGCGATAAGAGTAGGCATCCAACGTTAGAGGAAATCGCGCAATATGTGAAAAATCCTGTTTTTATGCAATTCTGCTTAGAAATGAAAGATACATATCAGTGTCAGGAGCAGATAGAATTTAGTTCATGCAGCTGGGAGCGGGGCTGGAACGTTAAGTTCAAGAAAGCGGGAAAAACATTATGTACGATATATCCCCGTGAGTGCTATTTTACCGTGATGGTTGTTGTGGGGAGGAAAGAAAAAGGGGTTGTTGAAAATATATTGCCGGAGTGTACGCCGGAAGTACAGGGGATCTACGATCAGACCAAGGAGGGGAATGGGCAGCGGTGGCTGATGGTCGATTTGGAGGATAAGGAGGGGGTGTACAGCGACCTCCTGCGCCTCATCCAAATTCGCAGGAATTGCTGATTTCCGGCGGTGTGAGAGGGCCCGCCCCCCTCACGTCCCCAGCAGATACCGCAGCATCCGCTCCGGGTTTTCCAGGAAACGGCGGGTTATTTGATAGTGCTCCGTCTCCTGGTAAGGGATGGAAGTGATGCCCTGACTGCCGAGCTGTAGGATCTCCGCGCCGGGGAAGGCCATCAGGATGGGGGAGTGGGTGGAGATGATGAACTGGGAGCGGTCCTTCACCAGCGCGTCCATCTCAGCCAGCAGCGTCATCTGCCGCATAGGGGACAGGGCGGCCTCCGGCTCGTCCAGCAGGTACACGCCGTGGCCGCCAAAGCGGTTCTGGACCAGGGCGAGGAAGCTCTCCCCGTGGGACTGATGATGGAGGGATACGCCGCCGTAGCTGTCAATGAGCGAAGGGGAGAAGGCGGGCACCTCGTCCATCTGATCGAGGTAGGTGGCTGTGTTGAAAAAGCTCTCCGCCCGCAGGAAGAAGCCGTCGCTGGCCCAGCCCCGTTTGGTGAGGGTCAGGCATTTCCACAGCTCCGAGTGGGCGTGCGCAGTGGAAAAACGGAAGTTTTTCGTCCCGCCCTCCGGGTTGAAGCCGTAGGCCGCTGCAATGGCCTCCAGCAGGGTGGACTTGCCTGCACCGTTTTCCCCCACAAGGAATGTCACCGGCCTGGACAGGGCCAGGGGGCCCCGCTCCAGCAGGTGACGGACTGCGGGGATATCCAGCAGGTAGCGGTCATGCTCAATGGGCTGCGTCAGCGCCACGGCGCTGATATAGGGACCGGACTGCACAGAATGGCCTCCTTTCGTCCGATAAAAGCATGGCATTACCCCGGACCGCTGGGCGGCCCGGGGTGACACCGTTTATGAGAAAGGGAGAGGAAGGGTATCGGAAATGTTATGCGGCGTAGCCGCGGCCAAAGAACTGGTTGAAGAAGTCCTCGAGATCGCCGTAATAATCGTCATAGCCATCGTCATAGCCGTCGTAGCGGCTGTTGTCCTGCTGGGGGGCAGTGGACTGGGGCTCCGGCTCTGCCGGCTTATCCAGGGTGCTGCCGAAGGTCAGCTCCGTGGTGTAGACCTGGCCGCCCCGGACGTAGGTAACAGTGGCGGTGTCCCCGGCCAGGTAGCTCTTGCTGCCCACAGCGGAGCGCAGGTCGCTGCTGGAGGTGATAGTGGAGGTGCCCAGCATGGTGATCACGTCCCCAGCCTGGAGCCCTGCCTGGGCGGCGGGGCCGTTCTCCACCACATCAACCAGATATGCGCCGCTGCGCACGCCGGCCTGGGGATACTGGGAGGCGTTATCGGGTGTGACGCCCATGTAGGCGTGGGTAGTGACCTGGCCGTTCTCCATGATATCCTTAATCATATTGAGCACGTCGTCAATCGGGATGGCGAAGCCCAGGCCCTCGGCACTGGTGCCGTTGTTGGAGGAGGAGGTTTTGGCGGTGACAATCCCCACCACCTCGCCGTAGCTGTTAAAGAGGGGGCCGCCGGAGTTGCCGGGGTTGATGGCGGAGGTGATCTGGATCATGTTGAAGGGGGTGCCGTCCAGGTTGATCTCCCGGTCCATACAGGAGACAATCCCCTCGCTCATGGAGAAGGTCAGCTCCCCCAGGGGGTTGCCGATGGTCAGGATATCCTCGCCCACCTGGAGGCCGGAGGAGGAGCCCAGCACCACGGGCTGGAGGGGGGTATCGCCCGGATCCACCTTGAGCACGGCGATGTCGTAGTCCGCGTCGCCGCCTACCACCTGGGCTGTGTAGGTGGTGCCGTTGTTGAGCGTCACCTCCACATCGGTACCGCCGTTCACAACGTGGTAGTTGGTGACAATGTAGCCGTCGGCGGTGATGACGAAGCCGCTGCCGGAGCTGGCGGTCTTCACCGGCTGGTAGAAGATGTTATAGCCTGTGGAGGAGACGTTGATGCTGACACAGCTGTTGACGTTGGCGGCGTAGACCTCCGGGAAGGTCAGCTTCTTGCTGCCGGTAACGCTGACCGTCTCCACTTTAGCGGTCTGACGCTCACTCTGCATCACCTGGGTCTCCTGCCGGGGGCCACCCCAGCCCTTCAAAAACCAGCCTGCGCCAAAGGAGCCGCCCATCAGGAGCGCCGCGCACAGCACACCGGCTACGACCTTTTTCCCTCTGCCCCGGTTCACCTGGGGCTCCATGGGGATCTGGGGCTGGAAGCCGCCGCTCTCGGGGCGGTAGCTGTAGTGGTATTCATAGCTGTTTCTATCATTATCGTGATACATAGGATGATCCTCCCTGTTTAAAATGGCTTTCGTATGCTAGGTTCGCCGTTGATGGTGTTAGAATACAGGGCAATTATGACCAGAGTATGAAGAAATTTCACACAGATTATAAACAATCTTGAAACCCTTTGTGAATATCCCGGCCCGGATGGCCGCATACGAACAGCGGCGGGGGACATGCCCACGCCGCTGTTCGTATGTTTTGGAAGATTGGATGAAAAGAAGTTATTGTCTCTTGCAAGGATTAGGATACAGGGAAGGTGTTAAAAAAACCAGCGCAGGTTGTTACAAAAGTATGAAATTTCTCCCGGGCTGCAAAGCCTCAGATGTGCTTGACCCGGTCCCGCTCCTCTGCGGCCTTCGCGTTGTTCCAGTGGCTCATGTCACCCACCAGGTAGCCGGTGATCCGGCGGATCCGGCTGAAGGGCCGGGGGGCCAGATGGTACTGGAGGTCGACAAACTCGCCGTCCACGTGGATATCCAGCGCTTGGACGGTACCAATCGGGTATTTATTGTTGGCACGGGCGACGTAAGCGTCCAGCTCCTGCTGGCCGATGGTCCCCCCGGTGACATTGATCTGCATCATGGCAGTGATCCTCCTGAAATTTTATCGTTCGTTATAGAAGTTAGCCTTTACTTTTTTGTGTATGCAGTATATCATGGAACAAGGGGCGATGCGTGTTGCAGGGGCAACATAGCAGAAAATTTCCCTACATATAGCACGATTCTTCAGAGATACACACCGTATATTGTGTCGCGGCAGAGGAGAAACAGAAATGGAATACAGCACACTCAATATTTTCCACGACATCACAAACCAGGAAGTAGAGGCGATGATCCAGTGCTTCCGGATGCGCCGGTGCCGGTTCCAGGCAGGGCAGACGATCTGTACCTACGGCGAGGATGCCAGGGAGATCGGCGTGCTGGTCCAGGGGACAGCGGAGCTGGTGCGCCTGGACCAGGAGGGGATCCGCACGATCCTGGAGCAGCTGGAGACAGGGGGTGTGTTTGGGGAGGCCCTGGCCTTCACCCCCTCCCTGGGGGACTGCGTGGAGGTTGTCAGCACAGGCTGTGCCGAGGTGCTGTTCATGGAATATGCCCATATTATGAAGCGGTGTGAGAAGGCCTGTTCCCACCACAGCAAGCTGGTGCAGAACATGTTCCGGCTGGTGGCGGAACAGACCTTGCGCCTCAGCCGCCGGGTGGAGGTCCTCAGCCGGCGCAGCATCCGGGACAAGCTCCTGTGCTATTTCCGCCTGCGCAGCCTGGAGGCCGGGGCTGGGAGCTTCCAGCTGCCGTTCACCCTCAGCGCCCTGGCGGACTACATCAGCACCGACCGCAGCGCCATGATGCGGGAGTTGAAAAAGATGAAAGCGGATGGCCTGGTAGTGATGGACGGCCGCCGGGTGACACTGCTGGAGCAGTGACGGCGGGATCCGGGCAAATGAACGGAAGGCGGTGCCAGCGCACCGCCTTCCGTTTTTCTCTTCCCGTCAGCGCGTGAAAGCCTCCGGCCAGACCTGGCGGCAGACCGCAGCCACGCCGCAGGCATGGGAGGGTGGGCAGACGTGGTCTGCCGCCGCCAGGGCGTCGGGCGCGCCGCCCTCCACGCAGAAGCCCAGTCCTGCTGCTTGCAGGATGCCTACGTCATTGTTCCCGTCCCCGACGCTGACACACTCCTCAAGACGTAGGCCGATGTGGGAGAGCAGGGCCCTCAGCCCAGTGGACTTGTCCTGCTGGGCGCGCACAATGTCGCAGCCGTCGTCGTTGTAGTAGAGGAAACGCAGCCCCAGGCCCCCGTAGAGGGCCTGGAACCGGTCCGCCGCCGCCCGGGGCATCCGTGCGGAGGCGGAGAAGGGCATCTCCTGGAGATGGCGGGTCTGGTCCCCGCCGTCCTTCATGCAGGTGTCCAGACCCAGCTCCAGCTCCCGCCGGTGGATCTCCTCATAGCCGATGTAGGAATAGGTGCCGTCGGAGAAGGAGAAGTGGAGGGAGTAGCCCCCCTCTGTGCAGAAGGTGAGCAGGGCCTCCAGCTCCTCCTGGGACAGGCAGCTGCTGGCGATGGTGCTGCCGCCGGCGTCCAATACCTGGGCCCCGGCGGCGCAGATCCAGTAGTCCGGCGTGAGGCCGCTGAGCATCTCCGCCGGGATGCCGCCCCGGCCACGCCCGGTGGAGATGGCAAATTTGACGCCATGGCGCTGGATGGCGCGGATGGCCTCCACGTTGGCCTGGGGCACCCGGGGCTGCTCAAAGGGGCGCAGCGTGCCGTCGATATCTGAAAGCAGGATACGGTATTTCATAGTTGTCCTCTCCCTTGTTCCACCGGCCGCCGCTGCCTGCCCTGTCAGCCGTGGGCCAGGGCCTGGCGGACCGCCTGCCGCCAGCCGTCCAGCCGCGCCTCCCGCTGGGCGCTGTCCATGGCGCTGGTATACCGGCGGCAGTGGATATGTTCATAAATGGTGTCCGGGTCGTACAGCCCGGCAGAAAAGCCTGCCGCGTAGGCCGCGCCCATGCCGGAAAGCTCCTGGATTTCCGGGACCTGGACAGTCACACCGGCAAGATCGCTCTGGAACTGCATCAGATAGCCGCTGGCCGTCGGCCCGCCGTCCACCCGCAGCAGCTCCACTGGGAGTCCGGCGTCCCTCCGCATCAGCTCCACCAGGTCGGTGATCTGGTAGGCGATGCACTCCAGGCAGGCCCGGGCCAGCTCCGCCCGGCCGGTAGTGCGGGTGATGCCGGTAAACAGGCCGGTAGCGGCGCTGTCCCAGTAGGGCGCGCCCAGGCCCGTGAAGGCGGGGACGAAATAGGTCCGGTCATTGGGGTTGGCCCTGGCGGCCAGCTCGGTGGCCTCGGCATCCGTGCGGATGAGGCCCACGTCCTCCCGCAGCCAGGTCATCACCGCGCCGGTGTAGTTGAGGTTGCCCTCGAAGACATAGTCCACCTTGCCGCCCAGCCCCCAGGCCAGGCTTGTGACCAGCCCGGAGGAGGAGCCCTTGGGCTGTCCTCCGATATGCATCATCACAGAGGAGCCGGTACCATAGGTGGCCTTGACCTGGCCGGGGGAGCGGCACTGCTGTCCCAGCAGGGCGGCGTGGCTGTCCCCCAGCACGCCGCAGATGGGGATGGGCTTCTCCAGCCAGCCGCCCAGGTCGGTGCAGCCAAAGCAGGCGTCGGACATGCACACCTCCGGCAGGGCGGCGATTGGTACGCCGTATAGTGTACACAATTTTTCATCCCATTGCAAGGTGTGAATGTTAAAAAGCTGGGTGCGGCTGGCGTTGGAGTAGTCGGTTTTGAAGGCCCGCTCCCGGCTCAGGCGGAAAACCAGCCAGCTGTCGATGGTGCCCAGGCACAGCGTCCCCCGCTGGGCGGCCTGGGATACGGCCGGGAGGTTTTGCAGCATCCAGGAGAGCTTGGGGGCGGAGAAGTAGGGGGAGAGGTTCAGCCCGGTCCGCTCCTTGATGAGGCCGGCGTGGGCCTCCAGCCCGGCGCAGATCTCCCGCGCCCGGGCGCACTGCCAGACGATGGCGTTGCAGAGGGGCTCTCCGGTCTCCCGGTCCCAGGCTGCCACCGTCTCCCGCTGGTTGGAGATGCCCAGGGCGACGATTGCCGCCTTGTCCGCCCCGGCCTTCTCCACCGCCTCCCGGGCTGCGGCCAGCACGTTGGTGAAGATTTCCTCCGGATCGTGCTCCACCCAGCCCCGCTCATCCACAATCTGCCGGTGGGGCCGGTCCGCCCGGGACACCAGTACGCCGTTTTCGTCAAACAGCAGCCCCTTGGTGCCCTGGGTGGACTGGTCTACAGCCAGGATGTATTTCATTTGAGAAGCGCCTCCGCCGCCTTGGCAATGCCGGAGGCGTTGAGGCCGTAGTGGTCGAAGACCTCCTTCGAGGTGCCGGTGATGACCGGTGCGTCCGGCAGGGCCAGGCATTTCACCTTCTTCGGGCAGTGCTCCGCCACCGCCTGGGCGACCATGCTGCCCAGGCCGCCGGTGGGGGCGTGCTCTTCCACAGTGACCACGGCCTTTACCTGCCGGGCGTAGCGCAGCAGTGTTTCCGTGTCCAGGGGCTTGACGCAGTACATGTCCAGCACGGCGGCGGAGACGCCGCCCTTTTCCAGCAGCGCAGCCGCCTCCTGGGCGGGCTTGACCATCTCCCCACAGGCCACCAGCAGCACGTCCGTGCCCTCAGCGAGCACCGTGGCCCGGTCCATCTCAAAGGGGCAGTCCTCCTCCGTGTAGATGTCCTCCACCGGGTTCCGGCCTACCCGGATATACGCGCCCTGTTCATCCGACAGCAGGGCCTCAACCAGTTTCCTGGTCTGGTGCCGGTCGCTGGGCAGGTACACCCGCATGTCGGGGATGGCGCTCATGGCGGCGATGTCCTGGGCGGAGTGGTGGCTCATGCCCAGGGCCCCGTAGCTGACGCCGCCGGAGATGCCGATGAGCTTGACATTGGTCCGGGAGTAGGCCACGTCCACCTTGCACTGCTCATAGCTGCGGGTGGAGAGGAAGCTGGCCGGGGAGGCGCACCATGCTTTCTTGCCGCAGCTGGCAAGGCCCGCGGCGATGCCAACCAGGTCCTGCTCGGCAATGCCCACCTCCACGGACTGCCCGGGGAACGTCTGGAAGAAGGGGGCCAGGGAGGCGCTGCCGCGGGAATCGCTGCACAGGACGACAATATCCGGATCGGCTTCAGCGCGGGCCATCAGGGCCTCGCAGATGGCCTGGCGGTTGGGGATCTTATTCATGGAGGGCACTCTCCTTTCTGGCGGCAAAATCCGCGATAATCTGCTCGTATTCCTCCTGGTTGGGCAGGTGGTGGTGCCAGCCCGCCTTGTTCTCCATGATGGCGGAGCCGCAGCCCTTGATGGTGTTGGCGATCAGCACCGTGGGCCGGCCCTTGGTAGCTGCCGCCTCATCAAAGGCGGAGGCGAGGGCGTCGTAGTCGTGGCCGTCCACCTGGACGGCGTGCCAGCCGAAGGCCGCAAAGCGGGCCTGCAAATCGTCGTGGTGCATCACGTCCTCAGTGGAACCGGAGATTTGCAGGCGGTTGCGGTCCACCACGGCGCAGAGGTTGTCCAGCTTGTAGTGGGATGCGCTCATGGCCCCCTCCCATACGGAGCCCTCCGCCAGCTCGCCGTCCCCCATGACGGTGTACACGCGGTAGTCCCGCCGGTCCATCTTCCCCGCCAGGGCCATGCCCACCGCTACCGGCAGCCCGTGGCCCAGGGAGCCGGAGTTCATCTCAATGCCCGGCAGCTTGTTGTTGGGGTGGCCGATGTAGGGGGAGCCGAACTTGGAGAACTGGGAGATGACCTCATCAATGGGGAAGAAGCCCTTCTTCGCCAGCACCGCGTACAGGGTCTCCACGCTGTGGCCCTTGCTGAGGATAAACCGGTCTCGGTTGGGATCGTCCTGGTTGTCCGGGGAGATGTTCATCACCTTGAAATACAGCGTGACTAGAACATCCATCATGGACATGTCGCCGCCGATGTGGCCGCCCTTGCCGGAGAGAATCATGTCCACAACGTCCTTGCGCAGGTCGTAGGACAGTACTTTCAGTTCATTCACCTTATTCACCTCTCAAATATGCTTTCACGTCTTCCTCAATGGGGTCGTACAGGTCCGGCTTTACGCCGATGTACTTGCAGGCCTCGTACAGAACCGGTACCACATCCTTGTGGATACCCACGCAGTGGTGGATGTAGGGCCCCTCCACGATCTTGGCCTCCAGGCGCTTGATGTTGTCCACCTCCACCCAGAGATAGGTGCCCATGCCCTTGGGGCCGTCCACACCCTTGGCGTTGCCCAGCAGCAGAGAGTACTCGCCGTTGTCCCCGTCGAACCGGGCCAGGGTGAGATTCCCATGCTTGGCCTCGGCGGTGATGGCGCCCGGGTAGTCGAAGGCCAGGGGATAGGTGATGCAGGGCTTGCACCCGGCCACGCTCAGGGGCCAGGGGCCGCAGTGCTGGAGCAGCTCGCCGTTTTCGATGTCCGGATGGCGGATGGTCCAGTCAGCAAAGAAGGAGCGGGTTCCGTCGTTGGCCGCGGCCTCCACCAGCAGGGCGGTGATGGCCCCGTGGATGTCAGTCTCGCAGACCACGGGGATGCCCTTGTCATTGAGCAGGGCGTTGGCGGCGCAGGGCATGATGCCCAGCTCGTCCTGGAGGGCGTTCCAGCACTGGATGGCCCCGGCGCTGCAGTGGTACTTTTTCATCAGCCGCTCCATGGCCACCGCCAGCCCCGCCACGTTGGCCAGCTGCTCGTCCGTGACCTTGACCTCCATGTTGGCCCGGCAGTAAGCTATGGTTTCCTGGACCGCTGCGCCGTCTGCGATGGCCTGTTTGACCTCCGCCGTCAGCTCCGGCAGGGGCACCGGCGAGAGCTGGACGTTGAACCGCTCCAGCAGCTCGCCCTCGTTGCACATGGTGGACCAGAAGTCGAAGGGCCGGGGGCCGATCTGGAGGATGCGGATGCCCCGGAAGGTCTTCACGACCCGGCACACCGCCAGGAAATCCTTCACGCCCCGCTCGAATACCGGGTCGCTGAGGCGGCAGTTGGTCAGGTAGGTGAAGGGCACCTGGAACCGGCGCAGTACCTTGCCGGTGGCGAACAGGCCGCACTGGGTGTCCCGCAGGCGCGTCCCGTCCGGCTCAGGCCGCTCGTCCAGGGGGCCCCAGAGCAGCACCGGCACGCCCAGGTCCTTGGCCAGCCGGGCACAGACATATTCCGTGCCGAAATTGCAGTGGGGCAGCATCAGGCCGTCCACACCGGCGGCCCGGAACTTTTCCAGGACCTTCAGCCGGTCCTCCTCGCTGTAGAGAAGGCCCTCCTCGTTGATATCGCCAATGTCCACAAAGTCTACGCCCAGCTCCCGCAGGCGCTCCGCCGTGAGGCCCCGGTATTTCACCGCGTCCGGCGCGCTGAAGATGCTCCGCCGGGTAGGGGCAAAGCCCAGCTTGATCGTACTCATGGGGTGATCCTCCTTGCTTCCGTTTTGGTAGGCACCAGTATAGCACGCCTCCGGGCCGCCAGGCGGGAGGGTGGTCGCTGGGGAGGGATTTTCTACGAAACAGAGAAAAGGCCGCCCCGCCCTTTTGCCATTTTCCACAAGGGGCGGGGCGCAGCCTTGCGCAAATTTACTAAATCAGATGATAAATAATTTACTAAACCGCCGCTTGACAGCTGGCAGGCGGGCAGGTAGAATACAATTGGTTTGTTGTGTTGTATGCATCCTAAAATAAGGGGGAATATGTGATGGGAGTAACGGCGAAGGACGTGGCGCAGCGGCTGGGGGTCTCCCCGGCAGCGGTATCGCTGGCCCTGCGGGGCCGGTCCGGGGTGAGCGAGGGGACCCGTGAGCGCATATTGGAGACAGCCCGGCAGATGGGCTATCCCATGGAGGGGCGCACACCGGACAAGTCGGGGATCATCCAGATGGTCATCTACAAGCGCCATGGCAAGGTGTTCTCCGACACGCCCTTTTTCGAGCAGCTGACGGAGGGGGTGGCGGAGCAGGCCGGGGTTTTGGGCTACCACCTGTCGGTTTCCTATTTCTATGGGAGCCAGAACCACCAGGAGCAGCTGCGCAGCATCCGCAGCCTCAACAGCGCAGGGATCATCCTGCTGGCCACGGAGATGCGCAGTGTGGATATGCAGCTGTTTTTCGGCCTGGATGTCCCAATCGTGGTGCTTGATAACTTTATTACCTCGGAAAGCTACGATTTGGTCGGGATTGACAACCGCTACGGCGCTTGGAACGCGGTACGCTACCTCATCAGCTGCGGCCATACCCGGCTGGGCTATCTCCATAGCAGCGTGGATATCCGCAACTTCAGCCGCCGGTATGACGGATACCTGATGGGCTGCCGGTGCCTGCCGGAGGCCGCGGCCAAGGACTCGTCCCGGCGGGTGGTGCGCGTGGGCACCACCCCGGAGGCGGCCGCCTCCGATATGCGTGCCTACCTGGCCACGGACCCTGTCCTGCCCACCGCCTTCTTTGCGGACAATGACAGCATCGCGGCCGGCTGCTGCCGCGCCCTCCAGGAGGGCGGCCTGCGGATCCCCCAGGATGTGTCTGTTATCGGCTTTGACGACTCCTCGCTCTGCCAGATGACGGACCCGCCCCTGACAACGATGGGCGTACACAAGGAGCGCATGGGCGCGCTGGCGGTGAACCGCCTCCATGAGCGCCTGCGCCAGGATATGCCCGAGACAGTGCGGATCCTGGTCCAGCCCAGTATTATTGTCCGTGGTTCGGTGCTGGATCTTAACAGCCTGTCCGGTTGAACTTATTATTTATATAAATATTTATTAAATTTTTTAGTAAATTATTTTTTGCCAGTTGCGCAGCATTATCGGGTGTGCCCAAAAATCAGCAGAAAAATTTTAGGAATTTTAACAAAATTTCCATGGATTACCCCTTTTACAGAATTTTATCCTCTGCCTGTGCTATAATGACGCCGTCTCAAGAGAGCGCCGTCCCATCCCGCCCGGCAGGCGGCTGGGGCGGCGGGGAGAAAGAAAGTAAAAGGAGAGGAATACCATGGCAAGTAAGTATGATGGGCTGGCCCGCATTATTATTCAAAATGTGGGCGGCAAGCAGAACATCAACAGCATTACCCACTGCATTACCCGGCTGCGTTTCAAACTGAAGGACGAGAGCAAGGCAAACACCGATATCCTCAACCAGACTGACGGCGTACTGAAGGTCATCCAGGCCAACGGCCAGTACCAGGTGGTCATCGGCAACGCGGTCGGCGAGGTCTATGACGCGGTGCTGGAGGTCGGGCACCTCCAGGGCATGGGCACCGTGGACGAGGACGGCAACGCCATTGAGGACGACAGCCCCTCCGGCGGCAAGAAGAACATTGCCACCATCCTCATCGACATGATCTCCGGCATCATGGCGCCTACCATCACCCTGCTGGGCGCCTCCGGTATCATCAAGGGCGTTCTGACACTGCTGACCTTCTTCAAACTGCTGGACGCCTCCAGCGGCGCGTACATGATCTGGTACACCGTGGCTGACGGCTTCTTCTACTTCCTGCCGGTCATCCTGGGCTACACCGCCGCAAAGAAGTTCAAGATGAGCGAGTACACAGGCATGGCGCTTGGTATTTCCCTGTGCTACCCCACCATGGTGGCCCTCAAGGGCGGCGAGGCCCTGGGGACGGTGCTGACCGGGACTGCCTTTGAGATGAGCTTCTATACCTCCTTCTTCGGCATCCCCGTGATCTTCCCCTCCTCCGGCTACACCTCCTCCGTTATCCCCATCGTGATCTGCTGCTTCTTTGCGGCCAAGCTGGAGAAGTGGCTCAACCAGCACCTGTCCGACATGATTAAGAATTTCATCACCCCTGTGTGCGTGCTGGTGATCATGTCCTCCCTGACCTACCTGATCATCGGGCCTGTGTCCGGCATCATCTGCGGCGTGCTGACCCTGGTGTTTGAGACCCTGTTCAACATCCCTGTTGTCGGTGCGACCCTGGGCTGCATCATCGTCGGCGCTTTCTGGCAGGTCCTGGTTATCTTCGGCTTCCACTGGTCGGTCATCCCCCTGGGCTATATCAACCTGGCCAACCTGGGCTATGACTTCATCATGCCCGGCACCTTCGCCACCCCCTTCGCCCAGGCGGGTGCTGTGCTGGCGGTGATCCTGCGCACCAAGGACCAGCGGCTGAAGAAGATCGGCATCCCGGCCTTCATCTCCTGTATGTTCGGCATCACGGAGCCGGTCATCTACGGCGTTAACCTGCCCAAGAAGAACCCCTTCATCGCCGGCTGTATCGGCTCCGGTATTGCGGGCGCCCTGGTGGGTGTCCTGGGTGCAAAGCGCTACATCCCCGGCGGCCTGGGCCTGTTCGGCCTGCCCGGCTACATTGATGCGGGCGGCACCGGCTTGTTCAGCATGTGGGTTGTGCTGGCTGCCTCCATCATTGCCTTTGCCATCGCCCTGGTTATCGGCCTGGCGACCTACAAGGAGGACGGCGCCAAGGCGAAGTAATCCCCGAAAACAGTATATCGTACAGCCGCTTGCGCGAGGAAAAAGCGCGGCAAAGCCGTGTTGCATAACACGGCTTTGCCCGTTTCTCCATTGCCTGTACGTGGAATCAGACCGGGAACCCCGTATCACAATTTCAATTGCCGTCTGGCCGGGCCCCTTTCCACCCAGTATATTACCGGCTATCCATACAGGCTTGAAGTTCTTTTTGATTCTTTTTCTTTCAAGAAAAAGAATGAATACCAAAAAAGGAGTATTTTCCTATGAGCATGTTCCCAAACGGTTTCCTGTGGGGCGGCGCGACAGCCGCCAACCAGTGCGAGGGCGCCTACCAGGAGGACGGGCGCGGCCTGAGCAGCGTAGATGTGGTGCCCTTCGGCCCGGACCGGATGAAGGTCTCCCGGGGCCAGATGAAGATGCTCGAATGCGACGGGGAGCACCGCTACCCCGCCCATGAGGCCATCGACATGTACCACCACTACAAGGAGGACATCGCCCTGTTTGCGGAGATGGGCTTCAAGGTCTACCGCTTCTCCATGGCCTGGACCCGCATCCTCCCCAACGGCGACGACGATGTGCCCTGCGAGGCAGGCCTGGCTTTCTATGAGGGCCTCATTGACGAGTGCCTCAAGTACGGTATCGAGCCGCTGGTCACGATCTGCCATTTTGACACCCCAATCGCCCTTATCAAGAAGTACGGCGGCTGGAAGGACCGGCGGATGATCGAGGCTTACCTGAAGTTCTGCACCGCTATCTTCAACCGCTACAAGGGCAAGGTCAAATATTGGCTCACCTTCAATGAGATCAATATGCTCCTGCACATGCCCTTTATGGGCGCAGGCGTCCTGTTTGATGAGGGTGAGAACCCGGAGGAGGTCAAGTACCGCGCCGCCCACTACGAGATCGTCGCCAGCGCCAAGGCGGTGAAGCTGGCCCACGAGATCATGCCCGGCTGCATGGTGGGCTGTATGCTGGCCGCAGGGCAGTACTACCCCTTCACCTGCAACCCCGACGACATCTATGCCGCCATGGAGGCGGACCGGGACAACTACTTCTTTACCGATGCCCAGGCCCGGGGCGAGTACCCCATCTGGGCCTGGAAGCGAATGGAGCGGGCCGGGATCCAGCTCGACTGCACCGAGGATGACAAGGCGGTGATGAAGGAGGGGGCTGTGGACTTCATCAGCTTCAGCTACTACGCCTCCCGCAGCACCTCTGCTGACCCGGAGACCGTGGAGAAGTATAAGAAGCCCGGCAATGCGGCCATCACCTCCCTGCTCAACCCCTACCTGAAGGCCAGCGAGTGGGGCTGGCAGATCGACCCGGTGGGCCTGCGGGTGACGCTCAACACCCTCTACGACCGCTATCAGAAGCCCCTGTTCATTGTGGAGAACGGCCTGGGGGCTGTGGACAAGGTGGAGGAGGACGGCTCCATCCACGACAGCTACCGTGTCGACTACCTCCGCGCCCACATCCAGGCCATGGGGAAGGCCGTCAGCGAGGACGGCGTGCCTCTGCTGGGCTACACCATGTGGGGCCCCATCGACCTGGTGAGCGCCTCCACCGGCGAGATGAAAAAGCGCTACGGCTTTATCTATGTGGACAAGGACAACGACGGGAACGGCACCCTGAAGCGTAGCCGCAAGGACAGCTTCTACTGGTACAAGAAGGTCATCGCCACCAACGGCGAGGACCTGGGCTGAGGGGGGACGGACGTGGCGCTTTGCGTATCCCAGAACCACCTGGCCCGGGATGGCCGGCACCTCTTCTGGCTGGCGGACACCTGCTGGAGCGCATTCACAAATATTAGCGAAAGCGAGTGGCAGGAATATCTTGACATTCGGGCAAAACAGGGGTTTAATGTATTACAGATCAATACCCTGCCCCAGTGGGACCGCTGCGGGACCGGGCAGCCCTGGCAGCCCTTCCCGCTGCTGGAGGACAGTATGCGCTACGACTTTTCCACCCTCCGGCAGGACTACTTTGACCGCGCCCGGCGCATGTGCCAGGCTGCGGTGGACCGGGGCTTTACCTTGGCACTGGTGGTCATGTGGTGCAACTATGTGCCGGATACCTGGGCCAGCAAGATTTACAGCGGCAATATCATCCCCGAGGAGCGGGTGGAGCCCATTGTGCGCGCCATCTGCGAGAGCTTCAACGAGTTTGAGCCGGTCTATCTCGTCAGCGGCGACACCGGCTTTGACAGCGAGGCATCCATTGCCCGCTACCGCCTGGTGACGGATCTGGTGGACCGCTATGCCCCCGGCGCGCTGAAGGCATACCATATCAAGGGCCGCTATGACGGCCTGCCCCAGGAGTTCGGTGAGAGGGCGGATCTGTACCTCTACCAGTCCGGCCACAACGCCGCCGCCCAGGAGATGTGCCACCAGCTGGCAGGGCATTTTGCCGGCCGTTCGCCCCGCCGCCCGGTCATCAACAGTGAACCCTGCTATGAGCAGATGGGATACAGCCACAAGCTCTACGGCCGCTTCCGCCGCCCGGAGACCCGCTGGGCCCTCTGGAACAGCCTGCTGGCCGGGGCCTGCGCGGGGATCACCTACGGCGCCCACGGCGTGTGGAACTGGTGGACGCCCGGCCAGCCCAAGAACCCCATTGGCGGCGAGGGCTTTTTGCAGGCCCAGCCCCACCAGGCGGCCCTCCGGTTCCCTGGCGCGGCGGACTTCGCCTTTGCCCGGCAGTTCTTTGAGGAGAATGCCATCACCGCTGTCCAGCCCTGCCAGGAGATCCTGGCCCAGTATGGGGAGTGGGTCCGCGCCGCCAAGGCCGGGGATGCTGTGCTGCTGTATGTGCCCACCAGTGCGCCCCTGTCCCTGCATGGGGATTGGTCCGGTTATACCGCCTCCGCCATCAACCTGGAGGAGGGCGGCTGCGTGGCGCTGGATATGGAGGCCCGGGACGGCGTGACATACCTGGAGATGCACCCCTATTACAGCGATGCGCTCATCGTGCTGGAAAAAGTACACGGAAGCATCTGCTTTTAAATTTCCACACGGTTGCGATATCATAATGAATACTGCACCGGAGAGCCGTGCAAATTAACAGGAGGTATCAGAACCATGGGCTTATTTGATTTTTTGAAGGGCAAGGAGCAGGCTGAACCCGCCGGCGTTACCTTCCCCGCCATCCTCGGCGCACCCTCCAAGGGTACCTATGTGCCGATGAACCAGATCCCTGATGAGATGTTTTCCCAGGGGATTATGGGCGTCTGCTGCGGCGTGGCCCCCGAGGAGGGCAAGGTATATGCCCCCATTGACGCCAAGATCACCCAGCTGACCGACACCCTCCACGCCATCGGCATGGAGGCGGGCGGCATGGAGATCCTGATCCATGTGGGCGTGGACACCGTGGAGATGAACGGCGACGGCTTCACCAACGCCGTCAAGGAGGGCCAGGCGGTGAAGAAGGGCGACCTGCTGCTGACCATGGACCTGGGGAAGATCCAGGCGGCCGGCCACGCTACAACTGTGATTATGGCTGTGACCAACACGGACGATTTTGCCTCTGTGGACGAGGTGGCCTCCGGCGCGGTCCAGCCTGGCAGTGACGTGCTGCGCGTGAACAAGTAATATAGCCGGGGCTTCCAGGCTCCAGATAGAAAATTAGTTGGAAGAGAAAGGAAGAAACCACCATGAAACAGTTCCAGTATGTCATTAACGACCCCATCGGCATCCATGCCCGCCCCGCCGGGCTGCTGGTCAAGGCCGCCAAGGCCCTTGACAGCACCATCACCGTGGAGAAGCAGGGCGGCAAGTCCGCCTCCGCTACCAAGCTCATGGCCGTGATGGGCCTGGGTGTCAAGGGCGGTGACACGGTGATCGTCTCCGCCGAGGGCGGCAACGAGGACGCCAGCATCGCCGCCATGGAAACGTTCTTCAAGGAGAACCTGTAACAAAAATTAAGGAGGAAGCAAGCCCATGCAGGTAGCAACGGGTAAATCCATTCTTAACGGCGTGGCCATCGGCCCGCTGCGCATCTACCGCAAGGAGGAAACCCAGACCGCCGTCTCCTCTACGCTGACGGTGGAGGAGGAGCTGGCCCGCTTCGACTCCGCCCGGATGAAGGCCCAGGAGCAGCTGGGCGCCCTCTACGAGAAGGCGCTGGACGAGGTGGGCGAGGAGAACGCCGCCATCTTTGAGATCCATGAGATGATGCTGGACGACGACGACTATCTGGACGCGGTCAAAAGCATCATCGAGACCCAGGGCGCTACCGCAGAATATGCCGTCGCCACGACAGGGGAAAATTTCGCGGCCGCCTTTGCCGATATGGAGGATGCCTATATGAAGGCCCGCGCCACGGACGTCAAGGACGTCTCCTCCCGCGTGGTGAACATCCTCAGCGGCGCTACGGAGGGCAACGCCCTGGGGGATGAGCCCGCCATCCTGGTGGCTGACGACCTCACCCCCAGTGAGACCGTGCAGCTGGACAAGAGCAAGCTGCTGGGCTTCATCACCCGCTACGGCTCCTCCAACAGCCACACCGCCATCCTGGCCCGGACCATGAACATCCCTGCCCTGATTGGCGTGGATTACGATGACAGCTGGGACGGGAAGCTGGCGGTGCTGGACGGGTACAACCACTGCGTTTACGTGGATCCCGCCCCGGAGCTTCTGACCACCATGGAGGAGAAGCGCAAGGAGGATCTCAAGCAGGAGGCCCTGCTCCAGGGGCTGAAGAAGAAGCCCAATGTCACTCTGGATGGCAAGGAGATCAAGGTCTACGCCAATATCGGCAACGCCAGCGATGTGGGGCTGGTGCTCCAGAACGATGCGGGCGGCATTGGCTTGTTCCGCAGTGAGTTTATCTATCTGGACAGCCAGGATTTCCCCACGGAGGACCAGCAGTTTGCCATCTATAAGCGGGTGGCGGAGACCATGGCCGGCAAGAAGGTCATCATCCGCACCCTGGACATTGGTGCAGATAAGCAGGCGGCCTACTTCAACCTGGACAAGGAGGAGAACCCTGCCCTGGGCTACCGGGCCATCCGCATCTGCCTGACCAGGAAGGATATCTTCAAGGCGCAGCTGCGTGCCATCCTGCGGGCCAGCGCCTATGGCACGGTGTCCATCATGTTCCCCATGATTATCTCTGTGCGGGAGATCCGGGATGCCAAGGACATCCTGGAGGAGTGCCGCAGGGAGCTGCGGGAGAAGGGCGTGCCCATGGGCGAGGTGGAGATCGGCATCATGATCGAGACCCCGGCGGCGGTGATGGTGGCGGACGAGCTGGCCGAGGAGGTGGAGTTCTTCTCCCTGGGCACCAATGACCTGACCCAGTACACCCTGGCCATTGACCGTCAGAACCCCAAGCTGGACGCCTTCTATGACGCCCACCACCCCGCCGTGCTGCGTATGATCCGCCAGACGGTGGAGGCCGGCCACCGGCACGGCTGCTGGGTGGGGATCTGCGGCGAGCTGGGCGCGGACCTGACCCTTACGGAGACCTTCCTGCGCATGGGCGTAGATGAGCTGAGCGTATCCCCGCCGGCGATCCTGCCCCTGCGCAAGAAGATCCGCAGCCTGGATCTGAGCAAGGACCCAGAGTCCTAATCCATTAATAACAGCAAGTAAGAGGCAAGAGGCACCCGCGCCATTGGCGCGGGTGCCTCTTATTGCTTTATTAGACAGCCCGCAGGAATTCCCCGCCGGTGGGCTGGCTCTGGCCCTCGGGCTCCGGCTGTGCCGGGGTTTCCTGGATAGGCAGCGGCGTCTGGCGCTGCTTGGCGTTGGCCAGCATCAGCTTCAGGCGGTTCTCCTGGTTGACCTTCGTGGCGCCGGCGTCGTAGTCAATGGCCACGATGTTGATCTCCGGATGCTGGGCCTTGACCGGCTTCATCATCCCCTTGCCGCAGATGTGGTTGGGCAGGCAGCCAAAGGGTTGGGTACACACGATGTTATTTACGCCCTTATCCGCCAGCTCCAGCATCTCCGCTGTCAGCAGCCAGCCCTCACCCATTTTGACACCCATGCTGATGGTCCCCTGGACCAGGCTGACGGTGTGGGTGAAGAGGGTGGGCGGCGTAAAGCGCCCGTGGCGGGCGATGATGTTGATGAGATCCCGCTCCTTGCCCAGCAGGTAACGGTAGGCGGCCCGGTAGGCCAGCTGTGTCCGCTTCTGCATCCCGTAGAGCTTGTGGTCCAGCAGGTTGTTATATACGCAGTACAGGCAGAAGTCCAGCAGGCCCGGGATCACCACCTCGGCCCCCTCGTCTACCAGGAACTGCTCTAAATTGTTGTTTCCCAGCGGGGAATATTTGACAAAAATCTCCCCCACTACGCCGACCATGACCTTTTCCGACTTCTCCACCGGCAGGGCGGCGAAACTGTCCAGGATTTCCTGGTAATTGGCCTTCATCTGCCGGTAACTGGCCCGGACGCCCATCTCCTGCGCCAAGCGTCCGGTCCAGCTGTCGGCCAGGGCCTGGGCACTGCCCTTTTCCCGCTCATAGGGCTTGCACTGGTTGAGCAGGGTCATCAGCAGATCCCCGTACAGCACGCCATACATCATCTTCATTGCCAGCGGCACCGTCAGCCGGAAGCCGGGGTGGGTCTCCAGCCCCGCCAAACTCAGGGAGATGACGGGCACATGGCCCAGCCCTGCCTTTTCCAGGGCCTTGCGCAGCAGGTGGATGTAGTTGGACGCCCGGCAGCCGCCGCCGGTCTGGAAGAGGATCAGGGCCACCTTGTCCGGGTCGTACTTCCCGCTTTGCAGGGCGTCGATGAACTGGCCGATCACCAGGATAGCGGGATAGCAGGTGTCGTTGTGGACATATTTCAGGCCTGCCTCCGCGATCTGGGGGCCGCTGGTCTCCAGCAGCTCCACCTTGTAGCCTGCCTGCGCCAGGACCTTGCCAATTATTTTGAAATGCATGGGCAACATATTGGGCACCAGGATCGTGTGGGTGGCTTTCATCTCCTCCGTAAAGACCACATAGCCCTTCTCGGTGTTGACCATGGGCTTACACTCCCTTCTCCTCCAGGGCGCCGATGAGGCTCCGCAGCCGGATCTTGACCGCGCCCAGGTTCGTGATTTCGTCAATCTTGATCTGTGTATATAGCTTACCGCCATCCTCCAGGATGCGGCGCACCTCGTCGGTGGTGATGGCGTCTACGCCGCAGCCGAAGCTTACCAGCTGCACCAGCTGGGTGTCGCTGTGCTCACAGGCGTACCGGGCGGCCCGGTAGAGCCGGGCGTGGTAGGTCCACTGGTTGAGCACATGGACCGGCGCGGGGGCGGCCAGATGGCAGACGCTGTCCTCACTGACCACCACAAAGCCCAGGGAGGAGGCCAGCTTGTCGATGCCGTGGCCGATCTCCGGGTCGATGTGGTAGGGCCGCCCGG
>CAJUAC010000012.1 GCA_910583885.1 uncultured Oscillospiraceae bacterium | reverse complement strand
GCCGCCGCGCAAAGGAAGCCGCTCGCCGTAGTTACGAACCCAGAGGCCATCACCGTCATGCCCACCTTCCTTGACGTCCAATGGATATATTCCCAGAACCTTGGCCAGCTCTGGAACGGTTACGCCCTCCTTCACTCCAAGACTCTCAAAAGTCTGAGACTGGTGCCCATAGTAGGCATCCACATCCCCGCCGGTGTACTGCGGGTTATTCCGCAGTGTGCTAAGAACCATAGTGCCGCCCAAATAATGGTCGGTCTGCGTTGCATCGCCAGCGATCTGGCTGTCATACTTCAGCGTCCCAGCAGGGCCTGGAGCGACCAAGCTGCCATCCTGCAGCATGGCCCGCCACAGAGAGCTCTCCGGGCCCTCGTCCACGCCCAAGGCCGCATCGTTGTCCGGGATCACCTGGATCTCGCCGTTCTTCAGTCGGAAGCCGGACACCCACTCCCACACGTTGCCGCACAGATCGAAGATGCCAGCCGCCGTCTTATCGTGCGCCCAGGTAACAGGGCCGGAGCCGGTGAACGTCCGGCCAATCGTCCCCTCACCGTAAGTATAGCTCGGGACACCCTTCTCGTGGGGAGCGGCATGGTTGCTGCCGTAGCTGGTATTGCCCTGCGGCACATAGCCGTTCTTCCGGCACCAGTAGGCAATGGCCATCCACTCCGCATTGGTCATCAGATGCCAGCCCTTGCCCTTGCTCTGGCAGAACTGCTTGGCCTGGTCAAAGTTGACATAGGCCCGCGGGTCCCGCATGGGCAGGCTGTACGCCCGATCATTAACCACGATATTGGGGTACTTGGAAATGAATATCTCCGGGACCTCCACGCCATTCACGATGAAAGCGGGGAAGGTGGCCGTGGAACCACCCGGAATCACATCGGAAATCTTGAACTTGGGGACGCGCACCATGACGGAGGGCATCCCCATATCGTCCATCAGGACTGTATTGTTGGGGTGGACCGTTTCCACCGCCAACTTGAAAGTATCAAAGGAGTTATACATCTTTTTAGCCCTCCACGCTCCAGAGCGTCAGCGTCACGCGCTCCATGTCCAGAGGCTCGGCCACCTGCTTCTGCTTGGGGTTGCCGTCCTCGTCCACGCCATCCGGCACATAGTTGTAGCGGCGAGCGGGGATGTCGATCTGAGCCACATAACGCTCCGCCGTGCCGGGGATCACGCCGGACACCAGATTGCCGAACTTATCCCGGCACAGGTCAATGTGGCTGGCCTCGTCCCGCTCATACTTGGTGAGGTTGTACATCACCTCATCGTCGAAGGTGATCTTGCTGCCGCTGACGGTGTAGGGGATCTTCGTCCCCTCGTTCTTGTGGATGATGTTCATTACTGCATTCCTCCCGTAACATAATATTTGATGGTGACCGAAGTGGCCGAGCCATCATAGCGGATTTTAAAGCCGTTGAGCTGCTTGTCGTACACCTCAATGGCCTGGACGTTGCCCACGGCTGCCGCAATCTCAACGTTGGTGATGTAGTCCAGATTCTTCCGGGGTGTGCCCAGGGCAACCGTAGCGATCCCCGCATTGAACGGGTACGCTTGGTTGTTGGTGATGGTCACGCTCCCCTTCTCGGCGCTCTCCTGCGCACTGATCTGGGCAGCGGCCTCCGTCTGCACAGTAGGCTTCAGCTCATTCTTGAAGAACTCGCTGGCTACACTGAAAGGCACCTGTCCGACTCCAACCTCCAAATTCACGAGCATAGCGTCGGTGCTCTGAACAGCCGCGCTGAGCGGCAAATCAGTCGTTTTAATGCCCGCATTCTGGTTAATGCTCATTCTCTGTCCTCCTTACAATTTCTTCACGGCGAAAATTGCTGTCCCATCCTCAGTGCAAAGCACCTGCCCGGCCTGATCACTAAGCGGGAGCATCACTTCGCCTATCATGATCATCCGGAGGATGGCGTTCATAGACTCGTTGATTTCGTCCAAGTCACGCCTGGTAACACCAGGCACATTTACGGTACCGAGTGCCATGGCCTAATTCTCCTCCTTCTTTTCTGGTGTCTGGTCACCGTCGGTCCCAGCAGCTTCAGGTCCCTGCATGATGTAGATTTGACCGCCGATGCTTGTTTCCGGCACCAGGCGGCTTCTGAAGATCACAATCCCATCCGCAGTTTCTGTAGTAGGGCAAAGCCCGCAGGCGGCCGCTATATCCGTGCTGGCCGCATCGAGAACTGCATCAATCCGGGAATTGGCAGTCACACCCGCAACCGCTAAAGCGCAACAGTGTGGATACCCAGAAATAGGCACGATCTCGTCAAAATTCTCGGTCCAGCTGTCAGCAGCTAAGGCAAATTCCTGCCTGACAGCAGTATTAGCCTTAACGGCATCTAGCTCGTTCAGACAGTTCTCAACCTCTTGGAGAGCACCTGCGAGCTGCCCCGTCAGCCCCTGAATGTCCTGGCCCATACTAGAAACGACGGACGTCAAGCCGTCCGCCGTTTTCATGGTCTGTTTCAGGTATTCACCCAGGGTTTTCAGGCCGTCGGAGCCTAAAAGTTTCAAGCCTTACTCCCCCTTTTTATCAGATTGTCGGTGCTTACTCGCCCTCGGGCTCGGCCTCGGTGCTGTCCGCCAGCAGCGCCTTAACCTCATCGCTGGTGATCGTCTCGACATCACCCGTCTTCATGTAGTCGGTGAGATCAACCGCCCAATCACCCACAGGCTCCAGATGGCCATCAATGACCATGTACTCGTCGTACTTGTCGCCGTTTTTGCCGTCGGTCTTGGGCACCATGTAGATGTACTGGTCGGCATCCGCAGCTTCCAGGTCGATATCATCCACAGAGGCCACAGGCTTACGCTTCAGGTGGTTGGCGGCGGCTACAGTAGCGGCCACATCGGTGTCGGTCTGGAACTTGCTGTCGTTGGACAGCTCGGACACCTTGGTCGGCATAGCGATGTTCACGGCCTTGCCATCAATGACCTGGGCGGTGCCGTTAACCTTCACCTCGGTGATAACGTTGGGCTCGCCGCCAACGGCCTCCAGATCTTCAATGCGCTGGGCAAGCGCATCCAGTGCGTCCTGCTTGGCGTACCGGGCCTTGATCTCATCCGCAAAGGTGGACAGGTTCTGCAAAGTAATCAGTTTCATTGTGGTAATCCTCCATAAAAGTAATTACCGGGACTTGTACGGAGGGCGCGATTCCCGGCCGCACCGCACCCTCCGTGGTCGGCTTAAGTGTTGCTCTCGAGCCCCTCCTCGGCGGGGGGATCGTCGAACAAGGCGAGGATCTCGGCCTCAGAGGCATCGGACAGGCCGACGCCTCCCGCTTCCTTGATCCGCTTGTCAACAGATGCGTTGGTCGCAAAATCCTCCTTGATCTTATCCACCAGAACCTTCATGGAATCCAGCGTGATAACCTTCTTCGGAGCCTCAGTCGCATCAGGCATTACAGTTCACCTCCTCATTTGCGGATTGGACCGCCTAATTATTCCTGGCCGATATTGGCTTTGGAACCGTCATAGATGCTCTCAGCATCCTGCTCAACCGCAGCGTCGATGGCAATGTTGCCGCTTCCATCGACCACCAGGCCGGAGCCCTCCTGGACCTTTACGCCGCCGAGAGTGGTTGCGCTGGCTATGGGCAGGGTTCGGGTGCTACTGTCCCCAGGAATTCCATCCAAACTGATGAAGGGAGAAGTACCCAGCAGCGCCAAGCTCGCTTGGATAGGCTTTTCGGGTTCCCTCATCGCATACACCCGCACAGCACCTTGGATGGTCCGGGCACTGGGGCTCAATTTACAAACCTCGGCAAGCTCCATGCACTCCGGCCATACAGTGACCATAGGAACCATCTTTTCCGTAGCATTCTCAACCGGAATATTACAGCAGATGGGGTATGTGCCATTGGTGTCGGTATCCGGCAGCCAGCCGCTGGCAGGGATGATGATATCGAGGTTTGTCGCGCCGAGGGCACTGCTTTCGATGAGCCGGATGAGGTCCTCATAGGTGACCAGCCCGGCGGGGGAAGATACAGAAACATTGATCTCATCGGAGACAATGAGCACCAGGGGGAAGTTCCAGACACCGGGTGGGAATCCGACAGCATAGGGCGGTACGGACTGGCAGTAGTCCCCCAACGTAGCGTAGAGAAGATCCTCCTCTTTGCCGGTGGCGGGGTGCCTGGCGTAAACAATGAACTCCGACAGAAGGAACGTGCCGACGTCAGCGTGCTCCTCGTTGTTGTGATACTGGATGGTCAGATAGAGCCTATTCTCCTCATGGCGCCTGTCGCCAATGGTCCCTTCAGCGACGTAATGAACCAAGCTGTGCATATCCGCAAGGTTCACATCCTCCGATACTTTTCCGTCGCCCACCGACACCCGTGTCAGCTCCAGTGGCGCACCGAGCGCCATGCAGGCGGCCAAAATTTCACGGCCCATAGTTGTAGGTTTATATCCGTAATCCAAATTGATGCCCTCCTTTTCTCTGTTTTAATCCGCCGGGAGCTCCGGCACGGGAATGGTGGTTATGTTCATGGTTCTCCCACCGACTCTGCCTGTGTAAGTCATCCCTATGCCATCAGGTAAATTAGGCACAGGGAGCGATGCTCCAGGAGAGAAGCCTCCACCCGCTTGGACAGAGCTGCGGAACATGAATCGGTCTTTGATAGTCGGGGTGGGCAGGCTGGACGTCTCCGCCATGCGTCCACCAAGATAGATTGTTCTTTGGAACTTCAACGCATCTTCCACGACCGGGATTGGCTGGAGGACAATCGAGTTAAGATGTCCCCCTGCATGAAGCGTGTCTTCGAAGCAGAAGTGATCGGACACCTGTGGCAGAGGAAAGCGCACGACCGATGCAATTAGCCCGCCAAGCCGAAGCGTAGCGGGTTCTTTGGCCCGAAGGACCACAGAGTATTCAAAATTCTGATGGGATGGTTTTTTCTTCCTGAGCTCCTTGATTACGTTAGGCATATTCATCCCGAGGGCCATCCCATCAATAGTAACTCGGAATGTGTAATCATCCACGTTCTCTGTTACCGTCGAGGTCCCACCTGTCAGGCCGTCGACGATCTGCTCCACCCGAGCAGGATTCATCGGGAGCCGGGCACCACGCTTCATGATGATATTCCGACGCCTGGTTTCAAGATCATCAGTGGGCTTCGGGGTGATGGCGTATCGCCGCTCCCAATATTCAATGGCCCAGGTGGTCCGCTCCGGGAAAGGCTGCTGGCGCAGTTCTTCAAAATACGCCCTGGCCTCGCCCATTTCCAAGCCCATAATCTCGAATATCCACTTGCCGACGTAGGACTTCTGGTAAATGGGCGAGATCGTCTCCATCATTCGAAGTGCGGTCTCATTGGTCGGGAAGTGCTCCAGGTCGATTGCCATTACCCGCCCACCTCCCTCGGGATGCCCAGGTCAATGGACACGGTTCCTGGGTATTCATCCAGAGCGATGGCGATGTTTTCTATGTCGCCGTTCATGGTCAGGTGCGTAAAGTCATAGATGCCGGGGGTCTGGGTAATGATAGCGTGAATCTTGATATATTGCACCAGCCCCTCATCCTTGGCTTTGATGTAATACTGCTGGATGGATGCCGTGATGCTGTCGGCCACTGTGGCGGCATCGTAGCCATCCATTAAGGACGCACTGAAGGAATAGGCGATCTCCTTCATAACCGGAGCCACAACAGTCAAGATGGCCCCAATAGGCGCCTTCCGGTTGAGCCGGTCACCCGGCGACATGATGTGGTCATAGACCAGCTCCAGGATGTGATCGTTGGCCGGTTCGCCGTTGGCATCCAGCACCACCAGCTTCACACTGTTCTTTACCGCGGGGTCCCAATTGGCAATCACAAACGGATTGCCAACGCCTGGCACTTCTTTGGCCCAGCGGATATAGTCCGCATCGCAGCCGACAAAGCCTGTGTCGAGTCCCTGCTCGATCTCCATGATTCGGGCCCGTAGGCTATCGTCACTTTCCTCCTCGGTGCCACCGGAGGCTTTCTCTGGATTTTTGATGGCGGTGATGCCCCGCATAGGGGACGCCATCAAAACAATGGCATCGGCAGGGACGTTCCCGCTGGTTCCAGGCAGCACCGCAAGGACACCGACGGTGGCTTTGCCGTCCTCCGTGATCTCAACCGCCTCCTCGGTTCGGTATTCGATAGCAGGCTGGGAGTTGACCGAGGGGACGGCGAAGGCGAAACCAGCTGGGATGATGGTTCCGGGGATTCCCTCAACCTCAACCTTGGCATAGGCATAACCAGCAGCCCGGCGGGTCAAGCAAATCCGTTTGGCGTGGAGGTTCAGATATTCGCCATAGGACCACTCCGGGAACATGATTCTAAGAGTTTCCACCAGGTGGAACTGCAGGAGCTCCGCCTTTTCCAGTGCTGTCGGCTTCGTGAAGTCCCAGGGAAAGCCTCCTTCGGTATTGTCGATGTCCGGCGGGAGCCGAGACATCATCCTTTGATGGATGGTTTCCGCATCTTGATTTCTAAGCCAATCCGGCATAATAAATTCGGCCATAAGTTCACCTCCTGTCACAATGGAATGTTGATGCTGAGGACCTGCTCCTCCCAATTTTGCCCCTTGACATTGAAGGTGCAGTGCAGGGTTTCGTTTTGCCAGGTAAAGACATAGTCTCGAACATACTCGGTTTTGGGGTTCACCATGAGCGCCTCGTTGATGGTGCGCTCAATGGCACTTTCCACTGCGGCCCGGTCCGCTTGGGCGAGCGCCTCTATCATTTCGGTGCCAATGTCGGTGGTGTAAGACAAACAGGTAAAACGCTCTGTCATTACCACCTTCAGGCACCACTGGCGGTATGCCTCCCGGCCGTCAGCCGGAATCATGT
The DNA here is from genome assembly GCA_910583885.1 of uncultured Oscillospiraceae bacterium. Lineage (GTDB taxonomy): Bacteria > Bacillota > Clostridia > Oscillospirales > Oscillospiraceae > Pelethomonas. Next base: position 50,822 of record CAJUAC010000012.1, on the reverse strand, counting down.
TGCCAGAGCCATCGCGGAGGAAGTCGCCCGTTTCATAGTCGAAGTTGACACTGTGCCGGTATTTTCGCTCCTTAGCTGCGGTGAGTACATTGATTTCTGGTACCGGGAATACCGGGAATAAGGTTTCTGCCATAGGCCCCTCCTTACAGCACCGTGGCGGGGAGGACCAGGTCAACCACTACGGCATCGTTCTGCACCCAGGCAACGAGAACGCGGTCTCCCGGCTTCAGCTTTCGCATCTTTTCCGGGATCAGCACATGGTGCTGGTGCATTCCGTCCGAGCTATCTCCACCAGCGGTCCGCTGCGACGGAATCGGCGGGTCCGGCGCTGCGCCGGTGGCCTCTCCCGTGGTGCCAACCTGCGTCCCGCCGTGGTGGGTACAGGTAAGGTTGTGCGTATTGTGGATGTGGGAGCCGCTGTGTGGCAGGCCGATGTCCTGGGTTTTTGCCAGGATGTCGTGGGTCGGCCCCAAAGTGAGCTGGCGGCAGACCATGTAATCCGTCTTGGGGATTGGGATGGGATAGGTATTGGTCAGCAGACTGTAGTCCGGCTGGATCTCCCCGAAGTCGAGAAGGAGGGCGCTGTTGGCGTCCTGGTTCTGCCGGATACGGCCCTGAATGGCCTGCGCCAGATGGTTGATGCCAGGGTTTCCTTCTGCAGGGTTCATGTGTGCTCCCTCCTTTACGCTGCCGGGACAACGCCCATGGTCATAGTGGCGGTGGCGGCATTATGCTGGATCGACTTGATGATGAAGTACCCCTCCCTCGTTCGGGTCTTTGCGTGGATTTTATCACCCTTCCGGATGGTGGGTACATCTGGAGCTTGGAAGCTGATGGTGTTTTCTGGCTCCCCGTTCTCATCAAGTATCTTCTGCGCCTCTGCCTTAGCGGTACCGAGATCGTCATCCTCCTGGCGATTATAGATACGCTGTCGGATTCCGAACTCGGTCCTGCCGTCAATGATCGCCTCCGCAGACTGTCGTCCCTCGGCATCCTCCTTGCCCACTACCTTGACACGGGTGATAAGGTTCTGGGTGCTGATGGCATCCTTGGTGACGGTCAGGCTGGTGTCCTCGTCGAAGTGGTAAATGGTTTCATTGCTTCCCAGCTTCAGAACGCTGGCGGTCCCCTTGCTCGCCCGCACGACGTATTTCTCTGCGCCATGCTTTACGGCGGTGTCCAGGAGATCCATGATGATATCCGCCAGGAACTCGTTCTTATACAGCGTTTTGGCGTGGGCCACATCCGGCCCGGTGTACTCTCCAAGGGGAATCCCCCAATCGCTGAACACCGCCGAGATTGCGGCCTTTGTGCCCGTCCCGGCGGTAATATAGCGGTTGTCCTGGCTTTTTTGGAGATTAAACAGCTCATCATAGGCCAGGACGGCGAACGTGTCAGAACTGCCGCTGTTGCTGGTGTCCCAATCCACGATAGTCCCGCGGGCCACCTCGTCGGTACCGTCGCCCCAATCGGCAATGATAGCGGAAATGCAGCCGGGCTTGATCAGCTGGGAAAGGGGCTGTCCCTGGTACTTGGCGTTGTGGACGGTGAAGGAGAGCCGCATAGCGATCTCTCCCTCACCCTCCTCCCAGCCCAGGTCTTCCGCCGCCCTGGAGATATCCAGCTGTGTTCCATCCTCAAGGATGGCCACGAGCTTATAGGTCAGCTTTCGGATGTCGATCATGGCGGCCTCCTTACGCGGGAAGCGTGAACGTCTGGCCGGGGTAGATTAGGTTCGGGTTGCTGCCGATGGTGCTCTTATTCAGCTCATACAGCTCCTTATAGCGGCTCCCATCCCCCAGAAACTTCTTGGCAATGGCCCACAGGCTGTCGCCCTTTTTCACGGTGTAGGTCGTTGCCGCCGCCGCTGCGGGCTCCGGACGGGTGGCCGTGGTGCCGTTCTCATTGGTTTTGGCGCTGGGCATGATGTTCAGCTCCGATGTGGTGTAAATCTTGATCTCCTTGTTCTCAACAAAGGTCACATCGTAGGAAACGTCGCCACAGCCTCCGGTGGGCGTCCCGGTGTAGTCGCTGACCATGACCTCGTGGTTGATCCAGGTTTCCGTGATCATCAGAATCAGGACCGTTCCGTTCTTGCGCCACCGTTCGAAGATGCTCTCCATTTCCTTGGGGGCTTTCCAATGGTGGGCCTTGATAAAGCTGGCCGATTTTCGGCTCTCGCCGGGGAAGGTGCCGCTCCAGGAGAACGAAAGGAGCTTCGTTCCCCTGGGGAGCTTCACCTCGCCCACGTTGATGATGTCATAGCTTTGGAACTTGGCGCTGCCTTTGTGCTTCACCTTTTCCGGGAGCATGGCGAGGGCGATACGGGTCCCGGTTTCTTTCTCGGTAATGTAAACGTCCACTTATGCGCCTCCTCTCACCGGCATATTGGCAAACACACGGGCCAGCCGCTCCGCCAGCTCGTCACTGATATCGTCCACCATCTCCTTGATGTGAGCCTTGATGATGGCGATAATGGTGTTCTCGTCCATCCCACTCTCCCGCGCTTCAATGACAAATTGCGGGCTCAGTTCAAGATGAACTTCTACTTTGGCGGGGACTCCGCCGGTTCCGCTGGGGGTGATGGGGACCTCCGTGTCCTCGGTTTCCCCGACGATGCCGCCCTCGGCATAGGGGCGCACACCCAGGGCCTGCCCGGTCTGCTCCCAAAGGTCGATTCCTCGGTTTCGCTTGGATGGGGACAGGGGGATGATACTTTCCGCACCGGCCTCAGCCACAATGCCCATGTGAGGCTTCGTCATAATGCCGCCCCAGGCGTGGGGGGTTGGCGCTGTGGCGTCCGAGTAACCGGAGCTGAAGGCCCCGCTCACGGTATCCCATAAGCCTCCAAAGAAGCCGGAGATTTTCTCCCCAATGCCGCCCCAGAAGCTGTTCCATTTCTCTGGCAGGGTTTCCGTGAAAAAGGTCTTTGCGCTGGTAAGGCTGCTGTCGATCCAGGCCGGGATGGTTTCGGTGAAGAAATTCCCGACACCCGTCCAGAACTCCGTCCACTTGGTGGGCAGGGTTTCCGTAAAGAATGTTACCGCTCCGGCTTTCACGTCCTCCCACCATGCGGGGATCGTCTCGGTGAAGAACACACCGATGCCGTCCCAGAACTCGGTCCATTTCTGCGGAATGGTAACAGTGAAGAAGTTAATCGCGCCAGCCTTGACGGTTTCCCACCAGGCGGGGATACTCTCTGTGAAGAAGTTTCCGACGCCCGTCCAGAACTCACCCCATTTGGTGGGGAGTGTTTCTGTAAAGAATGTGGTCACTTTGCCCGCAGCAAAACCGAGGGCATAGGGGACGGTTTCCGTGAAGAAGTTCCCCACGCCATCCCAGAACTCACCCCATTTGGTGGGCAGAGTTTCTGTGAAGAATCCGCTGATGGCCACGCCCATATTGTTGAGCCAGCCACCCTCGTCCAATGCGTCAGACAGTGCCTGGCCAATCTTGTCACCGAAGCCGAGGGCCCCCAGGCCGCCAATACCGGCCCCCACGAGAGCTCCGACGCCGGTGCCGACAACAGGTACCACCGAGCCGATAGCGGCCCCTGCGGCGGCTCCTGCGCCCACCATGCCTATTTTAGAGCCGCCGGTCGCATAGGCGGTCTGCGCTTCCTTACCGGAGGTCTTTGTGCCGTGGAAAATATCAATGAGACCGCTGATGATGCCAGCGCCGCCCAGCAGGCCGCCTCCGATGGCCGCTGTGCCCGCTGCAGCCGCCCCTGCAGCTGTGGTTGCCCCGGAGCCCAGGGCCCCGCCTACGCTACCCAAAGTGCCGCCTATGCCACCGTTGACAGCAAGCAGCGTTCCGTCTGCGCCTACGACAGAGGACTTGGAGCCTACCTGAAGCAGTCGGCCAAGCCAGCCGGAAGCCGACGTAAGGCCGCCCGCCGCCGCAGCTCCGCCGGTTCCGCCTGGGAGTGCCGGGGGAGTACCGCCTCCGCCCGGGAGGGCTGGGAGTCCGCCCATGGCGCTCCGCCCCGCAGCACCGGCCGCATTGGCGGCATTGCTGGCCATATTTCCGTAGACATTGACCACGCCTGCCGTCACCCGCATGGATGTGGTGGCGTAGCTGCTGCCCATGGCGCCTGCCATACCGCCTGCGCCGCTACCCTTGCCGAGTATGCCTTGGATGGTGCTGACCAGGCCGCGGGCCTGCTGCACCCCCTTGGCAACACCGCCGATTAGCTTGCCGCCCAGAACGATGCCCAGAGCCGCAACGGTGCCTTTGTGCTCACCAGCCCAATTTTTCAGGGCCGTTGTGATCTGCTCAGTATCAAAGCCATCCATGAAGCCATCAATAAAGGCGCCTCCGATGGCCTTCCCGTCCGAAATAGCTCCGCCGGTGTCAATGCCCAGGAGCGCCAGCAGTCCGGCAGTGATGCCGCTGCCGATGGTCCTGCCCAAGTCGCCCATCATCCCGGTAATTTTTGCTTTGCCAGATCCATTCCACCACTCGCTGAAGGGCCCCGCAACGATTTTGTCCCAAGCGATTTTGAGCTTGCCCCAAATGTCAGCATTGGCCCAATCCTCGCCGCTCGTAAAATCAGCAATGGTGTCCTTGAGCCACTTAACCTTGCCCTCAATGAAATCCAGGGCCTTGCCCGCTGCCTTTTCGACATCGGGCATTTTGCTCGTAATGAACTGCACGAACTGTCGTAAATAGGGCGACAGGCGTTCACCGATGGAAATTTTGACACCCTCGACCGCACTCTGCAGCAGGGTCATATCGCCCGCCAAGTTGTCGAGCATGGTGTCGGCCATCGCCGCCGCAGCGCCATCGCAATTCTCGATGGCCTCAGTCAGCTTGTTATAATCTTCTTCGGTCGCATTCAGCATGGCAAGCAAACCGGCCTGCGCCCTCTGGCCTGCCACAGTGTTGGCGAAGTTGATCTTCTGCTCCTGGGTCATGTTCTTGGTGGCCGCTCGCAGCTCCTTCAAAACGTCACCATAGGCCCTGGCACTGCCGTCGGACTTATAGAAGCTGATCCCGAGGTCCTCAATGGCATCCCTCGCACCGTTGGTGTTGGTTCCGAGCCGTGTGAAGATAGAGTTGAGCTCGGTGCCAGCTTGGGATGCCTTGATGCCTGCATTAGCCATGAGTCCGATTCCGAGGGCCACGTCCTCGATGCTGTACCCCAGGGCTCCAGACGCAGCGCCGACGTACTTGAAGGTTTCGCCCATCATGCTGACATTGGTGTTGGCGTTCGAGGATGCAACAGCCAGCACGTCAGCGAACCGACCGCTGTCCTTTGCTGTCATTCCGAAAGCGGTCAGCGCATCCGTCACAATGTCACTGGTGGTTGCCAGGCTCTCGCCGGAAGCGGCAGCCAGGGACATAATGCCCTCAATACCGTTCAGCATATCCCCGGTCTTCCAACCAGCCATCGCCATGTAGGTGAAGGCTTCACCAGCCTCCGAAGCCGTAAACTTGGTGGTGGCGCCCATCTCCTTGGCCTTGGCGTTCAAATCCATCATCTGCTCCGCTGTGGCTCCGCTGATGGACTTGACCTGGCTCATGGTGGCCTCGAAAGAGGAGTAGGTGTCGATGGTATCTTTAAGGCCGACGCTGATCCCCAGGATCGCGCCGGCCTGCAGTATCGGATTTTTAAGTATGTTGATGATCCCGCGCAAGGGAGCGGTGGCCTTATCGATAACGCTCATGGTGACTCGCCAGGCTTTCCCGGCCAGCCCCCGCACAGCTCCGGTGATGGTGCCCACCACAGCAGAAACCTTGTCAATAGCCTCCAGCGCCACTTGGAACTTGGTGCGGTTCATTTTGTCCAGCCGGTCTTTAGCCTGCTGGACCACCTTGTCAAAAGCGTTGACCTTCTTGGTGGCGTTGCTCGCACCGGGGTCTGTCTGGTCCTCCACCACGACGGGGATTTCAATCCGATAGGTTTCAGCCGCCATCCGATTCCCCCCTTCCGTTGGTGTCGGCGGCTATTTGTGCCCGCATAGATGCCCGCATGAACACGCTGGTTCCAGGGCAGCTCATAGCCTCCTCGGTGGAGCGAAAGCCAGCGGCAGCGGCCCACGCCTCAAAGCCCACACGCTGAAGGATGTGGTGTAAAAGCGTTGATCTGCCGCCAGCTTCGATTAGTTTTTTACGGTGTCCTCCTCGAGAACGCTGTATCCACTGATCTTGTCGATGAGGTCAAGCACAGCGTCCTTCTCGCCGGCCTTCAGGACACGCCCGATCAGCTCCACGCCGGATAGCACATCCAGTTTCCGCCACGCATCCCGGTTATCCCACAGCTTTTCCCGGTCCTCTTTGATGGTAGCTTCATAGATGAGGGCACTCCGATAACTGATGGTGTCGGTCTTTTCCGGGATTCTGACGCCGAACTGCTTGTTCCGCTTGTAGGTGGTGTACCGCTCCTTGCACCTGTTGTACTCCCCCTCGGAGAGCGGCCGGATGCGGAACGTGAAGAAGACGACACCGTTCCGGGCAATCTCCACGGTTTTGGTCTCATCGCTATCCTCCCGGAAACCAGCAGCAGCCAGAAGCCCGCCCAGAATGTCGTTCTCATAGGTGCGGAGGGCCTGACCCTGCTCCTCTGGGGTCATTTCCTCGTCCATCTGGATCGCATCGGGGTTTTCCTTGGACATAGTCGTTCCTCCTATTCAGAAAGTGAGCCGCGCCACCTTATCCGGCAGCGCGGCTATATTGTTGGTGTTCTATTATCCACCCAGCAGAGACTGAAGCTCCGGGGGCTCGTTGACAAACAGGCTCCACGCCCGCTTGAGGGTGTCGCCAACGGAGAGGTTCTGAAGGTCGATATCACCGCTGGGGACGCACTGGCGATAGTTCATGCGCTGGTAGGTTCCGTCCCGGCCTCTGATGGAGCCTTGGAAGTTCCAGTCGGGCATGAAGCCGCTGGCCATGCCGTCAAAGAGCTCCTGGATGAACCGCTCATCGGAAATCACGGTCTCGGTGAAGGTGAGGGTCACATTGTAGCCCGTGAACACCTCGTGTTCTTGGGCATCGCCCAGCGGCTGGTACTTAGCGTTGGTGACGCTCACCTTGGTCTGGAATGTCTCGATGGTTGCCAGCAGAGTGCCATCATCCGCAAAAAGAGCGCCATCCTTACCGGACAGCACTTTGCGAACATCGACAGGGCCCCTATTGTTGAACATCCCCTGTTTAGCCGTAGCCATGGTTTATCCTCCTCCCTTATTCACTGGTCTCGGGGGCGAAGCGGTAACGGTACAGCAGATAGACGAACTCGATGCTGTCGACATCATCCACTGCGATGATGAACCATGCGCTGTCACCCTCGGGCGGGTTGCTGGCGTCCTCTGTCATATAGCCGCCCTCCAAGAGTTTCCCTTCCCGCCACATGAGCTTGATCAGCTTGTTGCCGGCGGCAATCACAGTGGCCCGGCCATCCGGGTCATTGTTAATCTTGCCGATGATCTTCTCCAGGGTATTGTCCATCCGCTGCATCAGCTCGAAGCGGGTCTTGACGCGGCGAATTTTCTTCCAGCCCTCGTCCTGCTCTGCATTGGGGGTGATGAGGGTGTTGATGCCCTGCTCGATCCACACCTGGCCATCATCATTCTTGGTGAGGACAATACAACCGCTTTTCAGCGCCCGAATGATTTCGGTATTGGTAAGGGGCTTGTCGAGGTCGATCATGTTGGTGACCACCTCGTGGGTGATACTCTGGTTGGACGGAGTAGAGGCGATGATGCCGCCGATCCGGGCGGCGATTTGATAGCCCTCGTATTTCCGCCCCGCCGCATCCACGCAGCTGTTGAGAACGTAGGTGATCTTGGGATCATTGAAGGACTTAGCAATGGTCATGCGGTCCTCCAGTTCCTTGGTGGAGTCTGCCGCAACGGTACACATCGGATAGCTGCCAGACTCGTATACACGGTCCAGATAGGCATCCAGCAACATCTGAACGCTGATAGAGTCAGTGTCCAGGCAAATGACGTTGTAAGTGTAGGGCTCCAGAGCATCAAAGGCATTGCTGTAATCGGCGTTGGTGGCCGTGGGGTTGGTGCCGGGGGTGAACTCAGCCTGGACGATTTCAGCCAAGGGCCCTGTCGCATTTTCCGCCGGAAGGAAGAAAAAATCCTTCGTGGCGCTCGCCATGGCCTCCTTGAGGGCGGCAGGCTCATTCTCCCCAGGATCAAAGGACACCTTCAGGAACTCGGCGGTGCCCTCGTAAATGATGCACTCCCTCTGGTCCGTGATGATGCTGTCCCGGATGGACGCAGTAAAGACCCGGTCGCCCACATAGGCCCCGGTGATGGTTCCCGCCTCCTCGCCGCCCTCCAGCTGAAGGGCGAGGGTGGGGACGGTACCGCCGGAGCCGACACGGACAAAGAAGCCGCTGGTCAGGCCACCGGTGAACATCTCGGTGATCAGGTCCTCGGTGTTCCCACTGCCGTAGATGGTGCTGACCTTCGTGGAGGGCTCGAACTCGATCACCTTGTTCAACGGCCCCCAATTGGCCCGGATCACGCCCGCGCCAATGCCGTTGATGGCCCCAGCAAGGCGGATGCCGCCCGCATTTTCATAGCGGTGGTATACGCCGGGGCGGGTCTTTCTCTCGCCAACGGTAAAAGTGCCGGCCATAGGTTAGCTGCCTCCCTTCTTGGGACCGGCGACAGGTGCGCTGACGAAATTATCAACGATCTCCTTCGCCTTCTCCTTGGTAGTCTTGGTGACCCCGGCCAGCCGCAGGGCTGCGGTCACGCAGTCGGGGGAAACCCCCGGAAAAACGGTCTTGGCCCCTGCCGTGAGCTCCTCGACGGTATACTCAACGGCAGTGGGCGTGTTCTTGGCCCCAGAGGCGGCCACGGGGGGCTCGCCACTAGGTGCGGGTGTTTTTCTTGCTGCCATAAAAGCCTCCTTAAATCGCCTTGTAGTCTTTCATAAGCGTATGGGCATACTTCGGCCGGCGGAGCAGGCCAAAGCGAATCTGAAGGCGGAGCTGTCCGACAGTGAGCGGGTCCGCCGCACTGTCGGCCTTAATACCCCGCAAAAACATGGGAGATGTGTCCAGCATAGTGACCTCCCCATCCAGGGACAGAACGTCCACCAGGGCCTTCAGCCATTTCAAGCGGGTTTCCTCCGGCGCATAGATGTACCCGGCAATCATCCCGTCCATCCAGGACACGGTATTCGTCTCACGCTGAAGCTGCAGGGAGGCCAGCCGGAAGTAGAAGATCGGCTGGTCCGTAGTTGCAATCTGAAACCTTTCCAGCGTGTCTTTCCCAATGACCAGAGCGTCCGGGGCCCACTGCTTGACATACTCGTTGATTGCCAGGATGGGGTCCGGGTCGGTGGTCTCCTGAACCGGGAACGCAAACAGGTCAAAAAGGACAGTGATCCCATTGACCAGCGTGGCTGGGTTGGCCTGGCTGCGCCCCTCAAAGGCGTCCGAGCGCACCCACGCCAGACTGTAGGGCGGGCTCTCGTCCGGCTGCATGAACACATCCCGCATCATTGCCCGCACCTCCGGCTCCAAGTCCTCCGGTGGAGCGCATTGCTCGCTGCACCAGATATTTAGAGTCAGGACGCCGCAGGACTGGCGCTCCGGGTTAGCCTGCATATCCACGGTATAGTCGATACGAGGATATTGGCGTTTTCCATCCCACCCGGCAGCAGTGTCCTCTGGGGCCGCCTGATAGAAGATGGCGGGAGCTTCGCCGTAACGGGCCAGCTTCGCCGCAGGCCCGTCTGGGTCTGAGAGCCTGGTGTAAATCAGGTCCTCCAGCGTCACAGATCAACGCCCCCCCTCCGGCTCACCATCGGGAAGTTCCTCCGGCGGGCCTTCACCTTCCGGGGGCGGCTCCGGTCCACCTTCAGCATCAATGGTTTCTAGGTCGGAGGACCACCGAACTTTCCAAAGGCCCGCAGCCACCTCCGCCGCCGCAATCGGGAAATAGTTGGACACGTTGCCCAGGCCGGGCAGGAACAGCACAGTGAGCCGCTCCTCGCTGACCGAGGCCAAGAGCCCGTTCCTGGGTTCCGGCCATGTATGGTATTGGGCCCGCACGAGGTCGCCCTTGTGGACAGCCTCAGTGTCAAAAGCCCGGATGCTGCCTTCTTTGATCAGCGGCACGACGGTCCTCCTTTCTCATCAGCTCAGATAGGGTTGGCCGAAGATAGCCTCGATCTCCGGCTTGGCCTTCTCAATGATTGGTTCCTCAAAGGGACGTGGCGCCATTTTGGGACTGCCCTCCTGAAGAATCGGGGCGTACTTAACATCGGTCCATATGGCCGGATGAACTGTGACAACGCCGTTTTCCTTCTCGGACTGCGCGCGAGGCTGCCAGCTCCGGCGCAGGGTGCCAGAGCGGACGGCCGGGGGCTCGCCGGGGGCCGATGCCTGGTAGGTTGCCTTTTTGGTGAAGGGCTTTCGATAGATTTTGCCACTGCGCTGCCCGCGCAGCACTTCCAGGGATGCGCTGCGGAGAGCGTTTGCCGCCCGGTAACCCCTGGACTTGGCCTCCTGGGTGACTTGGTTATACAGATCATTGATTTTGCCCTTCAGGTCGATCTCCATCTACATCGCTCCTTTCCTCGGCATAATAGATTGTCCAAAGCCCCAGCTCGCCCGGATCATCCACCCCCTGAACGTAGAAAATGCGCCCACCATGAACGAGCCGGTCCTTAGCTTTCGCTTTGGGGCGGCCCTGCTGGGTGATGGTATGGGTGATGGGGTGATCGAGCTGGCGGAACCTCTCAATCTCGGTGGGCTTCGCCTCTGCCAGCACAGCCAGAAAGTGGACGGCCTTTTCTTTGTCGAAAGTGCTTGTGGGCCGCCCTCTTGAAGTGAGTGTGGTGGTTTTGTTTTCTACCCAGAAGTCTTTGAACAGATTTCCGGGCCGGAGTCTGCCTGGTCTAAGGCAATTCAAACCGTTTCCCCCTCCCTGTGCCGCCCTGCTCCCGATTATCGTGCATTCCCTCGTAGAAGTAATGCTGGGGGCTGATAGCCTGCGGGTGGGCGCTGGGGACGGCCATCATGGCATCTTCCGCCTTCAGCTCGTCATACATGGCCTTCCACGCCTCGGCCCGCTGCCGAAGCGAGAGGGAAAGGGGACCAACCTTGGTGTCTACCTCGTACATGAAGCCATGCATGATGCTTGAAAGCAGAGCCAGCTTGGCCTTTCGCCATTTGTTGGGATGGAGAGCGAGGATCGCTGTGTACTCCTCATCCGAAAGGGCACAGGTTTCCGCTTCGCCCTCCACCATGGTGTCGCCCAGCTCGAACCGCATCCGGTCTTTGCCGTTCTCCTGGATTTTCGAAGGGTCGTAGGTATATGTCCTCATCAGGTATCACCCTGGCCCTGGCCCTCCTCGCTTCCGGGAACGGCCTCGTTGCTGGTCTCCAGAGCCGCCGCTCTGGCCTGGGCTGCCGCTTTGACGGTTTTCCGCCCATCCAGGGCGTGGATAAGGATGAGGGCGGTGTCATCCGTCATGGTCTCAATGACCTTCGTGCTCTCCTCAGCAGTAAGTTGGAGGCTCTGCACAAAGGTCACAATGCTCTCGGGGGTAGCCGTAACCTCCAGAACGCCGCCATCTCTGGCAATCGGAAGCGTGATGATTGTGGGGGCGGGGATGCTCACCGCCAGCTTCTCCCGGAGCTCATCACGCTCGACGGTAGCCTGCTGAAGCTCGGACTGGAGGTCGGCAATTTGCTGCTGGAGCTCCATAACCGTTTCAGCGTAGCTCTCCGGGGCGGGCACAGGGGCCGGTTCGTCAGTGGCGGGGGAGATATACCCCTGCTTGATAAGGGCGCGGACACGGCCCGGAAGAACGGCCTCGGCGGGGATGTTACTCCCGGCGGTGTAGCCGACTCCGCCGAGGACCAGCGCCTTGATGCAAGTGTAGCCGTTCATGGTTGCCCTCCCTTACACGCAGTCCTTGAAGTACATCGCCAGATCGTCGGCGGTCTTCCGCATATCGGTGGACATCAGGCCCTCCACGAACTCGGTGTGGGTGCCCTTTTCGCCGTCGAACTGGTCAAAAGCGACGTGAGCGCCGTTGCCCAGCATATCCCAGGTGAAAATATAACCGGCGGACGGCTCGTCGATAGCGGGGCTGGGGGTGGCGTAGCACAGCAGGGCGCCCTTAGTGTCGCAGATGAACTGCATATCTTCATCCTGGCCGACGCCGGCGGCATTGTAGGTGCTCTCCAGAACCTTCACCTGCTCCACGCCGAAGAGCTGCGCCAGGACGGCGGGGGTCACTTTGGCGGGGTTGGCGGTGGTGCCGGTATACTTGATCCGCTCCAGGATGTCCGGGTGCTCCTTCAGGCCAAGATAGGCATCATAACCCAGGGCCAGACGGTTGGGGGTGCGGCGGCCGCTCTGCTTGATGTCCCGGATGCGCTCATCGAAGAAATGCACCGGGTCAAAGTTGGCATCGCTGAACTTCAGGAACTGGCTACCGCTGGGGGTGGCAGCTACGCCGGACCACTCCTGGCCCCAGACCCCTGCATGGAAGAAGTTCCGGGCAAAGATGATGTCCTGGTGGAGAAGCATCTGCTCCGTAGCAAAGCGCACCTTGGCGCGGCGGGGGTCCGCAACACCGGGGGCGCGGCTGCGCTGGTAGTCCAGAGTGCTGATCTGGTCGATGCCCACGATCACCTGGTCAACCTCGCACTTGTAGGTGTCATCGGTCTGGCCGAAGACGGCGGGCTGCACCTTTCCATAGGCGGGCTTGCGCTGCACGTTGTCGCGGGCCAGGTCCGCCTTGCTGAACTTATAGTAATAGCTGCTGGACTGACCGACGGGGCAGATGGGGAAGACGCAGGGGGCCACGAAATCGCCGGGGTTGGCGAAGTAGGCCATGGACATATTGGTGAGATAGCTGTTGGGCCGCCAGCCTTTGGCGATCTGAGCCTGGAGGCCGGCGGTGGTGCTTCTCGGATTCATACCCATTATGTGTTACTCCTTTCGCTTATTAGGCCGCATAACCGGCCTTAATGATCTGAACGGAAATCACCTGGTCGGCGGCGGCAGCCGCACCCAGGGCAGTGGCAAGAATGAAGGCCCCAGCCTCGGCCTTCACCAGCTTGCCATTGGCGTCGCTGGCGAGCAGATCGCCAGCCTCTACAGCTGCTCCGACCATGGCCAAGCCGATATCCTTGACCTGAATGTTGACGTCCTCGCCCGTCTTGGGGCTGTCCGTCTCGGGGATCATGATGCCGATGGCCGTTTCACCCGCCTTCGCAACAGCAACGCCGTCCTTAGTGAGCATAGCCGCCAGAAAAGCGCCGCCTTGGATGTTGGCGGCGGCTTTCGCCACAATAGTGGCGCTGTCGTTGATGCCAGTACCGTGATACATTGTCGCTCCTCCTTCCTTATCGGCCGCTCTCGTACTCATGCACGAGGTCGGGGTACTGCTCACACGCCTTATCCACAGCTTCAGCCCACGTTAGGGTGGGGGCCGCTTTCTGGATGGTCTCAGCGTGTTTCTCGATCTGGGCCCAGGCGCCATCCGCACTACTGGTGGTGGCACCGCCGCTCTTGCCAATCTCGGAAAAGATGCCGGACTTCTCCACCGCCGCAACGCTGGCATCCAGAACCGTAATCATCTGGGCATAGGCGTCGCCGCCAGCCGCTTTCAGGCTTTTCAGCAGGGGGACCAGCTCCTCGGCTTTCTTGCCGATGAGCTCATACTTCTTGGCGACCTCCTGAAGCTCCCGCTCCTCAGCGGCATCAGCCTGCTTCCGCAGGCGCTCCAGCTCGGCCCGCACAGCGGGGTGCAGTCCCTTGTAGATGTCCTCACCGCCATCATCGGCCACAGGGGCCGCAGGGGCGGGCGCGGGGGCGGCCTTGGCAGTGGGGGCGGGCTCCGGGGCCGGGGTGGAGACGGGGGGCGTGTCGCCGCCCACAGGCGGCTCGTCGGGGATACCGGCCTTTTTCTCGATAGCCTCCAGGGCGGCTACCTCCTCCGGGGTCAGCTTGCTCTTGTCGATTTTCATGTCATCAAAAACTCCTTCCTTGTCAGTGGGATTTTCCGCCCCGCCGTCGGGGGGCGTTTCCGGCTCTTCCGCCGGTTCCGTGGATTCTGCCTTGGCGATTAGTTCGCCCAAGCGCTTGTAGGTGCGCTTGGCGAGTTCCAGACGCTCGGGTGCAATGGCGGACTGCTCCTTTGCGATCCGGGCCGGAGTCCCCTCCACCCATTTGGGAATCGCCGCCTTGACGGCAGCGACAAATTCATCCACGCTGGTCTCCAATTTCGGCCCTTTGTCCCCATCCGGGACTTCATCATCCCAGAAGATGGAGCAAAGACTATCATTGAGCATCCAGCAGTAGTCCCAAATCTCGTCCGCCGCCTGGCGCCTTTGGCGCTGCGCCAGCTTCTCGTCGAACGTGGTGGCGTCCTTTTCCACAGCCTCCAAGGCAGCGTCCAATTCCTCGGCGGACGCACCGGCGGCCTTGGCGATCCAGGTGAGGAACCGCTTCAGGATTCCAGGCCCACCAGCTTCAGGCTCCGGGGATGGGGACTCCGACTGACCGTCCCTATGCTTAAACAGCAGCACATCGGCCCGTTTGTTGTCCCCCGCATCCACAAAATCCACCTTCGTCACTTTCAGGCCCTTTAATTTTGCGGGCACCGCACTTCCTCCTTTCTTTCTGGTGTGTTATAAACAGAAAAGCGCCGGTCTCCCAGCGCTTCTCGGTCTACCGCTACTGCTCCTCGAACTCCTCCCGGATTGCGGTTCCTTCGATGCTGAACATGGGATAGGTACCGTTTTTTACCTTGGACCACACATCCTCATCAGTGACCTTGAAGCCGATCCACCAGCCAACAGGGAGTGTGCCGTCCGGGATGCCGAGGGCCTGCTGCTTCTCCTTGGTGAACACCATGCTCTCTACCAGGACGGCACATCCGCCCCGCTCGTGCATTTCGCCGCCCTCGCGGTACAGCTCCACGAACTGATAGGCGGCAGATTCCAGCTCCTCGGGCTCCAACTGATCGCCGGAATGGTCCTCGGTCTGATTGCCGCCCTCATCCTGAGATACATAGGCCCAGCCGAAGGCCAGGTGCTTATCCTCGTCGGCCTTTTTGATAGCAAATCGGCCGGATATGGTGCCAGCGGTCTTTTTTACGCTGGCGGGCTGCCGACCGGCCAGCTCGTTGAAGGAAAACATACACATCACCCCTTCCGGGCATAGAATAAGGCCGCCCCAACAGGAGCGGCCTGGTACCCATTGTCATTCAAATGGGAAGCCGTATTTTTTCCGGTACCACTCATGGAGGTCAGCCGTGGTGTGAATCCTCTCCGCCACGATCTCCCCGGCACCGATGTACTTATGCACCCAGCGGCGGTAGTCCTCGATAGTGAGCTCTTTGAAAACCCACTCGCCGGGAATGGTCTCATCGGAGCGGAATACAAAGCCGTCCTCAGTCTCCCTGACGATCTCGCCCTCGAACATATGCGGGCGGATTGTGTCAAAAAACCAGAGCTCTTTCCAATCCTCCCGGTCCCGCTGGTGCATTTGGCAGTCCATAGCCAGTCCGGTGTATTTCGGCTCCCCGGTCACACGGTAGTAATAGACCTTCCGGCGGTCGATCATATTTCCTCACCCACTCTCACAAAATCTTGGATGGGCACACCGTTCACCTTGGTAATGCCCGCTTTTTTTAATTTATCCAGGAGCTTCGCCCGTTTGACGTCGCTTGGGCAGACAATGCCAGTGAACTGCTCCTTGGGGATGCCGCGGCGGAACATGATCTCGTTTCCGCTGCGGTATTTGGTCGCCATGCTATTGATGAAGTCCAGCGGAGTAGACCGTCTGGCCAGATCGCTGGTTGAGCCATAGTTGTCATGATCATATGCGTACCAGTCGGTGCGCTCCATGACTTCCGGGCTGATGATGATCCGGTACCCGCCGCCCATGTAGCAGTTATCAAAGCGCGGCTGTGAGCCTTTCTTCATCTGGACGCCGATGCGGGTAAAGACACTGTCGCTGCCGCCCGTACCCATATCGGACTCCGGGCTTGCTCCGGTGAAGTCCATTCCGGCCAGGCTCCGGGTATTAGTGGACATGAAGCCTTTCCCCTGGAGGATACTCACCACCGCATCATCACTGTTTACCCCCGCCCAGACGTAGCGCAGGCCCGCCTTGCTGTACTCCTTGCTGATGCCCTGCTCCACGACGGTCGAATACCCATCGAAAACCGTCTGCGTCACCAGGTTCCCGACGCGCTTGGTCAGTCCCTCCTCGGTCAGCATCGCATCCAGTTTATCTGTCAGGGCTTTTCCTGTCAAGCCGTTCAGCTCCGACATTCTGCCGGGGGCGTTCTGCCACAGGAGGCGGGTTTTCTTGAAGATGGATTCTGCCTCGGTGGTTGGGGTGGAGGTCAAATCAACCAAGCCCACACGCTCCAGCATATCCTTTGCCGCCTTAGCGTCCGCCGCACCGTTTGAAGTGGCGGCAACACGGAGCCGGAAGAAGCCCTTCCAGCCCTTGTACTGCTTGGAGCCATTATGCACATATAGCTCCAGCTTACTGTCGCCGTCCTCCAGGACACGGGCCTTTAGGTTGACCCCGCTCATGTTGATGGGACGGCTGGACAGGAGGGCGAGCGTATCATCCGCCTTTTCAAAGACGAACTGGCGGATTTCACTTTGCCCCTTGAGGGTGTCCCAGGTGGCCGACCAGGTAGATTCGGTCAGCTTTCCCACCAGCTCATAGACCTCGGAGCCGTCAACAGACACCCGGCGGGCGGTCAGGTTCAGCCCCTCCACCATACCCTTGTCGCTGTAGACGGGGACGCCTATGCGGTGCGCCGGGACGATGCTCATATCCTTGAACACGTCCGATGCGCCCAAGGCACCTTTCGGAACCAGGGGTGGTTTCGCCGTAACATTGGCGGCACGAGCGGCTCGCTGACTCAGCAGCCGGGCCTTGGTCTGGGCGCTGATCTCCACGGCCTTGACCGGGTCAGATATGGCCTGCACCAGCTGGGGCTTGGAGAAGTTATTGTAATACGGGATGGCCTTCTGCTTGGCGAGCTGCTTCAGCTCGGCCATATTCATCTGCTTCAGCACATCCGGGGAGTGGGTCACCGCCGCCAGAGGCTGCTTTACATGGGCCTGCATCTCATCAGCCCAGATGAATATCTGCTTTTTCCCGGTACGCTCCGTCAAAAGGTCAGCATAGAAGCTGCGATAGGTCTCCCGGAGGGCGGCCTTTCTCTCTACAATGGCATCCAACAGCTTTTCAGCCTCCGGGCCCTTTCCATGGAGGGCTTCCGCATAGCTTCTGAAGATTTCCCGGTACTCATTGTCCGAGATTGCCTCCACTCGCTTGATGTACGTCAGCGTGTCCTGCAGGTTGAGATCGATCTCTCCCTTGGCGAACCGGCGGTATATCGTGTTATAGATCGGCTCTTTCTCCCCATAGCTCTTGTTGGGGTGGAATGCGTAGCTCATGGATTTGGAGCCGTCCTTGGCGATGTACTTGAACGCCTGTTCTTTGTCGATACCCACCAAGCGACCGGAGCTGTCCACCACGAAGTTGCCGCCATGGCTGTCGAAGTTCCCCAGGAGCCAGTCTGTGACGTGCTCTCGCTGGAACTGCGCCGCAAAACCGTCCGCAAGCGGTGCGGTTCCGCCCTGCCACGCTTTGAAATTCGGAGCCGTGGCCAGAGTGTCCACACGCTTCTGGAAGGCACCAAGCCGGCCACCGAGCGTCCCGGTGCCGACGGGTACCGCCGTGTCCGGGTCCACAATGGCCTGCACCTTGTAGCCTGCCTCCTGGACGTAGGCCCTGAACGGCTCTGGTGTGCCTGATTTGCTCTGGGCGGGCTTGAATAGCCAGGACTGCCCGCCGCCGTCCTTGTACTGGACCATTTCCCCGGTACCGCCCAGCTTGGCCGGACCTTGACTGGTCATACCGTCCGGGACGGCCAAACCGTGAGGGATGGCAGGCGCCTGCGGCTCCGGGATAGGCGGGGCCTGCGGTTCCCAGGCGGGAAGCGGGGCTTTCGGCTCCGGCGGGATGATAGGCGGCTCGATTTCGTGGTAGTCCACAGCGCAGCGGCAGCGAGGGTGAGCGGGGGGCGTTTCCTTGCTTCCGGCATAGAGAGCCTTGCCCTTGAAGTCGAATTCGCCGTCCATACCAATCTCCACGCCATCCAAAGCGGCGCATATCTCGCAGACGCCACCATCGGCGGCAGTACTCCAAATGCGGACCGTCTTGCCCATGTACCCGAGCTGGATGGCCTGCTTCACCCCCTCATCCTGGCCTTTGTTGTAGGCATAGGCCAGTTCCGTGGTCGAGATGGTGTAGGCCCTGGCCCGGTGCTGCTGGGCCGCATAGGTATTTGCGGCGTGCTGAGCCCGCTTGGTTGCCTCCGCCTCCTTCATGCCGGGGTTGTTCTTCAGGAGCGAACTCTTGACGTTTTGGAAATAGTTCAGATTGGCAACCGCCTGTGGCTTGGTCAGCCCGATAGTGGGGCGCATGGCGCGGGCCAGCTCGTCGGCGGTCCAGGCCCCGGTGGAAGCGTGGCCGATCATGGCGGCCATGGCCTCCCGCTGCTCGTTGCTCATCTGCGTCACCCATTCAGCCCCGTGGGTGTTCATCCAGTTTCGGACGCCCTCACCCATTGGGTCAAAGAAAAAGTCCGGGTGCGCCGCCACGAGCTTCTCGGTTCCGGCGGTCATGGCATCCACCCAGATGGGCTTCAGCTTCTCATTGACGAAGTTGGCGTAGTCGTTCTGCCAGGCCGCCAAGGTGCTTTGGTCGATATAGCCGCTCTCGATAGCTTCCCGGAGCTCCTTGTAGGTGATGGCCTGCTGCTGGTCGTTCCAGAGGCGGGTCAGCCAGTAGACCGGCTCCGGCTCCGAGGCATTGAGGAAGGCGTTCAGCTGGTCCAGGGCATCCTGCGCCGACTTGCTTTGCGCTTTTCGGATGGGGCTTTTCTTCAGGACATACCTGTGAGCCAGCATCAAACATCCCTCCCAAGGCGCCTTTTAGCCGCCGCAACGGCCCCTTCGTCATCCTCGGGCAATTCCCCTTCCTGGTCCTCACCGTCGGCCACTGTACGCCCTGACGTCGCCCCTGCTGCGCCCTGCTCGCCCTGTTCCTCCTGCTGCTGGCGCTCCTGGTTCCGCTGGTTGAGCTGGGTGCCATACTCCCCGATGCGCTCAGGCAGGCCGCCCACCTCTCGGACGTAGTCCTCCACGCCCTCGTCGGGGACCAGGATACCAGCCCCGGTCATATCCTTGATGAACGTGCCCAGGGCCTGGAGGTCCGGGCTCTCGATATCCCCGTGTGTCAGCTGGGGGTAGTCGGTGATCCCGGCAAAGTGTGTGCCGTTCAGATCTATCAGCTGCGGGATGGCATGATTGTTGAACACCTCGCAGATGATGTCCAAGTAAGCGCCGATGGCCATGCTGAACAGCTCGGTCTTATCGCTGGACAATGCCCAGCTCCCGGAATTCTGATGACCCAGAAGCACAAAGTCAGCGAGGACCGTCATAGCGATGCGGGTGTCGTACCGCTCAATGATGGCGTTGGTGTCGAACTGCCGCCGGCCTCCGGTACTTAGCAGCTCCAGGCTCCAGCCGAACGGCTTTACAATGCCCTCCATGCTATCCCGGCGGATGTTCTGCACGATGCGCTCGGCTGCCACCCGGATGGCGGCCATCTCGGGATCGTCCTCATCCCAGATATTCATGCCCTCGGGGGCGGTCAGTGTGGGGAGGCCCGCCAGATCACGCTCCACACCAATGCCCTCAATCTCTTGGATGCGGCGCTTGAAGTACCAGTCCCGGTAGGCGTTGCGGAGGATACTGCGCCCCTCGGGGTTGCCCTTCCGGCTTTTGGTGCGGAACATCAGCAGTTTTTCAGCCGGAATCTCAATCAGTCCGAAGTCCGGCGGCGGCATCTGGACCATGCTCACCAGATTGTCCCGCTCATCATACCGCCACTCATACAGCGTCTCCTGGGCCCGGATGGGGAGCTTCTGCCAGCCGATCAGCGCGTCATCGTACTTGCTTCGCAGGCGGAGGTCGCGGTTCCGGCCGCACCGGCGCTTGTAGACGATCTCGTGGGCGCTCCATCCGAAAGGCAAGAAGGAAAGGATTTCGCTGATGGTGTCCGTCCAAGTGTCCTGCATATCATCCATGCAGCCCCGTACAAATTCAGCCGCCTCCTTGTCCTTGGCGCTGTCTCCGCCCGGCTGCACATCCCAGGTGGTCTGCCGGATCAGGAGCTCAATGGCAAAAATGATGGAGCCCACCACATCGTCGTTCTCGGACATCTCCCGGAATACCTCAATGCCCTTCCGTCCTTGGAGCTCCTTCAGAAATTCTTCGTAAAAAAAGCCGCCATAGCGTTTCTGCCCCAGGCGGCCGAGTTCTTTTAGGCTTGTAGCCAATGCGCCTTCCTCCTTTCCCGCAGGATGGGATAGCAAAAGCGCCGGGGTGTCCCGACGCTTCGCTTTTGATTTATGCAGTTTTCGACAATAGCATTTTAGCACGTTTGGAGTGCAATGTCAGTGACCACTTTGTGACATACGGGGTTCGGACGTCATTCGCGCCATTCCAGGCTCGCCCGGCGGAAGGTAGAAACGTCTGTAATCCGCTTGCGCCAGCCCTCTGCCTCGCTTTCCGAGAGCATCTTCGCCTGCTCCGCCCCATGGATATCAGCCAGGGCTTTCCGGCGGGCAGTGTCAACGGATGCCGTGTCAGTGGCGTTGTAGATATCAAACTCGGCATCCTCCAGCGACTTGGTGAGCAGCTCAAACACATCCATCACCGGCTCACCTCCTGGACCATCTTCCACGCTTCCTCGGGGGTGCTGGCCGTGATCAGGACGGAAGCGACACCCGGCTCCGCATCCTTTTTGACGCAGAGGGGCCTTTCATCCTCGTTGATGATGATAATATATCTGACCTTCATACTTTTTTCTCCTTTTTCTGGGGAGGCGGTCTGATATACTGTCAGTACAGACGGCCTCCGGGCTGTTTGGGTGGGGCCCCCTGCATCTTGCTTTGGTCGGCGTGGATGCAGGGGGCTTTTTTCTTATGCCAGGGTGAACCGGCAGGTGGTGCTGGCCTTCGTAAACATGGCGACCAGCTCGGGCTTCGCTTTCTTCAGGGCCGCGGTGTCCAGCCGGTGGCTGGTGACCGCCTTCCAGGTGATCTTCCAGTCGCTCCCCGTCAGGGTGTCGGTGCAGCGGTCGGTCATCTCCGCCTTAATGGTGTCCTGGATGCCGTCGATCTGCGCCTGCAGCTCGTCGGCCTTCCGCTTCAGCTCCCGCAGCTCCTTGACCTTGATCTCCATCTCGTAAATGCTCATTGTCGCGTCCTCCTGTTTTGTATTCGTTTAGGTTTATCTTTGTTTGTGATGTTATCTTAGCATACGCTTAGAAAAATTGCAAGCAGAAAATGAAAAATTCCCTAAATAAATTTTGATAAATCTTTCTTTACTTTTAGATTTCTATTTGCTATAATAGAGAAACTAAGGGGGTGGACAAATGGCAATTCAATATCATAAGCTGTTCGATCTGTTGCGGCGTAGAGGCATGAAAAAAGGGGAGCTTATGGAACTGGCAAACCTCTCCTGGCCAACGATGTCAAAGCTGTCTAAAGGCCAATCCGTAAATTCCGACGTCCAAGATCGCATTTGTGCGGCTCTGAACTGCCAACCCGGTGATATCATGGAGTATGTCCCTGATGAAGGAGCCAAAGAGAGGACCGAGCGCCCGTAAGGGTGCCCGGTCCTTTTTTGGTGGTGGCGGTTTACCATTACCAGTTACCAGTAATAGGGTACCAGTAATAGGGTACCAGTAATAGGCGGGGCTCGTATGGTGCAAAAATGATGCAAGCACCATACTTGTATGATGCTTGCATGATGCTTGTCTGGTGCTTAAAAGGGTTTCCCCGTCATATAACAGCAGCGGGACGCACCGACTGGTACGTCCCGCGCCTTGGTATTACTGGGTTTTATGCTGGTCAAGCAGCCGCTTGGCCTCCTCCGGTGTCCTGGCGATGATCAACACGGAAACAGCGCCAGGGGCTCCCTCTTTGCTGACACACATGGGTTCTTCGTCCTCGTCGACGATGATGATGTAACGGGTTTTCATTGCTAACTACCTCCTTATGTCAGCCGACAGGAGGCCCGCTCACCGGGAACAATCTGTCAGTGGACCGCGCCCCCTGCGTTTATAGGCGGCTGTGCTCTCTCCGCAGGAGAGCAGCCGTCCGCTACATACGTCTCCATGCGCCGCAGCCACCTCCTTTCTGGCGCTTGGGATGGCGGAATTATACCATGTTTCGAGAAAATTTTTTGTAAAAACAGGGGAGTGTCTGTTAATTTTTGGTAGAATACTGGCCGTCGGAGAATGTGAAGATACAATCCTCGGGCTCCCCGATGTACTCCACGCTCCCGCCCTCGTTCCGGTCAGCCTCGCCATATTCGACGAAGACTGGCGAGATGGTCCATAGGCCGGTCCCATCCTCGAAAAACACGTTGAACCAGTTGTATTCCTCGGCGGACAGCTCGGAGAGGAAGTCATAGAGCTGCTGATCCGTCACTCCGGCCATAAACTCCTTAGTGGTTTCGATATAGGCCCAGGTTCCAATCCGCTCCGTTTTGAACCCGTTCATTACCGGGCGGGTCTGAACATCAAGCGCCAGCAGCGGGTTTGCCGCGTCCGCTGCCTGTGCGGGCTCCTGGGGGGCCTCTGTGGGCTCCTGCGGCTCGGCAGGGGTATTCCCCTGGGTACTGGCCTCCGGGCCTAAAACGGGCCCCTGTGCGGGCTCCTGCGGCTGTTCCGGCGATGCGCTCTGGGTGGTGGGCGGTTCCGGCTCCTGCGCCCGCTCCTGGTGCAGCGAGCTGTCGTAGCTCCGCAGGAACAGGATGAAGCCCAGCACAGCCACGATAACACCGGCCAGGCAGATGGATTTAGCCACCGTTTCCCGATGCCGGAGGGCCGCTATGAGCCAGGCCGCGCCGGACACGGCGGTCAGGAGGACGCCAGCGGTGGTTACGATGCTGAAAATAGTCGCTAATCTGTTCATAATCGTTCTCCTTTGTCTGTGGTATGCCGTATGGTATGGGGCTCATAAGGGGCTCCCATCATGCGGCCCTGGTTCTTGCATGATACAAGCACCATGCAAGTATCATGCTTACATGATACACCTACCGGACTATGTGCGCCAGTAGCTTTCCTTTGTCAGATTATCCATGGCCTGCGGGGGGCCGGTCACGGCCGGTTTGTCCATGAGGTAGAGGATGCCCTGCACCAGCGCATCAACGGTGTCCTTGAAGGTGCCCTTGGGGAAAATCAGAAGGTCCCGGATCAGGTCATTCACCCAAGGTGCCTCCTTGGGGTCCGGGAACCAGATATTGCCCGCCTCGAAGTATGGGGTGATGGAGATAGCCCGCTCCTCCTTGCTGCCTTTGGGGTTGAACTCCACCATACCGGGAATCTCCTTCTTCAGCAGATCCACGATGGCGGGGCCGTTGGCTTTGTTCTCCACCACCTTGGCCCGAGCCCTGGGCCACTTCCCGGAGAGACGGCGCACCGCCGCCACGCTCTCGGTGAACGTCATTTTATCGTTCTCCAGGTCCAGGATGTAGATATTGCTCCCAGCCCGCGCCATGGTGAATCCGGCCACCTTGGCGCTGCCCTCGCTCTTGGTGAAGGCCATATCCCAGGATTGGATAATCATACTCAGGTAGGGGAGGCTTTTCTTTGTGAACTGCTGGTTCATCCAGTCCCGCTTGAAGATGATGCCCTCCGCCGGGGCGGGGGTCTGCTGGAACTGGCCGGCATACTGGACGGAGCCCATGCTTTTCTTCAGGCCCTCCAGCACGTCCTTGTCGAAGCGGGCCGCGTTCAGGAGGTCCCCCTGCTCCCGCACCACCTCCCGCTTGCTGATGGGGTAGGTGATCACTGTGCGCTCCTCAGCCTCAGCCGGAAGGCACAGGTGGGTGTAGCCAAGGCCCTCCGAGAGCACATAGCCAGTCAAATCGCTCTCATGGAGGCGCTGCATGATAATGATAATTGCGCCGGTCTTGGGGTCGTTCAGGCGGGTTTGGAGCGTGTTCTTAAAAAAGTTGATGCTGTTTTGCCGCTCCGTTTCACTGTTGGCCATAAGGGGGTTCTGGGGATCGTCAATGATGATCACGTCGCCGCCCTCGCCGGTCAAGGCGCCTCCAACACTGGTGGACATCATCATGCCCTGGTGGTCGTTGCGGAACTCGTTCTGGCGGTTCACATCGTCCTTTAGGCGGAAGCGGTCATTCCAGTTTGTCTGGTACCAAATGCTGCGGATTATATCACGGGAGAGGATGTTGTGTTTCCGGGAGAGGTTATCGGAATAGCTGACCTTGATAAAACGCTTCTCTGGAGCCTTCAGCCAAGTCCAGACGGGGTAGCTGACGGTGGCGTGGATACTTTTCATGTGCCGCGGGGGGATGTTGATGATCAGGCGGTGGATTTGCCCGAGGTTGACGGCCTGGAGGTGTTCGCTGATGAGATCGGTGTGCCAGTTCTCGATGTAGGTCGTGCCCGGTTCAATGACCGGCCAGGCTTGGCGGATAAACTCAGATAGGCTGCGCTCCGCCCGCTCCTTCTTGACGGCGGCCTGCAGCGCATCTGGGTCAAACGCCCTGCTCTGGATGAAGTTTGCTAAGGAGTTGCTCAAGGTTCCCCAGCTCCTCGTCAGACAGGCCGGAAAGGTCGAGGCCATTCCCTGGCTTCACCGAAACCTCGCCACTGTGCCGGACCGTAGTCTCGCCGCCGATCTCCTGGCGCTCTGTGCTTTCCCCGCGGCTCAATCGCTCGATCTTCACCCCCACATCCACCATGCGGACCATATCAGATGCGTCGATTTCCTCTTCCTGCATAGTCAGGAGCCGCCGCATGGCCTTTTTCAGCATCTGGGCGGCAATAGCCGCATGGTTCTCGTGCATCTTCAGGATTTCCGCCTCGCCCTTTTCCTTCAGACGGCGGAGGATATACAGGTCGTATGCCTCACACCGCTCCACCCACTGAAAGCGGGCACTCAAAGGCTCCAGGGTTTTCCGGCTCAGGCCCAGCTTCTTGGCAAGGCCCCGAATGCTGCGTTCACGGGTAAAATCCAGCCGCGGCAAGTCCCCGGTAGCTGACGGGGCAATGTACCGCATATCCCTGTAAGCGCAAAACTTCTCGTACTGCTGTACGGTCTCCCCGGTCATCTGCTCCCAGGGTTCAGCAGATGGCGCCTGGGGACGTTTATTGTTTGCCATGTTCCTGTGTCCTCCTTTCCGGTCTAAAAAATAAGCGGGGGATCGCTCCCCCGCCCAGCGGCCTACACATTCAGCTCAAACAGATCTGTGCAGGCGATCTTGGCTCCGTCCCGCTCGCAAACCACACTCACATCGCCGGTCAGGGCGATGTAGCCCTTTACGATCAGGTCGCAGTAGCGGGGGTCCAGCTCCAGCGTGTAGCAGCGTCGGCCGGTCATTTCTGCCGCCCGGAGGGTGCTGCCGCTCCCGCCGAAGAAGTCAATGACCAAATCGCCGGGCTTGGTGTTGTTGTTGATGGCCCGGATCGCCAGCTCTACAGGCTTCTGGGTGGGATGGTCCACATGGGCGTCCTTGGTGACCTCCCAGGTGTCCGTGGTCTTGCCGTCCGGCTGGAACAGGTACACGCTGCGCCCTTTCTGCAGCCGAATCCGGCGTATCTTTTTACCTTTGGGCGGCTCGGTAGTCAAATAGAGCTTGTTGCCCTCGCCATCCGTGACCACGATACCGCCGGAGAGGGTGGTGGCAGCCCCGTCCTCGTCCCGGAGGGTGGCCTTCCATGTGGTGCTCTGGGTACGGTCACCATACCAGTGGGCCGTGTGGCCCGCCTTCTCAGCATAGAAGCAGGGCTCATGGTTCCAGTGGTAATTAGCGTGGCCCATAACAAAGTTGTTTTTCACCCAGATGATGTACTGTTTTTCGATGATCCCGGCGGCCATCATGGCATCTTCAAAATCACGCCTGGAGCTGCTCGCATGCCAGATGTAGAAGGCCGCTTCCTCCGTGGTGTGCTTCACATAGTTCCTGAAGGCCGGAATCAGAAGCGTGTTCAAAAGGCTGTCGCCAGTCAGCGTGTCGTTCATGATCCCGTCATCAAACCGGCCGCTGATGCTGATATAGGACACACCGTAGGGCGGGTCGGTGTTCACGAGCTCCGCCTTTTCCCCCTGCATGAGCCGCTCCACGGTGGCCTCGTCGGTGGCATCACCGCAGATCAGGCGGTGCGCCCCCAGGTGCCAGATGTCCCCGGCCTGGGTGACGGCGGGCCCCTCCTCCGGCTCGGCGGCGTCAGCTTTGTCATCCTCTACATCCTCGGCAACCCCGCCGGCCTTTTCCAGCGCGGCGATGATGTCGGTGATGTCCTCGTTGGAGAAGCCGGTCAGCTCCATGGGCACATCGTCCCCGATCTCCTTGATCAGATCCACCAGACGCTCGTTGTCGATGGTGGAGAGCTCCGCCAGGCGGTTATCCGCAATCAGGTCGGACCATTCCTCGGCCTCGGTAGCATACTCCTGAAAATCGGCCGGTACCTGCTTCCAGCCTTTGCGCTGCGCCGCCAGCAGGCGACCGTGGCCCTTGGTGATGAAACCGCTGCGCTTGCTGATAGTGATGGGCTGCCGCCAGCCGGTGGCCTGAATGATGTTGCCCAACACATCGGCCTGCTGCTCGGTGTGCTGGTTCGGGTTCCGGGGGTTCGGTACCGCCTCCTCGATAGCGATCAGCGCATCGTGGGAGCAGAACACCGGAATGCCGTCAGCCGTGACGGCCCGCGGCTCCGCCTGGGTGCTGTAATCCAGCTTTGCAGGCGGCTCTTGTGGTTTGCGTTTTGCCATTTGTTCAGTCCTCCATAGTAACATTTTAGCACTCTTGAAATGCCCTGTCAGTGCCCGGTTTTTGTCCTGCGGGGTTTTCACGTCATATCAGTCGATGCGAAGCCCATCAATGCCAAAAATCAGGGCGGTCAGTTGCTTCATGGCGATATTGATGTCCCGGTAGATGGTGCGCCGTTCAATACCAAAGGTTTCAGCAATATCCTGCGGGGAAATCTTGGGCTCGTCGATGTAGCTGGCCATCACCACCTTGTAACGACGGACGGCCTCATCGGTACCGTTCAGGTCACAGTCGATTCGGTAGTATTCCATCATCTTGTCGATATGACGGAGGATGATAGCGGTTCGCTCCTGGCTGCGCTTGATACTTTCGATGTAAAGCCCGTCGCGGTAGCTGAACTCATCCAAGTCATCCAAGATACTGATTGCGCTCTCGGTGGGCCGCTTGCCGCTGGGTTTCTTCTCGGAGCTGACGCCCTCGTTAACGTGAGCCCGGAAGCGGCGATAGTTCTTCAGGAGGAGGCGGGTGTTATGGAGCCGCCGGTCGTACCGGTCCTTTTTGGCTTGGCGCCTTTGGCCCTCAATGTACTCCGCCCCCGCCTTTACACCGGCCTCCACGCCCTGCTGGATAGCCTGCTCCATGATCCTGGAAGCGACACTGGCATACATAAAGCCGGCGGCCCCTGCGTTGTCTGTGCTCTTCATTGCGCTCCTCCTTGAAACTGGTCTCTTACCCCTGACGGCCCCCACAGCTGGCCTGTGGGGGCTTTTGCGGCTGGGGTGGGGTCATTCCCCCAGCCGCATTACCTGGGGCCGTCAGCGCCGCCGCCAGCCCCGAAAATGCCCATGATTTTATTCCATTTGCTATCCGCTTTCTGTGCTTCCTTCATAGCGGCATCCGCTTTTTCGAGAACCGAGTCGGGAATGTCAATCAGCCGCTTCCCCTCATAGGGTGCCAATAGATCAATGTACTCCTGGCGTTTTTTGTTGGAGAGGGTAGCCAATTTTTCTGCCGCTGCGAGTTTCTTTTCCTCCCGCCACATTTCCACATCGTTCAAAGCGCGGAATAGAAAGTGCCTTTGAGACGGGTTGTAGAGCTGTAAACGCTCAATAACGTAGATCAGTTCCTCCTTGGTGCAGTCCTTTAACTTCATAGATCATCCTCCATACCCATCTTTCGCAGCCGCTCCCGATGGAGAACCTCAGCCTTGGTGCTTTCGGCCCTGGCAATCTCTGAGTTATGAAAATCGCAGAAGTCGGTGTCCGGCTCGACGTGATTGGCGCAGACATCGCACATGGGGCGGTCACAGGTGTTCAACCTCGGCACCCATTTTTTCAATACCCGCCGGCCGTTCAGCGTTCCATAAATGGGCTCCATGGCCCGGTGATCGCACAGCTTGGTGGAGGGCCTGCCGCATTTGTAGCAGGGCGGGGGCTTAGGTTTCCCCCGGCCCCTGCTGCACATGAAGCCCACCATCTTCCCCTTGCTGAAAAAAGGCTCACAAGGCATCGGAATCACCGCCCCTGAAGAAGTCCCCAATCCGCCGGAGGATGCCTTTCTTGGGTTCGGCGGGCATCCACTCAGCGTCCATGGCCATCCCCGCCAGCTTACTTTCTGCTGTAATCGCTCTGTCCTGCCAGTCCGCTATGGTTGGCATCGCCAGATTCTCCAGGGCCGACACCCGACGCTCCAACTGCCGGAGCTGTTTCTCTCTGCGCTGACTCATGGTTTTCCTCCTGATTCTCTAAAAGTTTCATGTAGCATCCCCAGAAAGTCTTGGAATTTCTGCCGCTGTGGTGTCCAAACAGCGGCTTCTGTCCGATGGCCTTCCACACCTTTTCTGCAGGAATGTCATACTCCGACCACTTGAAAATAAGCACTCCGTCTGGCTTCAGGACGCGCATACACTCTGCAAAACCGTCGTGCAACATCTGCGGCCAGTTTTCGTCCAGCTTTCCGTACTTTTTGACCAGCCACGCTGTTTCCTTTGCACCAGTCAGGTGAGGTGGGTCAAACACAACCAGCGAAAAGGAGCCGTCAGGGAATGGAAGGTTCGTGAAGTCACAGAGAATATCGGGGTCTATGCTCAGTGAGCAGTTTCCGGCGTTCTTCCAAAGGTGGCGGTATTCCTCCCGCCGCCGGTCGCAATACACAGCAGCGGGATGGTGCTTATCAAACCAGATTGTGCGGGCACCGCAGGTGACATCCAGTATTTTTTTCTCCAATCACTATCCCTCCTCTGGCTTCCGGCGATAGGCCAGCCAAGTCTTTCCGCAGTTCTCGAACACCGCCATTTCGCCATGGGCCTCTCGACATAGCTCGTATTCTGCATCAACCAGCATCCAAGTGCAGAAACCGCCGCTTCCACGCATTGGGATAATCCACACCGGCTCCCCGTCCATCTCCCGAAGCTCCTCCAGCGTAAGGGGCGGGTTCTTGTCCCTCGCCTCCCGGCACAGCTTTTCGGCAATAGCATCGGCGGTATATCGCGTGACTGGGTTATTCGTGTTGCCGCAGGTCCACATGGCTTTCTGCAAGGCTTTCTCGCCATCAGCATCGGTATACTTGGCATCCGGCAGCACCACCAGCCGCTCGTCCTTCTCGGCTTGGGTAAGTTCTATCATGCGGTTAATGGATACACCTTCAAACTCCTTGATTTCTGCCAGAGATTTTCCCATGATCGCAAGTTTGATCTGCGTCACCTCCTCCGGCTCCAGCCCGGTGTCCTCATAGGCAGCGAGGCGTTCCCATGCGGCCTCTTCCCATGCACACCCATCAGCGCAATGCCCTTGTATGGCTTGGCAGTCTCCACCTTCGAAATGGGTGCAACACACACCCGGCATCCCGCTGATCCTCGGCTCTCTGCTTGTCAACCGTTCCATTCCGCCCACCCTTTCTTTTCGGCCAGCTGATCAAGGTCAGCCTGGGCCGCCTCGCGGGTTTCCCTCCACGGAACGGCGGCCAGCCCCTTCCATCCAACGTCGCCCTGCTTCTCGGGCCGCTGGTACCGAGCCTTGTAGGTGTTCTCGCCAAGGCCAGGCATGACTTGGTACTTCCAGCCCCGGCTATCAATGTACTTTTTGCTCATACAGCTCTCCTTTCCTGCCGACTGGCAAGGATGGCATATTTCTTCTGGGCCTGTTTCTTCCGCATGGCCCGGCATTTCGGGCAGTAGGTCCATTCTACCCGCTCCAGGAACTCCCCACCGCACATCCGGCAGTACTGCGGTCTGATGCGCTGGAAGCTGGTGCAGCTGTCGCAGTCGGTGCAGTGCATCGTGCAGCCCCGGATAGCATCCCAGTGCTGGCACATATCCTTTTGCCAGTATTCACCGAAGTCCATAGAGTTTCGGATGGTAAGGAGTAGGCCACAGAGGCGAGCCATAGGTTTTCTGACGGTTTCCTTGTGCTTCTCGGATTTGACCGTTGGCTCCGGTGCGCCGGTTCCCCACGGACCGTCACCCAGCATCGCCCGGACTTTGTCGGCATTCTCGGTGTGATACTTCTGGAATACCACACCTCGGACGGCTTTCTCCGACCGGCCACCGCAAGCGTCACCAATCATACTGTAGCTGCAGCCCTGCCGAATCATATCAGCCAGCGTCTGAAGCTGCTCGGCAGTCCAGGGGGTGGCGGATTCTCTGATCGGACGATCCTTCAGCCCCAGGTCACGACATCGGCGTTGAATGGCGCCTTCGCTCCGGCCAATGTCACGGGCCATCTCCGCCCAGGTGTACTTATGCTGCTTCAGCAAGTAGCGCAGCCTCTGATCCTCGAAAGGTGTCCACGGGTCTTTTCTCTGGTTAGCGCCAGATATGGTGTCAATTCTCCGTTGCTGGGCCACCCATTCAGGCTCCTTTCCCAAAATCAAAGGTTCCATTTTTGAGAAATCCAAAAAGCTCCGGTTTTGCTCTGCCCAAGCCCAAAACTCATCCAAATAGACCACTCGGAAACGGCCGCTCTCTACACACTTCGTATGTACCGGAAGCCCTCGCTTTTTCATCCAGCTCTCAGGCTTATACGAATAGGTCTTCTGGCTTCCAGTCACAGCACAAATGAGCTGGCTAAGAGTGATATAATCACCAGACAGCAGAACCCCGCCAAGGCCGAGCTTGGTTGCGTGACATTTGACAGCAACTACCGAGCGCCCCAGCTTTTTTGCAATGGCAGAGATAGATGCCTTCCCCCATCGGTCCTGAAGGTATTCTTCTTCATCTTGCGTCCAGTGTGGGTGTTTGTGTCCACCCGCCAAACGCCAGCGCATAGCAGAAACCTCATCGACACTCCGGCCGAGCTCTGCGGCAAGCGTTTTGTCAGATAGTTCTTTGTTCTCGGACAAAAAGTTCTTGTCTGCGTCCGTCCACGGCCGCCGGCGGCCAGTGAGCCCCAGCTTGGTTTTTCTGGTTTGTACCGCATTCAAAGAGCGGTTCAGGGTTTTGGCAATTTCATGGATCGACATGTCGTCGCAGCGATCTTGGAGATATTGATCTTCGTGCGGTGCCCAGCGTCTCTTTGCCATAGTCACAGCACCTCCTTTCGGATTTGGTTAGCATGGTCCCCCCTCAGCCCCGTGAAAGGCTCCTGCTGGCATAATCCACTCTGCTTCTTCCACATCATCTACAGAGAACTCACCGCTTGTCAGCTGGTGAATCGCTTGCGGATCATCATGGCTGACGCAGCTTTTGGCACTCCCCACATACTCTGCGAGGGTTCTCGAATTGTCCAAGGTAAAGCCCAAGATGCGTTCATCTTCCTCAACCTCTGCAAACCGCTCCGGG
Source organism: uncultured Oscillospiraceae bacterium (assembly GCA_910583885.1). GTDB lineage: Bacteria > Bacillota > Clostridia > Oscillospirales > Oscillospiraceae > Pelethomonas. The sequence goes on along the minus strand of CAJUAC010000012.1, from coordinate 19,206 downwards.
AACAGCTCTCGGATGCCAGCCCAATGGGATGGCAGGCTGAAGATGCACATCATGCAGGAGCAGCGGTTCCAGCCTGCGGTATAGCAGGGGTGAGGTGCAATACGATGACGCTGGATGATGTCCCAAATCTGGGCTTCATCCCAATCAATCACGCTGCGCCATTGATGGACCAGCCGGTGGGCTTTGGCTGTGGCATTGGTGCGATGTATCTCCATCTCATTGTATTTGGCCCGGCCGGCACTCTCTTGGCGGCGTTCACCGGAAATCACCAGAATCTTCACATCCTGGGCAAGCCTGTCAATATCAGAGTAGAGCTTGCTCTCCACCTGGGCCTTGAGGGAGCCGGAGCACCAGCGACCCTGATGGCACCCAGACTTAGCCGGAAACTTCATGCGTTGACCATCTGCTTTCAGCTCATCTATGTTTCGGAGCAAGCTGTCAGCTACCTCGCGCTTGAGATTTGGGCTGCAGTAGCGCCCGTTGGCAATGGACCCTTTGGCTGGAAACTTCCGACAGTCCCCCAGGGCTTTTAGATCCTTCAGAGCCATGTTGCGGATCACCGAGTCGGCCACGGTGATCTTCAGGATAGAACTGCACCACCGGGTAGCGAGGTCGCCGCTCTTGGCCGGAAACTTCATGCGGTGCCCCATTCCCTCCAATTCCTCTCGTTCCAGATCGTCCAAGATTTTTTCTCGGAGCTGGGCAGAGCGGACTTGCTTTTCCGACAGCCTACATTCCAAAACTTCCCCGGTGGCCGGGTCTATGTACCGGATAGGCCAGCTGGCACCAATACGGTACACCTCGCCCCAGAATCCATTCACCCGCCAAGACACCCGCAGGGTGATGCCCAGATGCTCGGCCACGGCCCTGACATAGTTTTGCGTAACAGGCCAATCCATGCACCGGGTGGGGTGCCCACCATCAATATCATGGTGCCAGAGCTCTATCTTCTCCCTTGGCACCCCGCGCTCCAGAAGATCCAAAACGCAAGCCAGGCTATCCTTACCGCCAGAAAACAGAACGATGATCTTGTCATAATCCTCCAAGGGGAGAAGCTGGTCCAGGTATATGGCATCCATGTGCGGTGTGCCGCGGCGGCCGGGGTGTTTCGGGGCCTGCTTGATTCCGCTGCCATAAGTAGCGCGGGACGGTGAGGGAAGCGGCGGGAATAGGCTTGTCTGTTCGTCATTTCTCCCCATTCTTGGTCGGCTCCTTCCTTCGGGGACACCAGGGCGGAGAGGACCGGGTATAGCGGCCTGGGATGTGCCGGGCCTCGGTTCGGTCATCGTAACCCTCAGCCTCCCGGCCGATCTCGCAGGCATAGGCCATGCCGCGCTTCCCTTGCTTGATGGAGCTGGCGTGTTCACACTGCCTGCAGTGGGGGAGGGCGTTGTCGGTAGGCATGGGCTCCAGCCCTTTAGGGAACTCCTGGATCAGATTGTCGCCCCAAACGTCCCGGAGCTCCTCGCTGTCCTTCAGCAGAATGGGGACGCTATTCCGCCGGGCAAATCCGACCAGGGCATCCAGCCATTCCTTATAAGGCCGAGCCTTCCCCGGCCAGTTCCCGGTTTCCGCCCCGACAATGATCCAATCGACAGGCTCCAGAGCCATACCAAGGTCGATCTCGCCCATGATGGGTTCAATGCTTACAAAGCGGTGGGCGGCCGGCGGGATGCTGGCGATTCGGTCCAGCTCTGCGAGCCTAGTAACCGTCGTTCCATACCAGAAGTTGCTTCCGTGGGGGAGAAGCGCCACCTGCTCCAGCGCCTTGTACCGCTCCGGGTACTTGGTGAGGAACATATACTTGTGCTGGGGAGCAGCCTCGCAAGCATCGAACACGTCCACGATCCAGCGGGTGGGTACCGTGGGGGCAAACAGGTCCCCCATGCTGCACACGAAGATGCTCGCCGGTTTCTTTTTCTGTGCTGGCATAGCCAGCCGGTAGCGGTGAAAGGTGGTGCCAAAGGCCACCGGGAACAGGACGGGTTTTCCCACCTCGTTTTTGAACGGCTGCTCCAGGATGTGGGCCCGTCCGCCCGGAGTAGTGACGGTGGTAATCTGCCCCGAGGCCAGGTTCAGCCGGACATCTCCGCAAAAGCGGCGGGCCTGCCTCCTGGCATAGCAGTAATGGCAGCCCTTCGGACAGCCCGTCACTGGGTTCCAGGTGAAATCACACCAGTCGATTGCGCTTTTATTCATCATGGCCTTCTTCCTTCCATTCGGTAATGATGCAGTAGCGGCAGTCGTAGCCGCACCGCTGACAGTAGTCGCAGAGGCCACAGCCTTCCTTATCTGCCGCCAGGATCATACTTTTCAGATCTGGCACGTTGATCCGGCGGCGAGGGTGGAGAAGCTCTAATACTCTGGGTAGGTAGTGGGCAGCATCCCAATCTCCGTACAGCTCCACGGGACCTTCCGGTTCATCCGTTTTCTCAGATGCGGTCCAGACAGCCACCGAGCCGCCCTGTGGGTTAGATTCCCAATGGGCCTTAGTCTCACTGACCACCTCGCCATTCGGGCCGAGGGTTCTGCGGCCCATCGTAGCATCGCCAATGCCGATACAAACAATGCTCATAATTGAGCCTCCTTGTAAAAAACATGGTATATCGCTTGAAATACCGGGAAAAACTGCGCTGGAACTACGGCATTTCCGAGGCACTTAAGTCGGTCCACCCGAGAGGGAATCCCATGAGCCACTCGACCCACGTCGGGTTCAGCTGGCCACCACTCCCCGAAGCCACACTCCGGCGTTCCTCCTCCGTAATCTGGCCAGATGCCTCCAGGGCCTTGAGTTGCTGATAGTTCCCTGTCCCGCCGCAGAGCCCCGCTCCGGTCGTTGGCGTCGGGTACATCTGCACCGCCGTCTGTAGGTCCGGGCCGCCTTGGCGGGTCTCCGCTTGGGATGCCCCTGTCCCGCAGCGGCTGGTCGGTGTAGGCCAGAGCTTGACGGCATTTGCCAGCTGATCTGTATGGTTCCTCTTGCCGTCTCGTGTCAGGTGAGTGATGCTGTTGGCACCCTTGAAATCCCTCGCTGTCGGCGTCGGCCACATCCGCACTGCCTCTGGGAGTCCCTGTTGGTGGCTGTTCGGTCCACGGCACTTCCAGTCTGACGCTGTGGCTGTAGGCCACATCATCACGAATTCTGCTGGGCTCGGGGTTCGGCCCTTCCGCCGCTCTGGTGAGCGCAGAGAATGATTTCCCCCGGTTTGGCTGGCCGTCATCGTTCCAAGCCACAATGGCGCATCGGTCCCGCCGGTGCGGGGCATCGACACCGCAAGCCGGAATAATAAACGTCCTTGTTTGGTATCCTTGGTTTTCCAGGTCAGATAGCACCTGGTCGAGCGCCATATTGACGATTCCAGCAACGTTTTCTCCAACAACCCAAGTGGGCCGGAGCTCATTGATAACTCTAAGCATTTCTGGCCAGAGGTAACGGTCATCATCCTTGCCTCTGCGCTTCCCGGCCACACTGAATGGCTGACAGGGGAATCCCCCGGAAATAAGCTCAACTGTTCGTAATCCTGTCCGCTCATAAAAGCTCTCCTTTGTCAGTGTTCGGATATCCTTCCAGCGTGGCACCTCCGGCCAATATTTCTCTAATACTTTGGTGGGATAGTCCGCCCACTCGCACTGGCCCACCGTCCTGAAACCCGCAGCCTCCGCCGCCAAGTCCAGGCCCCCTATTCCAGAAAACAGGGACAGGTGGGTTGGTATGTACGAGTTCAAGGCACTTGACCCTCCTTTGTTGTGTCAAATAGGCTGTACTGGTTCTTGGCTTCCTGTCTTGCCAGTTCCTCATGGCGCACCTTCATCTTGCAGGTGTGGCCGTAGCCGTCCTTGAGGGCTTGGGAACTGGTAAGGAGTCCGCCACAGCGTTTGCATCTTCGGGCCGGGATACGGAATATCCCTTCGTCGTAGTCACTCATGACCCGCACTCCTCTCTCGGCACATCTTCAACCAGCCAGCGAACGCACCCGGCTTCAGTAGAAAACTCCTCTGTCCAGGCATCCCCACCCCTGTTGTCGATACCGACAAACTTCCTGCCGGATTTGCGGATGTACCGCCCAAGGGGCTTATACTCCCCGGCAATTTCGCCAGAGTCCAGCATCCGATCCATCTCGTCCTTTCCAATGTAACGGACGCCAGCAGCAACGGCGATCTCTCTGGGCGTTTCCGCTCGGAGTTTACCACATCGGTCAGGATGGTTGAGACAAGGGTTCTTGCACCGGCGCAGGTCCGGGCACAACGCACAGCACTGGTTTATGTGCTTTTTATCGCAGTTGAAAATACTGCACCGCATGGCTATTCTCCTAAATCCAAGATTCCACAATGCAGGGATCGTCGCTCTGGTCGCGGCGAAAGCGGATTAAATCATCCGGAATGGCCTCCCGGATCGCCTCCAGCGTTCCGGCAACAGCAACATACCGGGTGGGTTTGTCGAGGTCCCAGAGCCGGGCAACGAACTGGCTGGGATAATCCGCCGGACTGTTGTAGACGCAGATAATGGGGGCCTTGACTGTGCGCCGGATCTGCACAAGGTTGAATCGCTCCACAGTGATGTCATTCCGTTCCACGGGGTTTATCCCTCCCTGCAAAAAGGTTGTTGATTATGTCCAGGTAAGGCAGGACGAATTTCCCGCCCTGCTTGATTTCCCATTCCGAGAGCAGCAGCTCCGGTGATACGCTGGCCTGCCCAGGAGTCCACCAAGCGGCCCCGTATGCCTCCACAAGCACCTTTCCGCCCCGCCGTAGGGAGTTGGCCCAGGCTTCCCTTGCCGCCTGCCAGAAGGGCCACGGTACGGCGTAGAAGCGCCTCATGCTGAAGCTGACCACTACTAAGCCGACGGCGGCAGGGCTCCGGCAGAAATCATCCAAATACTCCGCCTGGTGCTGCTCCACCCGGTCGAAGCGGATGCGGCCGTTCTCAGTGTGCTTGGCCTCCACCGCCACAGGGATGTTGTAATAGCGGCCCAGGTAGTCTACGCAACTCTTGTGCTCTACTTTGCACCCTGTGACCTGACCACGGCGGTCCCGCAGCGGGAGAAATTCGGTGGGCACCTTATGTACGCAAGCCTGGCCGCTGGCCTGGTACCGGCTGTGTGCCAGATTCAGCAGGTCCTCAAAGGGGCGGCCCCGGTTGGCAAGGCTGTTCCGCATCAGATTGCCCCTCCGAATATTCCGGCTGCGATGGCATTCTCCAGTTCCTTGGTGATGTAGAGCACTGTCCCCTTGCCGATTCGGTTTCCGGTGCCGGTGCGGCCCTCCAGGAACTTCACGAACAGGCGGGCCCCCTCCACGCTGGGTTGCGCCGCGGTCTCTTGCCGATCCGCCAGCTTGGCGCCTTCCTCCATACCGCGTCCATAGGTGCTGTCGATGAAATCGCAGAGCTGGGCATCGGTCATTTTGCGGAGCCTGGTCGCCCGGTCATGGACTGCCCGCTCCTCATCGGTCCGGCGGCAGTTCTTTTTTCTGTTGCTCATGTGGTCCTCCTTATTTCGTCCGCCAGTCATCCCAGATCATTTCGATGCCAGAGCACATCTCCGTAAGGCGGCTGATGGTCTTGGCTGCCGTAACGCCATCGTCTCGGTCCGGGGTCATGCGGCGGATCAGGTTTTCTCCCGAGTAATTGGTGGTGATGATGATGGGCATATAGGCTTCATACCTGGCATTGATGATGGTGTAAATTTGGGTAATACCCCAAGTGGTGGGCTGCTCAGTTCCGATATCGTCGATGATCAGCAGGGGGACTTCCTCATAAATCCGCATAATCTCTGCCTCGGTAGCCTCGCCCGGCCGGTCGAAGGTCTGCTTGACGCGAGCCAGCAGGTCAATCATCGTCATGCAAATCACCGGAGTGCCACCCTGAATAAGCTGATTGGCGATGGATGCCGCCAGATGGGTCTTCCCGGTTCCCTTGGTGCCGGAAATAAACAGGCCATTACGTTCCTTGGCCGGTGGGGTGATGTGCCCGCGCTCATCCTTGGTCGGAAGCATGACGGGGAAGCTGTCGGCATACCTCTTAGCGGCACTGTAGGCTTTGCGGTTGACGTTGGTGACCTCGAAACGGTCAAAGGTTCGGTTCAGAAAGCGCCCCCGGATGCCGCTGTCCTTGATCAGCCGCCCGATGCGGGCTTGGATACGTTCCTGCTCTTTCCTGCGCTTCTCCGCCGCTTCAGCAGCCCTCTGGGCGGCCTCCTGCTGTTTCCAATATTCCTGGGCCTGGGGGCAAGTGCAACGCTCCGTTTCTTCGAACCAAGTAAAAACGTGTTTCTGCCCCGGCATAATGGCCCCGTAGTGGTAGAGCATCCGCCCGCAGTAGGGGCAGGGTTCTGAGGCTGGAGGCTCCGAATTGTAGGTGTAGCCTTTGGCTTTCGCCTCATTCGGGTGAATCTTGTACTGATCCGGCAGGGGCTCCGGCTCATTCATCTGCGCTCTCGGCAGGGTGGAACCCGCCAATCCCGGCCCCCGCCCCCTCTGTTCCCGGCGGTCCAGTGTTCTGCCCATGGTCTGGTCCAGGACCTTTCCGATTTGCTCCATTTTTCCGTCGCTCCCTTTCTGCCTCTAATCTGTCCCAATCCGCAACACTTCGCACCTTTTGCTTGGCGAGGTTCCGCAGAATGCCGCGGATATAATTCCAGTTTTGCTTCTCTGCGCCGCCATCTATGGCTTTATTGATGGCTTTCAAACAAACCTCCGGGCTCAGGGTTTCGACATACCCCTTCAGCTCATCCAGGCTTGTTTGTGAGGGTGTTGAGTTAATCCTGTCCAAGAAGAGGGACATTACAGCGCCCAGACCCTCGTTAGCGGTCCCCTTGGGCTGCCCAGCACCCGATCCGCCTTCATCCTCCCCTAAGCTGGGAGGCGGAGGAATCTCGCTGGGCTTTTCCTTGATGTGTGGGTTTTGGTGCTTTTCAAATTTTGTTACCTGAATATAGCTCCGGTCCTCCACCTGATAGCGGATGATGAATCCGTTGGTGTTTAGGGATTCCAGCATATTGTCCACATCAGCAACGGTCACGTCATCGTAGCCGAGAATGTTTTTCTTCAGCCGGAGCGGCCGGTCCTCAAGGCGGCCTGCCCTATCCGCCTGCCCCCATAGGCCAATGAATAGGAGGCGGGTCAAGGGAGAGAGTCCGCCCAAGAGCTCGTTGTCAAAAAAGCTGGGCTTTATGCTTCGTGTCCTTGCCATAGGCGGATAACCTCCCTGTCAGCAGACGTACACTTCTGCGCCGGTCTGCTTTTGTACCTCTTCCCGGAATCGCTGCTCTTCGCTGTTGTCGGTGCTCAGATGCAATAAATAGATCTGCTGCAGCCTCCGCAGGTCATTGGCCCGGAGCATATCCAGCAGGTGTTCTAGGCTCATGTGGCTTTTCATTAGGCGCGGCACCCGCTCAATGGGGATATAGCCCGCCTCCACGCTGCGCTGGATGCCCTCTCGGGAGTAATTGCACTCAGCCATGATGTGGGTCAGCCCGGTAAAGCGGTACCTCACAAAATAGGTGTCTGTGAAGTAGAGCAGCTTTTCCCCGGTAGCCGTACTGGTGAGCAGAAAACCAAGGGGCTCTGGTACATCATGCTCCACATCGAAAGGTAGAACTTGAAAAGTTCCCAATTGAAATTCCTCCAGGGCTTTCACCGGGTGCATCCTGTGCCCCGCCAGGCCGCAGGCGTCTATGGTGCCTTGGCTGGTGTAGATATCCATCCCCAGCCGGGCAAGGCCCGCGGCGGCCTTGCTGTGGTCCTTGTGGGCGTGGGTGATAAAGCACCCAGCGAATTGCCGCAGGCGGAAGCCGCTGCCGACCTGGAGGGCTTTTACGGGTATTCCCGCATCCAGCAGCACCGTTGTCTGCCCGTCTCCGACGATGTAGGCATTACCTGTACTGCCGGATGCGAGAGCCTTGATCTCCATTAAAACGAGGGCCCGCCAATGGTAGTCTGGCCGTCCGCCGTGGCCGCTCCGGCAGTCGGCTGGGGAGCCCCGGTACTGACGGCAGGAGCGGGCTCCTTGGTGATCTCCCCGGTGCCCTGGTTTACCTCGAAGCCCTGGGGCGGTGCGGGCGGTTCTGGGGCGGGGGTGCCGGGCAGAGCCTGGGGCGTGGTGTCGATAACCTCGCCGTTAGCGTAGATGTCGATCACATCCTGAGCCTCCAGCTCCGCAATTCTGGCTTCCCGGAGCTTCATGTACTGGTAGCTGTCATCCACCTTCTTGGGATCGACCGGCATATACTTGGCACTGTAGACCTCCCGCTTGATGGTTTTCAGGCACATTTCCTCATACCAGCCATCGGTCTGCTGCTCGACCTGTTTTCCGTTCTCCCAGACCTTCTGGGTGCCGCCCCAGAAATTGGCGGAGGCATACTTGGGCTTGCGCTTCTCAATATCCCGCAGGGTCATAATGACCAGTTTGTTCTTCAGCGGGTCCTGATACTCGATGTAGCCGAAGCCGCCAACGATTTCACCACGGTTGAAGGCGTCGTTGATGGCGAACTCGTAGCTCTCCACCCGGACACCCGCCGTTTTCTTGATGGGGCGGAAGGTGTCGGTGGAGTAGACCAGCTCAATGGTGACCGCCACCGGCGTTTCCAGGGCGTACTTCTCAGCGATGTACTGGATGCCGTTGTAGCCGGGCATCAGGTTCACATCATACTTCTGCATCTTGTTGTTCTTGAAGGGGATGGCGAACAGGTGGTTCTTCTGCATCATGTCCAGCCCCATGCGGGCGTAGTGAACAACATCCAGCGCCAGATCGTTCAGGTTCACGTTCTCCCAGGTGACGGGAAGGGGGTTGTCGTACTTCTCGTGGTCGCGGTTGTTGGCGTTCTTCCGCAGGCGCTCCTCCTCGGCGGCCTTCAGGGCCCGGTCGATGGCAACGAAGTAGCCCTGGATCAGCTGGCGCTGGTAGTCGGTGACCTGGATGGCCCCGACGCTGCTGCCGAACTCCATCATCACCTTGCTGGTGAATCGCTCGGACATATTGGGCTTCTGCTCCCCCTGGGTCTGGAGGGCCCCGGTCTGGGGCTGGGGCGCGGGGGCGGGGGTGGTGGCCTGCGTTCTCTGATTGGCTGCCATTTTCATATCCTCCTTATTTGCTCCGCCGGGTAAAGGTAATCGGCGGTAGTTTGATGGGCTTGAGCTTCTCGGCCAGGGAAGCGGCCACCGGATCGGCCCGCTCCAGCTCGTCAGCCATGTGGCGGTAGAGGTGGATCAGGAGCGGAGCGTCCTTGACCGGGATAGTAGCGGCGGCCGGCTTGAAGCGGCCAAAGTAGTCGATGGCGCCATCCTGGATGATCTGCTGGGCCTCGGGGAACTTCTCAGCATCGATGGCTTCCAGTGCCCGTGTCAGGTAGGGGGCGGTGGTCTTGGGTTTTCCGAACATCATGCCGCTGCGCCTCCCTTCGTCTCGTCCAGTTCCAAGCGGAGCTTGGCATCCTGCTCGGAAACCACCAGCCGGACCGTCTGCATGGCCGTATGAGCCAGCCGGGTCACGCTCTCGGCGTTGTCGATGAATACCGGCATGGAAATCCCCCAGTGGCAGGCCAAGGTCTCAATAATCTCCAGCCCGGCATTGATGCGGGCAGCGTTGTTGGCATCCCGGAAGGGAACCATGGAGCCCGCCTCATTGGGTACCAGGACCTCGCAGTCATCCTTGACACCGCCGTTTACCTGTTCCAAGAAAAGCCGGAACCGGACATTCTTGAACTTCCCGTTTATGCGGTCGGTGAGCATCCTGACCTTGGCCTTGGTGAACTGCTCGCAAAGGTAAATCCCCTTCTCCAGTTCCTCGTACTGCGCCGACAGAGCCTTTTCCTGATCCTGCAGCTCTGCGATACGCTTCCGCTGGGCCCCCGCCTGATCCGCCTTGCCCTTCTGCTGCTGGAGCTCGCGGGACTCGGCGTAGATGGCCTGAATCTGGGCGTTCAGGGCCTCCAAGGCGGTGGTGGTAGTCTGGCCCGCCCCAGCCTCTGCGGCCTTGCTGGCGGCCACCGCGGCGGCGAGGCTGGCATATTCTGCGGTCTGCTCGAAGGGCGCGGGTGTTATCAGTTGGGCCTGTAGCGCAGCCTGCTCATCGGTGAGTTTCTTCAGCTCCGCCTCAGCGGCATCGAACTCCGTCTGGAGCCCGGCAATATGCATCTGAAGGCCCTCAATCATCTCCTTACTGGCCTCCCGCTGGCCCTGCTGGTTGACCGCCTGAAGGCGGTTGCTCTTGCCAATATTGAACGCCTCCCGCATTCGGGTGACGTCCTCTGCAGGGAGCTCCCGGTGGCAGGTCGGGCAGACCGCCTGCCCCTCGTCCCAGGTCTCGGCCTGGATAGAAGCGTATTCCTGCAGCAGATCCGCCCGGCGGCTCTGGAGCCGCTCCAGGTTCATGCTCTGGCGGTCAATCTCCGCCCGGAGGTGGTATTTCCCGCTCATGGCCGTAGAGATGCGCCCCTGGAGCTCTGTAATGGAAGCCTGGGTGCCTTGGTTGGCCTCTGCCGCTCGGTTGAGGTGAGCGGTGCGGGCCTCCGCCAGTGCCGCCTCAGCAGCAGCCACCCGCTTACGAGCCTCCGCTGTGGCAGTATCCCCGGCCAGGAGGGCGGCTTTCTGCTCCATCAGCCCGTCCTGCTTGGTCTGGAGGGCCGAGAGCTGGGCGTCAATAGCCGCCACATCAATGGTCTCCTCCGGGATGGCCCTCTGGGCCTCGTCGATGCGACCGGGGATGCCTAGGAGCTGCTTGTTGATGTCAGCCTTTTGGGCGGTGGCGATCTTCTTGTACTCATCCACTGTATAGTGCTGGTCAGCGGTGCCCGGCATCAGGAGGTAGGAGGGGAGCTCCATCAACTCGCCATTGCTGGCAATCACCTCGGTGTCGGTGACATCCCCGCAAACTTCCAGCAGAATCTTCCGGCGGGCCTCCCAGGGCATATCCTCCGGGAAGTAGTGGGGCATGGTCAGCATCTTCATCTGCTCGGCCCCGCCGCAGAAGCCCAGGAGGGTGGCGGTGTATTCCTTCTCCTTGACCGGAATACCGTCGATGAAGAAGTCCACGCTGTGACCGCTGAACTCATCCGTAGCCGAGCCGCGCTTTTTCTTGTAGTTCTCATGGAAAACCTTCCGGAGCGTTACCAGTCGGCCACCGTCCATGGTGAACTGCGCCTCGGCGGCGTGGTCAAGGTAGTGGATGTCCCCGTCCGGGCCCTTGGTCTTGGGGGTGTAGCCCTTGGCCCCGGTGCTGGGGCGGTCGAAAAGGAGCCACGTCAGCGCGTTGAACAGGGTGGTCTTGCCGGTGGCGTTATCGCCATAGATACTGGCGCTCTGGCCCTTAAAGTCGAATGTGGCGGCCTTGATGCCCTGGAAATTCTCAAGCCGCAGGGTGTTGATTTTCATGCCGCATCTCCTTTCAGGATTGACATTGGATGATGTTGGGTGTTATATTTGTGGTGGTGAGAAGGCCGTCCTCTTCGGAGGCGGTCTTTTTTTGTGCGCTCGTGGCACAGTAGGCGGAAAGGACGCTGAACGCGATATGCTCCTGCACCAGCTTGCCGAGGTACCATGGCTGGTTACGGGCCCCACCGTTGTCCCCATACAGCTGAATGATGCGGGACAGCTTCTGCGCCGCTGGCGGGTAGGCTTCGGCCCACTCGGAGTCCGTCAGCTCGCGGCCAAGGCACCCGGAGGCTTCATCCCTCGCTTCCAGCAGGAACCGCCGTGTTTCCGGGGCGGGCATGGCCTACTCCCCCATGCTGGAGAAATGGGCGCCTTTGCACCAGAAGTAGTCCTCCGTGGGGGCGTAGTCGCTGACCGGCATCTTGTGCGGATCAGCACCGCAGATGTGGTCGCCCTCCCCGATGGCCGTGAACTCGGCGCACTCCTCGTAGCGGCAGGCCGACTTGCCGATGATGGTCTTGACTGCGGGCTTGAAGGCGGCAATCTCCGCCTCCGGCACATCCGCCTGGACCACCATGGCGCGGGCGGTACCGTGGTTGGTCTTGATATCCACGATGTCTCCGACATCCACCGGCTCAGGCGTGTAGTAGCTGTACGCCTTGCCCGCCGGGGTGCCGCCCTTGAAAAACTGGACCTTGATGATGTTCGTCATGCAGATTTTTCCTCCTTTTTGGTCTCAGCGGCCTCCCGCCGCTCCGGCTCCTGCCCTCTGTTCTGGCAGTCGCACCGCTCTCCGGGGTCAAGGTGGCTGCCGCAGTGAGGGCAAATGTTGTAATAGGGCATCGGTTTTAGTCCTCCTTTCTCCAGGGCTGGCCGCCCCTCCGAATCTCCCGGAGGTCCGCCAACCAGTCCTGCAGGGTTTGTTTCCCGGCATAGTAGAGCACCGGGAGCGCCAAGAGGATATACTCCCCGCCATGAGCGTCGTAGCCTCGCTCCGCCTTTGCCACGGCGACACCCAGGCGAAATACCAGGGCCGTCACAAGTAGGACAATGACCAGCTCCAACGCTGCCGAGAACTGCTTCCTGCTCAGTTTCACCGCATTCAACTCCTTTCCGCTAAATATAGAGCCGCTCCATGAGATACTTCCGGGAAACCCGGCCCGCCGTGGTGACAAAACCCTGAGCCTCCAACTCCTTGTTGAGCTGCTGCATGATGCGGTAGGCCCGGCTCTCGCTGACCTCGCACAACTGCATGACTTCCCGAACCTTGACGTACTTGGGGGCTTCCTGCTCCTTTCGTTCAATATCTGCCATGATGTGGGCCCTCCTATTGTCCGACGTACTTCTGCATCCAAAGGCGGAGCTCCATCGAAGCGCGTTCCATAGCCTCCAGGTTCTTCATCACCTGTTCCAGCTGGGGCACCTCGTCCTGAGTGATCTGGCCATCGCCGGCAATCTCCAGAATAATCTGCTGCACACCGCTGGCCCCCTGCATGGCCGACATGACCTTGAGCGCCAGTCGGTCAATCTGAAGCAGCTCGCAGGGCGGGATCGTCTTTTTGCCCAGCGGACAGAGACTGGCGCAGTAGTGATTGCAGAGCTGGGGGGCCTGGTAGGCGTGGGCCATCATCAGGACTTCCTCGGGGTAGGGAACGAGGACCCCGGCCTCGATGCGGGCCAGGCGGGTACGGTCAATGCCGGTTTCCTCCGCCGCACCCTCACGGCTTCCCAGATGGTCGTTGCACTTTTCCGCCGCTTTTCGTGCGAGATAAAACACGTTGTCAGCCGCTTTCGTGGCGTTTCTGGGCATTTATTATCCTCCTTCCTTGTGGTAAACTTTTTTCAGATTAGGCGGAGCTCTCTTTTAAGGAAACTTCATCCGCAAAAAAAATCTCCTCAATGGTAAGCCCCCAATGAAGGGACAGCTTGAAGGCTTCCTCCAGCGTTACGGGATGATAGCCGATTTCCCGTTTGCAGTAAAGGACTGCGGATTTAAGCCCCAAGAGCTCCGCCAGGTCCCGCTGCGTTTCATGGTGCTCCAGTCGTAGCTCCCGCATCCTGTTTGCCATCCTTGACCCCCCTTTCTTAAAAATTCTTTTAAGGAACTTTTGCGTAGTCCTATACTAACACTTCCTTTTAGGAATGTCAAGCCGTTTTCAAAAGAAATTTCTTTTCCGGCAAATTTCTCCTTGTGTTTCTCAAAAAGAAATAGTAAAATAAAAGGGACAATTGGAGGTGTATGTTATGAATCGAGTATCTATGCTCCGCAAAGAAGCGGGATTGAGCCAAAAGGAATTAGCTGCCCGGCTCGGGGTGCAGCCCTCGGTGGTGTCCAAATATGAAAATGGCGGCATCCAGCTCCAAGAGGATACGCTCCGTCAGCTTGTCATCATCTTCGATGGAGTGTCAGCGGATTTTATTTTGGGGCTGTCTGATGACCGGAAGCGCGGCACATCCCGCGCCACACCGCAAATCGTCTGGGATGCCGTTGCCCTGGTGGAAGGGGCCGACACACTTTCGGAGGAAAACCGAACTCTGCTCCTGGACTGTATCAAGGACCCGGAGATTCTGGCGCTGGCCGGCCGGTTCCAGCGTCTGTCCAAGAAATCAAAGCGCCGGGTGGTGGAGTATGTGGATCTGCTGAAGCTGGCCGATGAGCAGGCCAAGGCCGAGCGTCAGGAACCGTCCGAGGAATAAAAAGCGCCCCGGTTGGTGGCCGGGGCGGGGAGGTGGGTGTTTCTATGTCAGTAAAATCGTATAAGACCAAAGACGGCAAGACTAAATGGTACGCCTATCTCCGTTACACCGACTGGACTGGAAAACGGCGTGCAAAGAAAAAGGAGGGCTTTGATCGGAAAAAGGATGCTCAGGAGTATGAGCGTGAATTTTTGCTGAAGCAGGAACGGCGCTGCGAAATGTCGTTTGCTTCCCTGGTGCAACTCTACCAGGAGGACGCTGATCACCGTGTCCGGGGGACCACCAGAGGGACCCAGGACAGCATCATCAACACTTGGCTGCTCCCGTTTTTCGGTAAGCTGCAGGTGGACAAAATCGATGCGGTCACCGTTCGCAAGTGGCAAAATGAAATGATGTCCACCATCAATCCGCACAATGGGCGGAAATATGCACCCTCGTACCTCCGCACAGTCAATAGCCGCCTGTCTGCCATTTTCAACTATGCAGTGATGTACTATGGTCTTCAGCAGAACCCATGCCTTCCGGCGGGCTTCATGGGAAAAAAACGGAGCGGCAAGATGAAATTCTGGACAACCACCGAATTTGAAACCGTGGTGGAGCAGGTTTCAAAATGGGGATATCGTGTCGCCTTTGAGCTGATGTATTGGCTTGGACTCCGAGTGGGGGAATGCTTGGCTCTGACACCAGCGGACATATTGCCCTCTCGTGCAGCTCGCATCAATAAAACGCACCACCGGGTGGGGGGCGAGGATACTGCAGGCCCGCCCAAGACGGAGAACAGCGTTCGGGATGTATCCATGCCGCCGTTCCTCTACGACGAGGTGCAGCAGTACATTAGCGCCCTTTATGAGATTGAGCCGGGGGACCGCATTTTCTATTTCACCCACGGTACGCTGAACAAGGAACTGGATCGTGCGGCAGCGGCGGCAGGCATCCAGAGGATCAGGATACATGACCTTCGGCACAGCCATGCCGCTCTGCTGGTGGAATTAGGCTACACCATCGTGGCCGTGGCCGAGCGCCTGGGGGATACGGTGGAGGTGGCTATGTCAACCTACTCGCATCTGTACCCAGACAAGATGGATATTATGGCCGCAGATTTAGAGCGATGGAAGAAGGGAGAATCCACAGGCCCGTCCTCTTTCGGTGCTGGAGAGGTGTCCTTGGAGGATGTGGCGAACCGGCTCGAAACAGCGGAAAAACAGGTTCAAAAATAGAAGTGCAACGATTCTGCAACGGTCCGCAAAAAAGCACCCCGCAAGCAACACAAGATATTGTGTCGCTCGCGGGGTGTTTTTGATTATATAATACTATATATTGATTATCGGCCGGAAAAATCTGTTATTCCCACTCAATCGTCGCCGGCGGCTTGGATGTGACATCATAGCAAATGCGGTTTATCCCGGGCACCTCATTTACAATCCTGGAGCTAATCAAATCCAACACCTCGTAAGGGATCCGGGCCCAATCGGCGGTCATAAAGTCGCTGGTGGTGACAGCCCGCAGGGCCAGCGTATAGTCATAGGTCCGGCCATCCCCCATAACACCAACAGACCTCGTATTCGTCAGCACCGCAAAATACTGCCCGATCTCCCGGTCCAGCCCTGCATTCGCAATCTCCTGGCGGTAAATCGCATCTGCATCCCGCAGCGTATCCAGCTTCTCCTTGGTCAGATCCCCGATCACCCGGATCGCCAACCCCGGTCCGGGGAAGGGCTGGCGGCTGACCAGATACTCCGGTAATCCCAGTTCCCGTCCCAGTTGACGGACCTCATCCTTAAACAGCAGCCGCAGCGGCTCAATAATCTCCTTAAAGTCCACATAATCCGGCAGGCCGCCCACATTGTGGTGGCTTTTTATGACCGCTGCATTGCCTGCCCCCGACTCGATCACATCGGGGTAGATCGTCCCCTGGGCCAGGAAATCCACCGCGCCAATCTTCTTGGCCTCCTCCTCGAAAACCCGGATGAACTCCTCTCCGATGATCTTCCGTTTCCGCTCCGGCTCTGTGATCCCGGCCAGTTTCCCCAAAAACCGCGCCTCCGCATCCACCCGGACAAAGTGCATCGCCCAGGGCTGGAACGCCGCCTGTACCTCATTCCCCTCGTTCTTGCGCATCAGGCCGTGATCGACAAACACACATGTCAGCTGTTCGCCAACTGCTTCAGCCAGCAGTGCTGCGCAGACAGAGCTGTCCACGCCGCCGGAGAGCGCCAGCAACACCCGTCCATCCCCAACCTTCTCCCGGATAGAGGCAATGGCGGTGCGCTTGTAATCCCCCATGGTCCAATCACCCTTGGCACCGCAGACCTCATAAAGAAAGTTGCGGATCATCTGCCCGCCGTTTTCCGTGTGGTTTACCTCTGGATGGAACTGCACCCCGTAGAAGCCCCGCTGCTCGTCCGCAATTGCCACGTTAGGACAGGCCTTGGAGTGGGCCGCCAGGACGAATCCTTCCGGAACCTTCTCCATGTAGTCCCCATGGCTCATCCAGCTTACACCGTTCTCCGGCAGCCCCTTGAAGAGCCGGCAGGCGGTGTTATAAAACGTTTCCGTCTTGCCGTACTCCCGGGCGCTGTCCTCCTGGGCCTCCGTGACGCGCCCGCCCAGCGTGTGGGCCATCAGCTGGCAGCCATAGCAGATCCCCAGTACCGGGACGCCCAGCGTAAACAGGGCCGGATCCACCTGGGGTGAGCTGTCCAGATAGACCGAGTTGGGGCCTCCGGTGAAGATAAAGCCGATGGGCTCCATGGCGCGCAGCTCCGCTAAGGGCGTGGTGTAGGGCTTGACCTCGCAGTATACGCCGCACTCCCGGACCCGCCGGGCAATTAGCTGGTTGTACTGGCCGCCAAAGTCCAAAACAATGACTGTTTGATAGGACAAAGCGTCTCCCTCCCTTGTATTCTGTCAAAATATGTTGCGGCCCTGGGGCCGGTTTGGTTCAGTATACCTTACCGGCCGCCAAAAGTCCACAAATTTATCTGGCAGAGGCCACTTTTTCCCTATTTGGCAGTTCCCCGTCGCCGGGCTGAATGGCTGCGCCGGGCTCCTGGAGCTGGTCTGTGCTGGCGGCGGGGCCCACCCGGACCAGGATGGCGTCGTCCGTCGGATCCAGCTCCGCCAACAGGCGCAATGCCGCATCGGTGGCCTCGGGGATGTCCAGCTCCACCTGGTTGGTCTCCTCATTGACCCCGCAGCCCACCGCAAGCCCCAATCCAGGCATGGCCGCAACGGTCTGGTCCTGCAAACTGCGCAGATAGGATAGGGAATACCTGGCACTGCCAAACCACACATGCTCGCTGCCGGCCCACGAACCGCACCTGTTTGAAAATTTCTGACAATCTGTGTCCACTTATATTCCTGAATCATCTGGCTGAGGGGCCAGATCCCGGCTATCAGCAGCCCGCAGGCAGCGGCTGATTGTCCATACGCAGGACCTCCTTTCACCAGCAACTCAACCCAGGCGGCAGGATTGTCACAGCCCTTATGGAAAATGGCTGGCAGAAATTTTTACGATTCATTTAAGGACAGAAATACCGCTTGTGTTGTCCGGCGGGATTTGCTATAATCGGGATGCATAAAACTTGCAAAAGCGGTCTTGTCGGAAAGGAGCCATATGAAAGTTCTGATTACAACAGACTGGTATGCGCCTGTGGTCAACGGTGTTGTAACTTCTGTGCTGCTCTTACAGCGCGAGCTGGAGGCGCGGGGGCACGAGGTGCGTGTGGTCACACTGTCCAACAGTCTGCATACCTATAAAGACGGTCCAATCTATTACATGGGGTCTGTCAGTGCCAACAGGATCTATCCCGGGGCCCGCCTGCGGGTAAACCGCACCCGGAGTATGCTGCAAGAGCTGATCGCCTGGCGGCCGGACGTGATCCATTCCCAGTGCGAATTCAGTACCTTCCGGGCGGCCTACGTTCTCTCCAACCGGCTGGGTATCCCCATTGTCCATACCTACCACACGGTATACGAGGACTACACCCACTACTTCTCCCCCAGTGTACGGGTGGGGAAATACGTCGTATCGGCCTTCTCCCGCTGGATCTGCGGCCGGGCGGCCTGCATCGTCGCGCCCACCCAGAAGGTGGAGCGGCTGCTGCGGGACTATGGCATCCGCTGCCGGATCGAGGTGATCCCCACTGGCGTGGACCTGGGCCTGTACCGGGAGGCCCCGCCGCCGGAGCGGCTGGCAGCGCTGCGCCGGCGCTGGAGCATCCCGGAGGATCACACGGTGCTGCTGTACCTGGGCCGGATGGCCAAGGAAAAGAACCTGGAACAGCTGATGGACCAGGTGGCGGCAGCGGGCCAGCAGAAGGTGTCCGTGCTGCTGGTGGGCGACGGGCCGGACCGGGAGGCGGTGCTGGACTACGCCCGGGAGCGCGGCGTGAATGTGATTTACACAGGTATGGTGCCCCACACGGAGGCGCCGGATTACTACCGCCTGGGCGACCTCTTTATCACCGCCTCCACCAGCGAAACCCAGGGCCTGACCTATTTTGAGGCATTAGCGGCGGGCCTGCCCGTACTCTGCCGCCGGGACGCCTGCGTGGAGGGCGTGGTGGAGGACGGTGTGAACGGCTGGCAGTACGAACACGCCGAGGACTTTGCCCGGCACCTCCAGGATTTTTGTGCCGACGCCGGCCTGCGCGAGCGCATGTCCCAGGCGGCCTGGGTATCTGCCGGGAAATTCTCCGCTGAGGCCTTCGGCGCGGCAGCAGAGCAGCTCTACCAGTCTGTACAGGGCCATCCCATGCCGGCTGCATCCGGCAGCCGCTGATGTGCCGGGCCAGCCTGCGGCAGAAAAACGTAAAAAAGATGCAGAAATGGGGGAAACAGCCTTGACAATCTGCCGGGGCTCCGTTATAATAATGCCTGCGTTCCAAAGACAGCAGGTGGGGGCTGCCCCCGTAAGCCCTGCCGAGGATTGCTGATTGTTACTGATTAGCACGGTCCTTGCGTCTATGCGCAAGGGCCGTTTTCCGTTCTTGAACGCATACTCCCGCGAATTCTAATGGAGGTGAATACAAGAATGCCTAATGCAAAAGTTCTGAGCGAGAAGCAGGCCATTGTGGCCGACCTGACCAACAAGCTGCAGAACGCCGCCGCCGGTGTGCTGGTGGACTACAAGGGCATCAC